>JBMTVS010000011.1:0-22499 GCA_049451655.1 Kiritimatiellia bacterium | reverse complement strand
CTACGCTGCTCGCTGGTGGTACTTATCCGCTATTTCGTTCACCAATCATAGAAAATTTGTTGCTGTTAACATATGTGTATAGAGTTGAGGGTGGGTCTTTGGGGTTGGATTCCGGGAGGTGTATGCTGTTGATGCCGATGGTCGCATTGGCCCGCCCCCGAACACCGAACACCCTTCGTCCGGAACGAGATCTGGAGTCAGGGTTGAGTGTGTGTCAATCATACTGACCACTCAAAACACCACCGCGCCCCGCGGGTCGAGCTGGCGGAGGGCGTCGCGGAGTGCGTTGCGGATGACTTCGGGGAAGGCGGGGTGGATGTAGATCTGGCGGTAGATGGCGGCGGCGGTGAGGCGGTGGGTTAGGGCGAGGACGAGTTCCTGGATCATGGTGGAGGCCTCCTCGCCGGTGAGGTGCGCGCCGAGCAGGCGGCCGGAATCCTTCGCGAAGATCATTTTGACCAGGCCGTGTTCCAGTCCGCGCGCGACCGCCATGGCGCAGGAGGGATAAGCCGCCCGGCCGATGAGATAATCGATGCCCGCCGCCCGCGCTTCCGGCTCGGTGAGGCCTACCGAGGCGATCTCGGGATGGGTGAAGACCGCGCTGGGCACCGGTGGATATTCTATCGGGAAAGGCTCCGGAGCGAGAAAGCGCGCGTTGACCCAGTATTCGGCCTCGAAGTTGACGCTATGGCGGAACAAGTAATTCCCGGCGGCATCGCCCAGCGCGAAAATACCGGGCGCGGTAGTCTCGAGGTGATCGTTGACGCGAACGAAGCCACGCTGATCGACCTCAACCCCCGCCGCCTCCAAACCTAATTCATCGGTGTTGGGAACGACTCCGGTAGCCACCAGCAGGGCGTCGCCGGTCAGGTTAATGCTGTGTCCCTCGCGGTCGCGGCAGCGCAGGTGAAAGTTTTGGCCGTCGTGCGCTACTTCATCGACGGTGGTGTGGGTGTGAAGGGTCTTGTCCGAGGAAAAGTCGCGCAGAAACTCCGTCACGATCTCCGGATCTTCGCGCCTCAAGATGTCGCCACGGGCTACAAAGGTGACCTCACTGCCGAAGCCATGATAAGCCCCGCCCAGCTCGGCCGCGATGTAGCCGCCGCCAAGCACGATCAGGTGGCGCGGCAAAGCGCGGTTACGCAATGCCTCGGTGCTGGTCATGTACGGCGTCCCGGCGAGGCCGGGGATGGCGGGAATGAACGGACGCGAGCCGGTGGCGATGATGATGACCGGCGCGCTGATGCGATGCTCGCCGACCGCCACCTCGCGCGAGGAAATAAATCGCGCCGCGCCCGCGAAATAGTCGACGTGCTCGGCCCGGCTGAAGTTGTTTGCGATGCCGTCCGAGGTGTCGTCGGTGTAGGCGTTGACCGAGGCGACGAGTGCTTCGAAGTCGAAGGACTTCATTTCGGCATCGATGCGCAGCTTGCGAAACGCGCGGATACGGCGGGCGAGGCCGGCGGGATGAATCAGCATCTTGCTGGGGATGCACCCGCGGTTGAGGCAGGTGCCACCAGCGCGATCCTTTTCGATGAGAGCGACCCGCTTGCCCAGGCGGTCCAGCGCCTGCGCGATCTTGGCCCCGCCGCCGGAGCCGATGATGATGACGTCGTAGGGGGCAGGGTTCATATTTATTTCCGGGTTCATGCTGGTTGGTGTAAAAACGGATGGAATTTCTAAACAGGAGCCTATCATGAAAAGTTATCGCAAGGAACTTTGGTTCAACACGCCCACCCGCCGCGCATTCATCAACATCACGCCAGAGGTGGAGGACTGCCTGCGTGAGAGCGGGGTGCAGGAGGGGTTGGCACTGGTGAATGCGATGCACATCTCGGCGAGCGTGTTTATCAATGATGACGAGAGGGGTCTGCACGCCGACTTCGAGCGCTGGCTGGAGAAACTCGCGCCGGAAAAGCCTTACAGCCAATACGCCCACAACGGCGCGGAGGACAACGCGGACGCCCACCTGAAGCGCACCATCATGGGGCGCGAAGTGGTGGTGGCGATCACGGAAGGACGACTGGATTTCCGGCCGTGGGCGCAAATCATCTATGGCGAGCTCGACGGACAGCGACGCAAGCGGGCGCTGGTGAAAATCATCGGTGAGTAACGCGCCCTCCATCGCCCGCGTGATCGTCGACCTCGCGCTGGATCGCGAGTTTGATTATGCGATTCCCGCCGAATTGCGTTCGCGCATCGTGGTCGGGTCACGGGTGGAGGTGCCGTTTGGGAAGGGATGGCAACTCGGTTATGTGATCGGCTTCGTGGCGCAGTCGGATTTTCCCGACCTGAAAGCCATTAAGCGGGTCATCGGCACCGGCTCGTATCTCGGCGACGACGTGATCAAGCTGGCCCGCTGGATCAGCCAGTACTACGCCTGTCCCTTTGAGGTGGTGGTGAAGACGGTGCTGCCGGCGCCGGTGCGCAAAAAGAACGCTGCCTTCCGCAAGCAGAAGACGCTGGCCATCACGGAGGCTGGGCGGGCGTTGCTGGCGCAGGAGGGCGCGGCAAAAAAATCGCCAAAGCAGGGCGCGGTCCTGCGTTGGCTGGAGGAGCACGGGCCGACGCCGCAACGGGACTTGGTTCGCGAATGCATCGTCACGCCGGCGGTCATCAAGGCGCTGGTCGACAAGGGCGCGGTGGCGGCGGGCGAGGATCATTTGATCCGCAATCCGTTCAAGGATCATGAGGTCTTGCCCACGGAGCCGATGAAGCTGATGCCGCAGCAGGCGGAAGCGCTGGCGGCTTGTGTCGAGGCGATGGAGGGGCAGGGGAGTTCGCGGGTGATTTTACTGAATGGGGTGACGGGCAGCGGCAAGACCGAGGTGTACCTGCAGGCGATCGATCACGCGGTGAAGGCGGGGCGCGGGGCGATCGTGCTGGTGCCGGAGATCGCGTTGACCCCGCAGACGGTTGATCGATTTCGCGGACGGTTTGGCGATGTGGTGGCGGTATTGCACAGCGATTTGTCGGAGGGCGAGCGGCACGATGAGTGGCATCGCATTCGTGACGGCGGGGCGCGCATCGTGGTGGGGGCGCGTTCGGCGTTGTTTGCGCCGGTGCCGGAACTGGGGCTGATCGTGGTGGATGAGGAGCATGAGGCGTCCTACAAGCAGGACGAGGCGCCGCGCTATCATGCCCGTGATATGGCGGTGATGCGCGGGCATTTGCTGGGCTGCGCGGTGGTGCTCGGCTCGGCCACGCCTTCACTGGAATCGATACTGAACGTGCGCAAAGGCAAGTACCGTGAAGTGCTGATGCCGCATCGCATCGATCACCGGCAGATGCCGCGCATGCGGATCGTCGACCTGTGTCTGGGTCGGGAGAACGGGGGCAAGCCGCACATTCTTTCGCAGGATCTGGTGGAGGCGATCCGGTTGCGGCTGGAGCGTTCGGAGCAGGTCATGCTGTTTCTCAACCGGCGCGGATTTTCGTCGCAATTGTTGTGTCCGAAATGCGGCGAGGCGCCGAAGTGCGAGCATTGCAGCGTGACGCTGACCTATCACAAGGCAACGCAGAAGTTGATGTGTCATTTTTGCGGCACGGAGTATCCGGTGCCGTCATGTTGCCCGAATCCGGACTGTCGCGATCCGGATTTTCGCTATAGCGGGCTGGGCACGCAGCGCATCGAGGAAGTGGTGCGGAAGGTGTTTCCGGGGGCGCGGGTGCATCGCATGGATTCCGACACCATGACCCGGCGCGATGCCTACCGCGAGGTGCTGGGCGATTTTCGCTCGGGCAAGATCGACATCCTGATCGGCACGCAGATGATTGCCAAGGGGCTGGATTTTCCGAATGTCACGCTGGTCGGAGTGGTGATGGCGGACATGAGTTTACAAGTGCCGGATTTCCGGTCGGCGGAGCGAACCTTTCAACTCCTCACCCAGGTGGCGGGTCGCGCGGGCCGGGGGGAGGTGAGCGGGGAGGTCATCGTGCAGACCTTCTCGCCGCATCACTGGGCGATTCAGGCGGCGCGGCGGATGGATTTCGCGGCGTTTGCGGATCAGGAGTTGGCGTTTCGCGAGGAACTGGGGTATCCGCCTTACGCGCACATGATTTGCTTCACCGTGCGCGGGCCGGATGCGGCGGCGGTAGAGCGATGCATTAGACAAGTTGCGGAGCGACTGGAGAAGGCGGAGCTGAAAGGTGTGGTCATGGCCGGACCGGCGCCCTCGCCGCTGGCGAAGCTGAAGGGGTTGTACCGGTTCCAGATGATTTTCCGGGCGTCCAGCGCGCCGCGGGTGACGGGTCCATTACGTGAGGCGATTCTCGCGGTGAAATGGCCGAAACAGGTCTACTATGCGTTGGATATTGATGCGCTGGACACGATGTGAGCGCGAGACTCGCGCCCGCCCGTCATCAAGACAAATAAGGACGCCGTGAAGGATAGGCACCGGCGAGACGCAGGCTTTCCGCGGTCTTGCGAGCGCGGGCAAGGGCTTCGCGCAACGGGGAGTTTTCCGGCGAACCTTCCACGTCGACGAAAAAGACGTACGACTTGGGTTGACCGATAATCGGCCGGGAAAGAATGCGGGTCATGTTGATGCGAAGGTCGCGGAAGATCTCCAAAAGTTCGCAAAGGCTGCCGGGCCGGTTGTGGAGCGTGATGATCAAACTGGTCTTATCGGCTTTCGCTTTGGCATCAGGACGATGGCCAATGCAGACGAATTGGGTGAGGTTCGGCACTTCGGGTTGCACGGGAAACTCGAGAATGTCGAGTTTGTAGCGCTTGGCCGCCTCGCGCATGCCCAGGGCGGCGGCATGTCGATTGGTGGCGACGGTTTCTGCGGCCAGCGCGGTGGAGGCCACTTCCTTGCGCTCGACCCGCGGCAAATGTTTCCTGATCCACTCGTCGCAATGCTGCATGGGGGCGAAGTGGGAATACAGGGCCTGGATTTTTTCGCCCCGATGGCCGAGCAGGGCGAGCCTGACCTGCAGGGCCAGTTCCTCGCGGATGACGAGAGGACGTCGCCGCTCGACCAGGCAGTCGATGGTCTCGTAAATGGTCCCGCCGGAGGAGTTTTCAATGGGGACGATGCCAATGGCATCCCTCCGCTGACGCACGTATTCAAATACTTCGTAGATGCCGGGAACGGGGATTCTCTCCAGTGATCTTCCGAAACGTTTTTGAGCGACGAGCCCGGAAAAGGTTCCACGCGGGCCGAGATAGGCGATTTTGGTGATGGCGCTGCTCATGCTTGATCAGGGTTGCCAACGGTATTCGAGGCGGGGCGCGCGGTTCGCGAGTGCGTCAGGAAGCAGCCGCTTGAGGTTGGCGCTTCCGAAAACAAAATCAAACAGGCCATAAGGTTGGTAGTAGCGAACGACTTTGATGTCATCCACGCCCAGCAGCTCCGCCGTCTTGTTCACGGCTTGATCCCAGTAGCCGATTTCATCGATCAGATTTTCTTCCAGGGCTTTTTCGGCGGAAAAGATCCGTCCATCGGCGAGAACGTCCAGTTGGCGATCTTCAACGTTGCGACTTGTCGCCACGATTCCGCGAAAACGATCATAGAGTTGGTCGACCACTTCCTGCAGCAGGACGACTTGATTGGTGTCGGTGGCGCGGAAAGGATTGAGGAGGTCCTTGTTATCGCCGGACTTGATGGTGGTGTCGGTAACGCCCATGCGATCGCTGAGCTGGCTCCAGTTCAGGGTCTGCATGATGACGCCGATGGAACCTATGATGCTGGTAGGTTGAGCGATAAGCCAGTGTCCCGCCATGGCGACGTAATAAGCTCCTGATGCGGCTGTGTCGCGCAGGAAGACAACGACCTTGCGATCCTCGTCCGCGGCGCGAAAAAGCATGAGTTCATGATACAACTCATCGCTGGCGGTTACGCTTCCGCCGGGGCTGTCGACTTCGAGAATGATCGCCTTGATTTCCGGATCGCGGGTGGCGGCGCGGATGGCCAGTTGCAAGCGGCTGATGTGGTCCATTTCTGGTTCGAGCCAGCCTCCATCACTTTCGCGAATGATGAAGCCGGTCAATTCCATGCGCGCGACCTTGACCGTTCCGGTGCCGTAGGACCACTCTTCGTCGAACTCGGGGTACTGATCCACCGGTAGGTCCGGCTCGGAAGTGTGTCCACTCGAGGTTAACGAGAGCGCGAGTCCCAATCCGACGTTCATGAAGATACTCACCCCGAGGGCCAGCACCAAGCCGATGGTGAAAATCCAATACAGGGCGGAAGGGCGCCGGCGCTTTTCCGTTGGCTCGCTCATGTCCGGAATTTACCAGTACTCGACGATTCGCTGCACGATGCGTCGGGCCAAGTCATCGGCGGCCTCCGGGTTTCCGGTGAGCTTGGAGGAGGTCAGGTCGCCGACGACATCAAACACGGCCGAACCCCTCACGCGCGGTGATTCGGCCACGACCGATTCATCGCTGGTGCGGCGGAGCACCATCGAGGAGGTGAGGTTGATGCGGTATTGTTCCGCGGCGCTGCGTACATCTTTACGGTAGGCCACCGGCTCGAGCTGGTAGCTGAGCAACTCGACGGTGAGTATGGTGTCGGCTTCATCTTCATTCACCACGCGGAGTGATCCGTCCTGCTGAATGTTCTGGATGATGGCCTGGGTCACATCAATTTCAATAAGTGGCTCGGTCGTCTTGTTGACCACGGAAGGAACGTAGACGGTGGCGATGTCGCCAGGCAACATGGTGCCGAGTCGATATCCGGCACAACCGGTCTGCCAGAGCAGGAGGGGGAGAAGCAGGAGTTTATAAAGCGGGTTCTTCATCATGGTGTTTCCGTCTCCGGATCCGGGTTAACCGGTCGATCGAGCATGGCGACAAGTTCAACAATTCGGCGCCCGGCTTTTTCGGCTTGAGGCGCGGCTGGATAAAACTGAACAAATTCCCGGTAGCTTTCAAGCGCTACCTTGGGGCGGTTGGCGATGGTGTCGTAGTACAACGCGACCTCATAAGCCGTATTGGCGCGGCGAGCCAGTAATTTATCCCGCACCGACCGGGCCTGTTCCGTGGTTACACTGCCGGGGTAGCTGCGGATGTGGGCCATGACGGCGGCCCAGGCTTCCTCGACGGCCTGCGGGTTGTTCGGATAGGCTTCGGAATAGGCGTTTAGCGCCCGGGCGCGGGCAAATGATGCCTTCTCCGCGAACGGCGAGAACGGGTAGCGATGGAGGGTGGTGCTGTAACTGACCACAGCCAAATGGTACTCAAACGTCCCCTCATAAGCTTCGCCGATAAGGTATTGCGACTCAGGGGCAAGCGGCGAGTTGGGGGCGTTTTCGATCACCGATTCGAAGAGGGGTATCGCCCGTTCCGGCGCGGTGAATCCGCCGAAGATGAGCCGGCTTCGTTTGCGGGTCATTTCCCATTTGGCGATGTCGAATTGCCGTTGCAGAACCTGATCGTAGTTGGGGAATCGTCCCGAGAAGGAGTCCATGAGAACCTGATAGGCGTTGAAGGCCTCGATATAATCGCCGCGTTCGTCAAGGATGCGGGCATAGGCGTATTGCGCCAGCGGTGCCTCTCCTGAGCCAGGCCATGTGACGGTCAGATTGCGGAAGGCTCGTTTTGCTTTGCGGACTTCGCCGTTGCTCAGAAGTTTGCGGGCGTAGTCAAACTGTTTCCCGGGTGTGTCTTGGGCCGGCCGGGAGAAACTGAGCCATCCATGCTCCTTCTGTGTTTCGACGTACACGTCGGCATGGACCGGACACCAAAGCACCCGGCAAGCAAGAATTAGCCCGATTACGGTGGCCAGACGATGATTTCGATTACCCATATCCTCACGATAGGCTTGAGCGTCAGGGACGGTCAAGCGGGGAATGGGTGTTGAAATTTTCCGCAAGCAGCGCTTGCTTGGCCATGGAGCGGCACGTATGTTCTGACTCTGATTTTTAAACCCAAACAAGGAAAGATTGATGAAAAAGGTATTAATCCCGACCAAGCTAAACCCTGTGGTCAAGCAGACACTCGAGGCAACCGGGCGCTATGAAGCGGTGCAAGAGGAGACCAAGGACCTGAAAGGCCTGGTCGCCGCGCATCCGGAAACCTACGCCATGATCGTGCGCAGCGAGAAGGTCACGCAAGAGATCATTGACATGCTGCCTTCCTTGAAGGTGGTGATCCGGGCCGGTTCCGGCTACGACAACATCGACACCAAATACGCCCGCAAGCGTGAGATCGATGTCATGACCACGCCCGGTGCCAACGCCAATGCGGTAGCCGAGGAAGTGATCGCCCTCATTCTGGCCGATGCCCGTCATCTGGTGAAAGCCGATCCCTCGACCCGGGCCGGCAAATGGGAAAAGAGTAGCTTCATGGGCCGCGAGTTAAGTGGCAAGACGGTGGGTATCGTCGGTCTGGGCGCAATTGGTCAGCTCGTAGCCCGAAGGTTGTCGGGATTTGATGTGAAGCTTATCGGATTCGATCCGGTCATTTCGAGTGAGCGGGCCGCCTCGGTCGATGTCGAGCTGGTGGATCTCGAAACACTTTTTGCACAGAGCGATTTCGTCACCTTGCACATTCCAGAGAACAGCGAGACCCGCGGGTTGATCAATGAAGCCTTGCTGATGCACATGAAGGATGGCGCCACCGTGGTCAACTGCGCGCGGGCCGGCATCTTGAACGAAGATGATTTCCGCAAGGTAAAGCCGCTGAAGAAGCTTCGCTTGCTCAACGACGTTTACCCCAAGGATGCCGAGGGTCCCAAGCCGATTGCCGACATTGCCGACATCATGGCTCCGCATCTGGGGGCCAGCACCCGCGAGGCGAATTACAAGGCGGCGCTCCATGCCGCGGAGCAACTCATCGAGTTTGATGAAAAAGGCATCAGCAGCTACATCGTCAATCGCGGAATTCCCGCCGGGCTGGACGAAGCCTATGGCGAGTTGGCCTACCTGTTGGCGCGTTTGTCCCACCGTCTGGTTGGTCGCGGCGCCAAGCTCAAGCGCATCGAGAGCAGTTTCTACGGCACGCTGAAGCCCTACGCCAATTGGCTGGTGGTGCCGGTGGTGGCGGCGTTGAGTGAAGAGTTCGACCGGGCCTCCGACGCGCGCGCCGCGGTGAATTACTTGAAAGAGCGCGGCATTGATTACCTGGATCGCGAAACCGATGAAAAGAAGGGGTACGAAAACTCCATAACCCTCGACTTCACGGCCTCAACCGATGGAGGTTCCCTCTGCACGGCGAGCGTGCGCGGCACGGTCACCGAAGGCGTACTGATGATCTCCCGCATCAACGATTTCCAGAGCCTCTATTTCGAGCCCAAAGGAAACACCGCGATCTTCGTTTACGATGACCGCCCGGGCGTGTTGGGCCGGATTGGCGCCGCGTTGGCTGATGCCGGGGTTAATATCGACGACGTGCGCAACCCGCACGACTCCAAATGCAAAAAGTCGATCGCCATCATCAAGGTCAACCAGGAAGTTCCGGCCACTGTGCTCGACGCAATCGGATCCGATATCCAGGCGGACACCTGGTTCACGATCAATTTTTAGCTCCGGCCAAACAATTCGAGTAAAGGTTTGGATAGCGCGGCGCGGGAACGGTTAAGGATATAGAGGTGCACCCCGGGAACGCCGTGATCGAGCAAATCGCGGATTTGTTCGATGGCCCAATCGATACCTACTTGTTCGGCCGCATCCGCGTCGCCGCCGGCAGAGGCGAGGCGCTCGGCGAGTGCGGGTGGGAGTGACGCCTGGCACATGGCGCACATGCGTTCCACTTGCTTCAACGACAGGGCAGGCAGCAGGCCGGGCAAGATGGGTTTGGTGACGCCGGCTGCGGTAGCTTTTTCGAGAAAGCGATAATAGACCGCATTGTCAAAAAACAACTGTGTCGTTCCGAAATCGCCGCCGGCGTCGAACTTCGCCTTCAGGTTGTCGAGGTCGGACTCGGGCGAGGCTGCTTCAGGATGTTTTTCGGGGTAGGCGGCCACTCCGCAGCAGAAATCCGGGTGTTGGTCCTTAAGTAGCCGCACCAGATCCACCGCGTAGGAGAGTCCGTCCGGGGCGGGGGTAAAGGTGGTGTCGCCTTTCGGCGGGTCGCCGCGCAGGGTCATGATGTTGCGATGACCGCGCTCGTAAATCTCATCGGCCAGCGCGCGTAAATCATCGCGGCTGGAGCCAACGCAGGTGAGGTGAGGCATCACCGGGGTGAGTCCCATTTCTGCGAGCATGGAACAGACCTTGAAGGAGCGTTCGCGGGTCGAGCCTCCCGCCCCGTAGGTGACCGTCACGAAGTCCGGGCGGGTAGGTTGCAACCGCTCCACGATTCCGCGCAGGGTTTCCATACCCTGATCGTCTTTCGGCGGAAAAAACTCGTAAGAGAGTAGCGGTTGGTTTCCGTTGCCCAGTAAATCCCGTATCGGTTGGTCGATCATTTCATCCCTTTCGTCCAGCGGCATAAAATTCCAATGGTTGGAAAACACGGTCCCCACTTTTTCCAATCATTGGAACGGCCAAAAGATAGCGGATAAACCCGGTTTGGCAACGTTCAAGACCGCAGTGGCGGGTTCTGTGTTCCTGCTACCGGCGGAATAAACGGACTGAAAGGACGAAGCGTTCGCCGGATCTGAATGAACAAAATCGTTTGGGAAATGGTCATGTTCGTGTTAGTTTTAAGGGCTGCAAATAAAAACATCGAACAAAACCATGCCACGTAAGAAAAAAGAGAAAAACACCGAGAACGATAACCGGGCCGATGGCGCGGGAGGGATGCCTCCGCCGATGCGCGGGCTGGCTATCTGGTTTCTGCTCATCGCGCTGTTCCTCACCACCTATCAGCTGACCAAGGGAGGACAGGAGCAGGTGGAGGACATTCCTTACAGCCCGAACTTCATTCAATTGGTCGAGGAGGGTCAGATCCGCAAGTGCGAAATCGTGCTGGACGCCTCCGGATTCCGTCACGTCCGCGGCGAATTGGTTGATCTGGACGAGATGGGCCGTAACCGCAAATTCCGCGTGAACGTGGCCGATACCGCCGAGCTGCAAAAAATGCTGGTGGAGAAGGGTGTTAACTTCAAGGTCACCCCGCAAAACCCGTTCGTGATGCAACTGCTGTCCAGCATCATCCCGTTCATCCTGATTCTCGGCCTGCTCTACTTCCTTTTCATGCGCCAGATGAAAATCGCGGGCAAGGGTGCCATGAGCTTCGGCAAAAGCCGGGCCCGCCTGCTGACCCGCGGCAAAAACAAAATCACCTTCTCCGACGTGGCCGGCATCGAGGAAGCGAAAGAGGAGTTGTTCGAAATCGTCGACTTCTTGAAGGACCCGAAGAAGTTCCAAAAGCTTGGCGGCCGCATCCCGAAAGGTGTGTTGTTGGTCGGACCTCCCGGCACCGGCAAGACCCTGCTGGCCAAGGCCATCGCCGGCGAGGCGAATGTTCCGTTCTTTAGTATTAGCGGCTCGGATTTCGTGGAAATGTTCGTCGGCGTGGGCGCCTCGCGCGTGCGCGATATGTTTGAGCAGGGCAAGAAAAACGCCCCCTGCATCATCTTTATCGATGAAATCGATGCGGTTGGCCGCAGCCGCTTCACCGGCATCGGTGGAGGTCACGATGAGCGTGAACAGACCCTGAATGCGCTGTTGGTGGAGATGGATGGCTTCGACACCCAGGAAGGCATCATCCTCATAGCCGCCACCAACCGCCCCGACGTTCTCGATAGCGCGTTGCTTCGCCCCGGCCGCTTCGACCGCCAGGTTTATGTCGATCTGGCTGGTCTCGAGGGTCGCGAACAGATCCTCAAAATCCACGTTAAGAAAATCAAGCTCGCCGCTGACGTCGACCTGCGACGGGTGGCCCGCGGAACCCCCGGTTTTTCCGGTGCCGACCTCGCCAACCTGGTCAATGAGGCCGCGCTGCTGGCGGCCCGCCGCGGCGCCGATGCGGTAGCGCTCATGGACATGGAAGAGGCACGCGACAAGGTGCGCTGGGGTCGCGAGCGACGCAGTCGCATCATGGACGACAAGGAGAAACTGCTCACCGCTTACCACGAAGCCGGCCACGCCATCCTCATGATCGAGGAGGAGGAGTCCGAGCCGCTGCATAAGGTCACGATCATCCCGCGTGGGCAGTCCCTCGGCTCGACGATGCAGCTCCCCGAAAAAGATCAGTACACGCAGAGCCGCCGCAAGCTGCTCAGCATGCTCTCCGTGTTCATGGGCGGACGCGCCGCCGAGGAAATCGCCTGCACCGACATCACCACCGGCGCGCAGAACGACATCCAGCAAGCCACCCGCATCGCTCGCGCCATGGTCTGCGAGTGGGGTATGAGCGACAGCCTTGGCCCGCAAGCTTTCGGCGGCAATCACGAGGTTATGTTCCTCGGCAAGGAAGTTTCGCGGCAGCAGGAAATGAGCGAGGAAACCGCCCGCAAGGTCGATGCCGAAGTCAACCGCCTCATCACCGAGGCCTACGAGCGGGCGCGCAGTATCCTGGTCGAGAACCGCGACAAGCTGGAATTATTGGCCAAGGCGCTCATGGAATATGAGACGCTGGATGGCGAAGAAGTATCCACGTTGTTCCGCGATGGCAAGATTGACCGCGTCAAAAAGTCGGACAACGAACCTCCCGCGGCGACCCCGGTATCTCCTGAGCCTGCCGAGGCGTCGGAGACAAAACCCGCGCCGGTTATCGGCACCCCGGCCGTCCCGCCTTCCCCGGCGTGAGCGCTGTCTGGCAGCACCGCGCCGGCTCCTTCCAACTCGACGCCCGCACCCTTGTGATGGGCGTGCTCAACGTCACCCCCGATTCCTTCTCGGACGGGGGTGCTTTTTTTGATCTCGCCAAAGCACTGGAGCAGGCTCGCCGCATGGTGGCGGATGGTGCGGACATCATTGACATCGGGGGCGAGTCGACGCGGCCCGGCGCGCAACCGGTTTCCGTCGACGATGAATGCGCACGGGTTATTCCGGTCATCGAACAGCTCACTCGCGAAATCGACACACCGATTTCCATCGATACCCGCAAGCCCCAAGTCGCCGCGGCCGCGCTGGCGGCAGGCGCTCACATCGTGAATGACGTCGCCGGACTGGGCGAAGCCGGCATGGCCGGGGTGGTCAGGGAATACCGCGCCGGACTCGTGGTCATGCACATGCAGGGAACGCCGCAAACCATGCAGGAACAGCCGGTCTATGGCGATGTGGTGGCCGAGGTGGGAGCTTTCCTGCGTGCGAGGGTAGAGGCGGCCCTGGCTGAACATATCGCCGCCGAGGCTATTGTGGCGGACCCAGGTATCGGTTTTGGCAAGACGCTGGAACACAATCTTGCGCTGCTACGCCAGCTTCCGGAAATCGAACGACTCGCCGGACGCCCGCTGTTGATTGGCGTCTCGCGCAAGCGCATGATTGGCGCCATCACCGGGCGCGAGGTGGATGACCGCCTCGCAGGCAGCCTCGGCGCCGCCGCCTTCGCCGCGCTTCATGGCGCCCGGATAATTCGCGTGCATGATGTAAAGGAAACTTGCGACTTGCTGAAGGTAATTGATAGGCTACGCAACGCTGAAGGCGCGTGAGACATAATCCATGGAATTTTTGCAGAGTCTGGTCTTGCCGGGCTGGGATGGCTTGCTGGAAATCGTCATCCTGGCTGTGGCGTTCTATTATGTACTCGCATTCATTCACGGCACGCGCGGCGTGCAAGTGTTGTTTGGCCTGGCGATGCTTTTCATCGCGCTGGTGTTGCTAACTTACTTTTTCCAGCTCGACACCCTCAATTGGATCTTGCAACGGGCCACGGTTTATTTGGTTTTCGCGTTATTGGTTATTTTTCAGCCGGAGATTCGTCGTGCCTTGGCCGAATTGGGGCGCCGTCATTTCTTTGGCGGACCGGTTTTCGAACAGTCCACCATCGACCAGTTGGTCGAATCCGCGACACGCCTCTCCGAACAAAAAATAGGCGGTCTGATCGCGGTTGAGCGCGACGTCGGAACGCGGGCCATTCGCGAGTCCGGGGTGGCGATCGATGCGGAGCTTTCGCCGGAATTGCTGGTGAACATATTTTACCCGCGCACGCCTCTGCACGATGGTGGCGTGATCGTACAAAACAACCGCGTGGTGGCGGCGGCCTGCGTTTTTCCGCTTTCGCAACGTGATGAGGGCAGTCGAACACTTGGCACCCGGCATCGCGCGGCGATGGGTATGACCGATGAAACGGATGCCATCGCGGTGGTGGTTTCCGAGGAAACCGGATCCATATCCGTGGCCTACCGAGGCAAATTACGCCGTGGTTTGGATGAGGAGCGTTTGCGACGCGTGTTGACCTCGGTGCTGCTGCAGGATCGCCCGAAAAAGCGCAAGAAAACCTGGCGTGAGCGTTTTCGCTTGGCGCCGGTCGAGCGCGGCCCTGCGAGCGCTACCAAGGCCGGTGATCATGGCCCGGCCAGCGTTACGTTGGCGGGAGACAATTAATCGTGTCCTTCGATCTAGACAAATTAACCACCAAGCTGCTCCATAACAAGGGCCTGAAGCTGGTGTCTCTCGTTCTGGCCGCGGTGACCTGGTACTATATACAGGACGTCACCAGTTATGAGGACGTCATCCGCGATATCAACGTGGACATCGTCGCCCCTGAAGGCTGGACGCCGCAGGAAAGCTATGAGGTCGCGGTAGCGCTACGCGGTTCACAGTCGGACATTTTGGATTTGGACAAGTCGCAAATTCGTGTGGTTGCGGATATCAGCAATCGCGAAGTGGATTCCATCATGCAGGTTGAGCTGGAGCCCTCCAGTGTGCAGTCGCCCCGGGCGGTGCGCGTGGTGGATATCATGCCTTCGGAAATTCAGGTGGCGCTGGACCGGGGCGGCGAAGCGGAAGTCACGGTGGAGGTGAACAAGGTGGGTGAACCGGCCCAAGGCTTTTTACTTGGGGATTTCACCGTGAACCCCGATCGCGTGAAAATATCCGGACCGCGCCGCTTGCTGGTTGGGATTACCAATGTTTTCACGCGGCCGGTGGAATTGGACGGGCGCACGCGCTCGTTTAGTCGAACGGTCACGCTGGAGCGGCCGCGCGAAGTCTCGACCGCACAATTTAATCCGCCGGAGGTCACGGTGAATTTCACCATCACGGAAATCACCATGGACCGGCTCATCGACCAGGTGCCGGTGCGTTTGATGTTACCGCCAGGCAGAACGTCGCAATTCGTGCTCGACCCCGCGACCGTGAACATCACGTTGCAGGGCCGGGTTAATATTATCTCCAATCTTGCCGAGCAAGCCGTGAATGCTTTCGTGAATATCAATTCAACCGCGCTCACGGGGGAGACACTTGAGCTTCCGGTGGAAGTCACCACGGGCGCTTCCGGGGTTAAGGTGTTGCAGGTCGAGCCTGCGACGGTTCGACTGGTGGAAAGCGGCGAGTCGCCGTGATGCGCTGGCTCGCAAAATGGCAACGCGTCTTCTTGATCGGATTGGGATTCAGTTCCAGTCTGGTTCTGGCCCAGGAAGGCGAAACGATGCTGCCCCGCGGCGAGTTTCAGGAGAGCGTTACCCCCGCCCAGCGCGGCGTTTTGTTGTATGCTCGCGAGTTGTTGGACAATCAGCAACTGGATGAGGCGCGCGATCTGTTGCGCCGGTTGTTGCGCTCGGCGCCCGATTACGAGGAGGCGCTGCAGCTCTTTCTGGCGGTGCTTATTCAGTCTGATGACGATGAGGCCACCGCAAGTGCGTTTGAGCGCTTGTATGAAAAGCATGACAACGATTTCCGCTTCTTGAATAACTACGCGTGGTTCCTTGCCACCGCGAACGATCCGGCCTACCGCGATCCGCGGCGAGCACTCGAAATCGCCCGCCAGGCGGTTTTGCTGGCACCCGGCGTGTTTAATGCCTGGAGCACCATGGCTGAAGCCTACTACATCAACGGCGAATTCGAGGAGGCGGAGCGATCCATCCGCGAAGCGATTAACGCGGCGACACGCGCCCAGGCGGAGCCATCGGTCATCCGCAAGTATCAAGAGCGGCTCGTGAAAATCCGCGAAACCTCGGCCGTCATGAGCTTGATGGAGTAGCCGTGCGTATCCGCGCTTATTTGCTTATAACGCTGCTGGCAAGTAGCGGGGCGGCCTCTACGGCCGACACGCTTGAAGAGGTGACCCGTCGCGATGCCGCGCAAACCGTGGTCATTGCCAACGCGCGCGTGGCGGAATCACTCGAGCTTGCCCGCTATTATATGGAAGCGCGTGGCATTCCCACCAATCACCTTTGTGTGCTTGATTTGCCAACCGGGGAAACCATGGCCCGCCGCTTGTACGAAACGGAGTTGCGCGACCCTTTACTGGCTTTTCTGCGCGAGCGTGGTCTTATCGAGCAGGTGCAACGCGAAGCGTCCTCGACCGGCCCGCACGATAGTGGCTGGCGCACCACCGCACATCGCCTGCGTTACGTGGTGAGTATGTATGGCGTGCCCTTGCGCGTGGCAGGGGTACGACCTTTTCTGCTGGATAAAATCAGCCGCCTCGTCGAGGAGCCGTTTCAGCGTGATAACGCCGCTTTGGATAGCGAATTGGCCTGCCTGCTTTGGGAAAGCTACGAGCTCAAAGGGTTTGTACGAAATCCCATATACAATCTACTGAATGCCCAGCAGTTCGAGCGTCAATCCAATCCGCTGCTTATCGCGGCGCGGCTGGACGGTCCCGGCCCGGATATCGTGCGCGGCATGATCGACGACGCCCTCGAAGCCGAGCGCAACGGCCTGCATGGCCGGGCCTATATCGATCTGCGCGACAGCCGCGACAGCGATTATCAAATCGGCGATTTCTGGATGCGCGAGGCGGGACACCGGTTGAGCCGTTACGGGTTTGATGTCGTTTTTCAGCCTTCCGCCACGCTGTTTCAAACGCTGGATATGCTCGAGGACGCCGCGCTTTACCAAGGGTGGTATGCCGAACACGTCGAAGGTCCGTTCGCGAATGAGTCGTTCCGTTTTGTCCCGGGAGCGATTGCTTATCATCTGCATTCCGGAAGCGCGAAAACCCTGCGTTCGCGTGACCAGCATTGGGCGGGTCCGCTGCTGGCGCGCGGGGCGGCGGCGGTGATGGGCGCGGTGGATGAGCCGTACCTTCTTTATACGCCCGACCTGCAAATTTTTACCGACCGGCTGGTTTCGGGTTTCTCTTTCGGCGAGAGCGCATACTTGAGCCAGCGGAGCTTGTCCTGGATGGTCACGGTGGTCGGCGACCCGCTCTATCGTCCGTTTTTGATGCCGGTCGAGGAGCGCATGAAGTTGCTCGAGGCGGCGGAAGATCCCGGCGTGGCCTGGGAACACCACCGGCGTATGAATCTGTTGGCTGATCAGCATCAGTTGAATATCGCCCTGGCCTTTGGTCGCGAAATGCTGACCCGGACCGGGCATCCCGCTCTGCGCGAAAAGTTGGCCGACATGTATGCAAAAAACAATTTATGGGAGGACGCCTTGCGCGAATACCGCGTGGTCATCGAGGAGGCGGATCGGGATATTACGGCCATCCGGGTAGGGCAACGGGTAATTCGCCTTCTGCAGCTATTGGGACGTAACGTGGAGGCGGACGAATTGAGTGGCAGTATTCATGACCGCTGGCCAGACAGCCCTTTTCTGGCCGTGTTGAAAACAGAGTCACCATGAAGATTGAATTAAGCGAGTGCGAACCGGTAAATCCTCTGGCGGGCGCATCATGGGTCGACAGCCATTTACACTTCGATGCCTTTGACGAGGCTGGCCTCGCCGCTACCATCATTGAGCGGGCGCGCTTGGCCGGGGTCACCCGGCTGGTGGCGATCGGGGGTTCGGATGAGGCGAACGAGCGGGCGCTGAAGTTCGCGCGGCAACATCCAGACGAGGTGAGTGCGGTGATCGGATACGACCGCGATAAAGCCAGTGAGGACGTCGACATCGCCTCGCTGCATGCGATGCTGAAGGAGTATCCGGAGCACATCGGCGGCATTGGCGAGAGCGGGCTGGATTATCATTACGAACCGGACACCGCGCCACAGCAGAAGAAGTTGTTCGCATCCATGCTCGAGGTCGCGGTGGAGGTGGAGCGGCCCATTGTGGTGCACAGCCGCGAAGCAGACGCCGACACCCTCGACATGCTTCGTTCGTTCACGCGCGACTGGAAGGGCGACCCGGCTTATCCCGGAGTGTTGCATTGCTTCACCGGAAGCTACGACTTTGCTCGCAAGCTCCTTGATCTCGGTATGCTCATCAGCTTCAGCGGCATCCTGACCTTTCGCAACGCCGATGACCTGCGAGCCTGCGCGGCCAAGCTTCCGCTGGATCGTATCTTGATCGAGACTGACGCGCCTTATCTCGCCCCGGTGCCATACCGGGGCAAGTCCAATGAACCGGCCTGGACGCCCCGTGTCGCGGAGACACTTGCTTCTGTGCGCGCCGATACGCTACAAACCATCGCTGAAATCACGACGGCAAATGCCGTAAAACTTTTTCGGCTGAAACGGGAGACAGCATGAGCAAGACAGAGCATCGCCACGCGATAGGCGTGGATTTTGGTGGAACTTCAGTAAAAATTGCTTTGGTTGATGATCGCGGCAATATCGCCGCGCGCGAACGAATCATCACCGAACACGTCAAGGATCGCGACGAGTGGTTAAGCGCGGTTTGTGGGGCCATCGATACGTTGAAGGGCGACACGCCCATCACCGGTGTCGGCGTGGGGGTTCCCGGTTTTGTGGATTTTGATCGTGGCTACATTTATGACCTCCCCAATGTTCCGGGTTGGAACGGCGTGCCGCTGGCGGATTTGCTCGAGCAGCGCTTGCAGGTGCCGGTGCGCATCGACAACGATGTAAACGCGATGGCGCTTGGCGAGTGCACCTTTGGAGCGGGGCGCACCTACCAGCATGCGGTGTTCGTGACGCTGGGAACCGGTGTGGGCGGTGCGCTGATGATTAACAACCAGCTTTACCGTGGCGCTTATTCGATGGCCGGGGAAATCGGCCATGTATCCATCGACATGAACGGTCGCGTATCGCCCCAGGGCAAAGGCGGAGTGGAACAGTATGTTGGCAACCGGCGCATCATCGAGCGAACCGTCGAGGCGCTGGAGAAGGGACGCGCCTCGATGATCGACGAACTGGTGAAGGGCGATCGATCACTGATCACTCCCAAGACGGTGAAGGACGCCGCCGACAAGGGCGATCCGCTGGCCATGGAAATTCTGGATTTTATCACCGACTGCATCGCCACCGCGTTCGCATCGATCGCCTACGTGTTGCAGCCCCAAGCCTTCATCATCGGGGGTGGCGTGGCTCAAGAAGCGGATATGATGTTCGATCTTATCCGCCTCCATATCGAAGAAAGGTTGAGCCCGCACTTCTATAAGCGGCTGGAAATAAAGCCCGCGGAGCTGGGTCCGGATGCGGGCATGATCGGTTGCGCCACGCTAGGTTTAATCAAGTAAACTGGTCGTTCAGCTGCTTTGCCAGCCAGGCGTATTCGCGGGCGGGCAGGTCGTGACCGGCGCCTTGGTGAATCAGCAGCCGCGCATCCGGCAGATGGTCGCGCAGGTAAATCGATGCCTCCACCGGGATGATATGGTCATGCGTGCCGTGCACGAGCAGCACCGGCAAGTCGATGTTGGTCAGTGCATCACGTAAATCCATTTCATCGAGGAACTTCAGCCCGCGCATCAGCTCTTCGTCGGTGAAATCGCTGTGGGTTACCATGCCGGCCAGCTCGAAGAAGCGCGCCAGCACTTTTTCGCGATGTCGCAACATGCGGGACATCATTTGCCGCAGGATGATGTGCTCGACGCCGCAATCGTAATCGGTATTCGCGCAGAAGCGCGCGGTCGAAGCGATCAGTAAAAGACCCTCCGGTCGCAGCGTTTCATCGGCGATTGCTTGCATGGCCTTCATACCTCCGAGTGACCATCCCGCCAGCCACCAGGGTTCACGCGGCGGCACAAGGGCGGCTGGATCGGTGGTGAAAGGGTGAATTTCCACGTCAAATCGCGGAAGTAAAGCCTTGCGCAATGGCGTCAACGCGCTGACGGGATAACCCCATCCGGAAATCAAATGCATCTTCACCGCGGGCTCCAACCGGATTGCTCCGCGGAGCGGGCAAGGGCATCCGCCGCCTGCACCAAGTCGTCCTCGTGGTGGGCGAGGGTCACGGAAAAGCGGAGGCGGGCGGTGCCTGCGGGAACCGTGGGCGGACGAATGGCACCGACCCGGATGTCATGTTCCAGCATGGATCCGGCTATGCGCAGGGTCGTTTCGTTGTCACCGATGATCACCGGCACAATCTGGCTGCGGGAGGCACCGGTGTCGAAGCCGCGCGCCTGCAGTTGCCCGCGGAAAAATGTGGCGCGCTGTTGTAACTCATCGCTGAGGCCGGGTTCCCGCTCCAGTAACGCGAACGCGGCCAGTGCTGCGCCGCATACGGCCGGGGGTGGGGCGGTGGTGTAGATGAACGAGCGCCCCTTGTTGACGAGCCACGCGCGCATTGGCTCCGAGCAGGCGGCGATACCGCCGTAACCGCCGAGGGCCTTGCTGAGCGTGCTCATGCAAAGATTCACGGCGGATTGCAGGCGGTGCGCCGCGACGAGTCCGGCCCCGAGCGGTCCGAAAGCGCCGGTCGCATGGGCTTCGTCGACCATGAGCATCGCGCCATACTCCTCTGCAAGGCGGGCGATCTCCGGCAGGGGCGCGAGGTCGCCGTCCATGCTGAAGACGGATTCGGTGACAATGAGCTTGCGCGGAGCATCGGCGTATTTCTCGAGGCATGCGCGCAGGTGTTCGGCATCGTTATGGCGAAAGCGGACCAGTTTTGCTCCGCTTAACATGATGCCATCGAGCAGGCAGGCATGTACCAGGCGGTCGGCGAGAATCACATCGCCGCGTCCCACCAGCGGCGGGATACAACCGATACTGGCGAGGTAGCCGGAGCCAAAGAGCAGGGCGGCCGGATAACCCTTGACCCGGGCGGCGACCGCCTCAAGTTCCTCGTGGATGGGCAGGGTGCCGCTGACCAGACGCGAGGCGCCGCTGCCCGCGCCGTATTTTTCGGTGGCGCGTATGGCGGCTTCCTTGATTTCAGGGTGCGCGGCCAGGTTGAGGTAATCATTCGAAGCGAAGTTCAACTGCCCGGCATCGGAGCGCGACGAAGTCGACCGACGCAGATGCTGGCGGGCGAGTTCGTGCAGGTTGGTTTCAATCCAGACTTCGGAATCCATGTTTACTTGGCGGGCGTTGGGCTTTGTGGCATAAGTCCGATTATGAATATTTCGTTAAGCCAGGTCGACACGGTTTTGGATTGGAATCAACTCGCCGAGAAGTCGTTGCGAGGAGAAGCGCCGACCCGCGAGGAGGCGCGCGCGGTGCTGGATGCGCCGAAGGACCAGTTGCTGGCCCTGCTGCATGCGGCGTTTCGGGTTCGTCATCGTTTTCATGGTTGGGATATCCGCCTGCACGTGTTGCAAAACGCCAAGAGCGGATTGTGCCGCGAGAATTGCGCCTTCTGCAGCCAGGCCATCGGGGCCCAGAGCAAGGTCGAGCGTTACCGCATGCAGACGGTGGAGGAGTTGGTAGCGGGCGCCCGGCGCGCGCACGAGATGAAGGCGGTCAAGTATTGCATGGTCACGGCTACCCGCGGACCATCGGAGACGGAACTGGACACGGTGTGCGAGGCGGTACGTCAGATCAAAGCAGAAATGCCGATTCATATTTGTACCTCGCTGGGCTTCCTCACCGATGACCAGGCCAAGCGCCTGCGCGAGGCCGGCGTGGATCGCTTCAATCACAACCTCGAAACCAGCCGCAATTACTTTCCGAGCATCTGCCAGACCCATCAATATGAGGACCGCGTGGCCACCGTCCGTGCGGCCAAGCGGGCGGGGATGGAGGCTTGTTGCGGCGGCATTGTCGGCATGGGCGAGAGTATGGAGGATCGCCTTGATCTTGCCTTTGAGTTGCGCGAGCTCGAGGTGGAGTCGATTCCGGTCAACTTTCTCGATCCGCGTCCCGGCACGCCGCTGGCCGATGTGCCGCGGCTGACACCGGTGGAGTGTTTGAAGATTTTGTGCATGTTCCGGTTCGTCAATCCTTCGCGCGACATTCGCGTGGCGGGTGGCCGCGAAGTTAATTTGCGCGACCTGCAGGCGTTCGCCCTGTATCCCGCGAACTCAATGTTCTCGGAGGGTTACCTGACCACCGGCGGTCAGGGCTACGAAAAGGACGTCAAAATGATCGAGGACGCCGGTTTCAAGCTGGCGCAGGTTGTTCCGGAGTAGGGCTAGGAGAGTCTTTTCATGCTTCTGGGTTCGGCCTTCGCTTCCGTGCTCGTACAAGCAAATCGAAAGTTCCCATTCACGACGCATGGCGTTGTGTTAGCTTCGCGCTGAATCATTTTGCTTTCATGCGCACCGGCTCGCAGAGCTCACCCCTCCAGTTGGGTGCCGGCGTTGTCTGGGGTGACCATATTGTCTGAAGTGCGGAGCTCTGCGACGCCGCAGAGAATGGGTAGAAAATGAATGGATCGGAACGCTACCCCGGCCAATTCCCGATTTTTTCGAGCTCGGGGAGGAAGGCCTC
>JBMTVS010000010.1:0-24088 GCA_049451655.1 Kiritimatiellia bacterium | reverse complement strand
GTTGTGGGGGGCGGTAAATAGGTGACGGGGGGTGACATGGCGTTGATTCGGGGGGGCAGTTTTGTCATGGGGGCGACCACCAATGTGGGACATGAATCGAGAACCGAAGAAAGACCCCAGCATACCGTGTTCATCAGCGCGTTCTATATGGACAGGTACGAGGTGACCAGCAACCTGTGGACGGAGGTCTACAACTGGGCGACCAACCGTGGCTATGCTTTCGGGACGGGTTGGCGTGGCAAGGAAGCGACCCATCCCGTGCACAGCGTGGATTGGTACGACGCGATTGCCTGGTGCAATGCGCGGAGCCAACGGGACGGTTTCACGCCCTGCTATACGAACGCCGATGGATCGATTTTCAAAAACGCGGCCGGCCATGCGTTCGATGGCGATTGCAACTGGGAGGCGGATGGTTACCGGTTGCCCACGGAAGCGGAATGGGAGAAAGCGGCCCGCGGCGGCGTGGCCAACCGCCGGTTCCCGTGGGACGACGCCAACACCATTCAGCACGAACGTGCGAACTATTTTGCTGACCCTTCCTCATACATCTATGACACCAGCCCGACATCGAACAACCACCCGGCTTACGCAGTCGGCTCTGTTCCTTACACCAGTCCGGTCGGTTCCTTCGCGGCCAATGGCTATGGTCTGTATGACATGGCGGGCAACCTGTACGAGTGGTGCTGGGACCGGTATGATACTGCCTACTACGGCAGCTCTCCGGCAACCGATCCTCGCGGACCGTCAACGGGCACGAGCCGGGTGATGCGGGGCGGGTCGTGGAGTTATGACGCGCTCCATTCGCGGGTTGCGTTCCGGAACGTGGTACACAACCTGAACTACGAGAGCTACGACATAGGCTTTCGTTGCGTAAGGAGCCTGTGATTCCCCATGCTCTTAAGCTTATTTACGATGGCATGTGGGCGTCATGACCTGAAAGCGAGCCTGCATGCACGTGGAAGACTCTAACCTGGAAGGATAAAATCCATGCCTGTCATGAAAAAGCACCTCCTCTGCGTGACCATCTTGCTGTCATCTTTCGCGTTGCGCGCGCAAGCCGGCGAGCTTGTGCCGCCGAACGCGCCCGCTCCGAGCATGCATACGCTGACGGAGCTGTATCAGCAGTTGACCAATTCGCTCGCGGAAGTGCAGGCCACGAAAGCGGACGTGCAGGCGATGAAAGCGGACGTGGAGGCGCATCAACAGGATTTAGCCGGGCTTGAAGCGCGCCTGAATGCCGACGGTCAATACGCGACGGTGGGTGACATGGTGTTGATTCCGGCGGGCAGTTATATCATGGGCGCCACCACCAATGTGGGGCATGAATCCATCTCGGGCGCCGAGCCCCAGCACACCTTGTCCATCAGCGCTTTCTATATGGACAAGTACGAGGTGACCAGCAACCTGTGGGCGGAGGTTCATGCCTGGGCGACCAACCAGGGCTATGCCTTCGGTGCGAATTGGCGTGGCAAGGCGGCGACCCATCCCGTGTACAACGTGGACTGGCACGACGCGATTGCCTGGTGCAATGCGCGGAGCCAGCGGGACGGGTTCACGCCCTGCTACACGAATGCCAATGGCACGGTTTACACCAACGCGGCCGGCAACAGTTTCGGTGGCGGGTGCAACTGGGCGGCGAATGGATACCGGTTGCCCACCGAAGCGGAATGGGAAAAAGCGGCCCGCGGCGGCGCGGCCAACCGGCGATTCCCGTGGGGCGACGTCAATACCATCCAGCATGCACGCGCGAACTACTACGCCGCGCCCACCTTTTTGGTCTACGACACAAACCCGACATCCGGCAACCACCCAACCTACGCGGTCGACCCGCAGCCTTACACCAGCCCGGTCGGTTCCTTCGCGGCCAACGGGCATGGTTTATATGACATGGCGGGCAACGTGCGGGAATGGTGTTGGGATTGGTACGCTGATACCTACTACAGCAGTTCACCAGCAACGGATCCCCGCGGGCCGTCTACCGGGAGTTTCCGGGTGGTTCGGGGCGGGGCATGGGCGATCAACGCGGAAAGCGCGCGGGTCGCGAACCGGAGCTACGGCAACCCGCTTGATGAGACTCACGACTATGGGTTTCGCTGCGTACGGGGGCTGTGATTGCCATGAGTTCTTCGAGGAGTAAACATCGAGTAGCAACCGTGCACTCCATCATCAAGACCGCCTTCGTCGCCTTCGCCCTGGCGGCCATGACATCCTTCAACCTGCAGGCCGGCGCGCTGGAGCCCACGAACGCCCCTGCGCCCAGCATGTACACGCTGGAAGAGATCTACCTCAAAATGCTGTCGCTCGAACAAAAAATGAATGACCTTGAAAACAGGTCGCCCGCTATGACGCTGATTCCCGCCGGTGAGTTTGTGATGGGGAATACTTTAGTAGGTGATGGCAATAGTGATGAGCTTCCTATCCACACCAACACCATCAGCGCCTTTTACATGGACTGGTACGAGGTGACCAAGGCGCTATGGGAAGAGGTAAAAGCGCACAACGGCGGCAATGGCTACGACTACTTTTACGCCGGCACCGACCAACCGAGCAATCACCCCGTGCATAGGGTGAATTGGTTCGACGCGGTCAAGTGGTGTAACGCCCGCAGTCAGATGGAGGGGTTGACCCCGGTGTACTACACCGACGCTGGTTTCACGATGGTGTACAAGACCGGGGAGGCGATCGCGCCTTTTGCGAATTGGTCGGCCAACGGGTATCGCCTGCCCACGGAAGCCGAATGGGAGAAAGCAGCGCGAGGCGGAGTGGCCGGGCAACGCTTCCCGTGGGGAGATACCATTTCTCATGACCATGCTAATTACTACAGCTCCAATTCGTATGATTACGACACCAGCGGTGCCAATAATTTCCACCCGGCGTTCATCACGGGAGTATTTCCAAATACGAGTCCGGTGGGCTATTTTTCGCCGAACGGGTACGGGCTGTACGACATGGTGGGGAATGTTTCGGAGTGGTGCTGGGACTGGTATCAGGAGGACTACTACGCCAGCTCACCGGGCTCTGATCCGCGTGGGCCTGCCGGTCCGTCCTTGTACCGCGTGCTGCGGGGTGGGTCGTGGACCTTAGATGCGTTCCGCGTGCGGGTAGCGGTCCGCAACAGCACCTTCCCGGGCAGGGAGGACTACGGCGTCATTGGCTTTCGTTGCGTACGGGGGCTATGATTCCCTCTTCTCTATAGGTCTTTTACCCTTTGGGGTGTTGGCTTGATGGCGTGAAGGTTTGTTTTTGTTCGTTTTCTTGACGCACACCTCAAGTCATCCGCAGTTGCCCGGGCGTCCGTCATCGCCGCTTGCCGCGGGCAACACGTTTTTGTTTTTGCGGGGGAGGCGCGGGGGTGACCAGGAGTTTTTGGGCGGCGCTGAGGCTGATGTTGAGCGGGGGGGCTTCCGGCTCGAGGCGGATGCTGACCACGTCGGCGTGTTCGTTGATGGATAGTAATTCGAAGGTGATGCCCGGCTGCAGGCGCTGCTCTTTGAGCCACTCCAGAAATCCCGCCGCGTCCTCGCTGATGCGGGCGAGCCGGTGATGGCCGGGCGCGCTTTCGGCCAGCGGGATGGTCTTGGTGGCCGGTAATCCGCCGTCGCGGGTGGGGATGGGGTCGCCGTGCGGATCGCGGTCGGGAAAGCCGAGCATCTCGTCCATGCGGTCGATCAAGCGGTCGGAGACCACATGCTCCAGCGTCTCCGCCTCCTCGTGCACCTCCGACCAGTCGAGGTGCATGATATTGACCAGAAAGGTTTCGATCAGACGGTGGCGGCGTAGCACCGCGACGGCGACCTTGCGTCCTTGCGGGGTGAGGGCCACACCCTGCCGCGCCTGGTAATCCACCAGCCCCTGCCCGGCCAGTGCCTTCATCATGTTGGTGACGGTGCTGGCGGTGACGGAGAGGCTCTCCGCCACCCGGCCCAGGGAAACCCTTTCCTCCGCCCCCGCGGTCAGGGTCAGGTTGAGCACGGCCTTGAGGTAGTTTTCGGTGGCGCTGGTGGTCATGCGCCGTGTTAAAACACATGCGCCCAAGACTTTCAACACCAAAAGTAAATAGTTTGGCCATTGACACTAAAAACTTTGGCTCGTAAAAGTATTTACTTTGACTGGCAAAAGTCGGATGGCCCGGCCACGCAACAGCCAGGAAATGCGTTCCATGAACAGATTGCTGAAACCATTGAATATCGTGTTGTTGCTGCTCGGCATGGTCGTGCCCTGCCGGCCGGGCGTCGCGGTCGCGGAGGAGCAACCTCCCTATCGCGTGGTGGCCACGGTGGGCATGGTGGCGGATGTCGTGCGCGCCGTCGCGGGTGACCGCGCTGCCGTGGAGGGCCTGATGGGCGAGGGGGTGGATCCGCATTTGTACAAACCCACGCGCCATGACGTGATCAACATCAGCCGTGCCGATATCGTCTTCTACAACGGTTTGATGCTGGAAGGGAAGATGCAGGATGTGCTGGTGCGGCTGGCCCGCTCCGGCAAGCCGGTGTATGCGGTGACGGAGAAAATCCTCGAGGACGCGGATTATGTGATGACGGACGCGGAGGATCATTTTGACCCGCACGTGTGGATGGATGTCCGGGGCTGGATGCGCGCGGTGAGGGTGGTGGAGGAGGCGCTGATCGAACTCGACCCGGAACATGCCGATGCCTACCGGGCCCGCGCCGCGGATTACCTGGAGCAGCTCGAGGGGCTCGACGCTTACGCCCGTCAAGCGCTTGGCTCCATCCCGCTGGAGCGCCGCATGCTGGTGACCGCGCACGACGCGTTCGGTTACCTTGGCCGTGCCTACGGTCTCGAGGTGCGCGGCATTCAGGGGTTGAGCACGGAGTCGGAGGCGGGGCTCCAGGATATCGAGGCGCTGGTGGATCTGCTTGCGGAGCGGGGCATTCCAGCCGTCTTTGCCGAGACCTCGGTGGCGGATAAAAACGTTCGCGCCCTGCTGGAGGGCTGCCGCGCCCGTGGACACGAGGCCCGCATCGGCGGCTCGCTGTTTTCGGATGCCATGGGTCCGTCCGGTACGTATGAAGGCACCTACATCGGCATGATCGATCACAACGTCACCACCATCGCCCGCGCCCTCGGCGGCGAGGCACCGGCTCGCGGCTGGCAGGGCCGGTTAAGCAGGGACATAGAATGAATGTGCCGCCGCCCAGCGTAAAAGCTATGTCCCCGGCGGTCAAAACCGCCGCGAGCGCGCCGAAACATCCCTCGTCGGTGCCATTGGCCATCGACGACCTGACCGTGGCGTATCACCGCAAGCCGGTGTTGTGGGATATCGACCTCGACATTCCGCCCGGCAAGCTGGTGGGCATCGTGGGGCCGAACGGGGCGGGCAAGAGCACGCTGATCAAGGCCTGCCTCGATCTGGTCGACAAGGCCTCGGGGCGGGTGCAGATTTACGGCAAGGAGTACCGCAAGCAGCGGCATCTGGTCGGCTATGTCCCCCAGCGCGAGAGCGTCGACTGGGACTTTCCGGTCAGCGCGCTCGACGTGGTGGCGATGGGCATGTACGGCCGGCTGGGCTGGTGTCGTCCGGTGGGCCGGGAGGAGCGCGCGGAGGCCCGGGCCTGCCTCGAACAGGTGGGCATCGCGGATCTGGCCGACCGGCAAATCAGTCAGCTCTCCGGCGGGCAGCAGCAGCGGGTGTTTCTGGCCCGCGCGCTGGCCCAGCAGGCCCGTGTGTATTTCATGGACGAGCCTTTCGCGGCGGTTGACGCGGCCACGGAGAAGGCGATTGTGCAATTGCTGCACGAGCTGAAGGCGGAGGGACGCACCTGCCTGGTGGTGCATCATGACCTGTCCACGGTGGCCTCGTATTTCGACTGGGTGGTGCTATTGAACATGCGAGTGGTGGCAGCGGGACCGACCAGCGAAGTCTTCACCCAGGAGAATTTACGCAAGACCTACGGCGGCAAGCTCACCCTGTTGAGCAGCGCGGCCGAGGCGTTGAGCCGGCGGGAGTAGGGGCGGCCGTGGAAGCGTCCTTTTTCAGCGCCTTCGTGGATGTCTTGCTGCTTAAGCATTACAACACCCGGTTGGTGATGTTATCCACCGGGTTGCTAGGCGCGGCCTCGGGGCTGGTGGGCAGTTTTCTGTTGCTGCGCAAGCGCTCGCTGATCGGCGATGCCCTTTCGCACGCCGCGCTGCCCGGCATCGGCCTGATGTTCATGTTCATGGTCTTGGCGGGCGGCACCGGCAAGGCGCTGGGCGGCCTGCTCCTCGGGGCAGCGGTGACCGGTGTGCTGGGGGTGGGGATGGTGCTGGCGATCCGCAACACCACGCCGCTGAAAGACGACACTGCGATGGGGATTGTGCTCAGCGTATTTTTCGGCATCGGGATTGCCATCCTCGGGATGGTGCAGACCATGCCCCAGGCCAGCGCAGCGGGGCTGGAGACCTTTATCTATGGAAAAACCGCCAGCATGGTGCGGCAGGATTTAATCCTCATCGCGATATCGGCGGCGCTGTCGTTGATCGCGGTGATTGTGTTCTACAAGGAATTCACCCTGCTGTGCTTCGACGAGCAATATGCGTCCAGTCAGGGCTGGCCGGTGTTGCTGCTGGAACTTTTGCTGATGGCCCTGGTGTGCGTGGTGACGGTGGTGGGCTTGCAGGCGGTGGGCTTGATTTTGATTATCGCGCTGCTGATTACGCCCGCGGCGGCGGCCCGCTTTTGGACGCATCGCATGGGGACCACGCTCTGGCTGGCCGGGATTATCGGCGGCATCAGCGGATGGCTGGGGGCGGGGGTCAGCGCGTTGTTTCCGAGGCTGCCGGCCGGCGCGGTGATTGTGCTGATGGCGGCGACGGTTTTTCTGTTCAGCCTGATTTTCGGCAGCGCCCGCGGGGTGCTGCGGCGGGTGTCGCTGGCGGCGCGGCTGCGCAAGAAGGTGGGACGACAGCATTTGCTGCGGGCGGCGTTTGAGCTGATGGAGGCGGATGCGGAGGCGTTGGGGGTGCCGGTGCGCAACACGCCGGTGCCGCTGGAACGGCTCGAGCGACATCGCAGTTGGCATCCCGCCGAGGTGCGGAAACTGCTCAATACGGCGCGGCGCGAGGATCATCTCGAGCCGGCGGAGAGCGGGCTGGTGCGCTTGTCGGAGGCGGGTTATGGCGAGGCCCAGCGCATCACGCGCAATCACCGCTTGTGGGAGATGTACTTGATCGAGCATGCGGATGTCGCGCCGGGGCACGTCGATCGCGATGCGGACATGGTAGAGCATATTCTCGGCGCGGACCTGGTGAGAAAGCTCGAGGATGAGCTGGCCCGGCGGGTGAGCGCCCGGGAGGTGGTCCCGCCGAGTCCGCACGGCGCGTTGTGCGAAGGGGATGCGGTGTGAGATGACCTGGTACACCTACGACACTTGGATCGTGATGGTCGGAGCCATCTGCGCGGTGGCCTGCGCCTTGCCGGGATGTTTTCTGGTGCTGCGGCGGATGAGCATGATGGGTGATGCGATTAGCCATGCAGTACTGCCGGGATTGGCGCTGGCTTTTTTAATCAGTGGCAGCCGGACCAGTCCCGCGATGTTTTTCGGCGCGGCGGTGGCGGGTGTGCTGACCGCGGTGTTCACGCAATGGGTCAGCACCTTCGGCAAGGTCGATCAGGGCGCGGCGATGGGGATTGTCTTCACCACGCTGTTTGCGATCGGCTTGCTGATCATCGTGCAGGCGGCGGACCGGGTCGATCTCGATCCGGGATGCGTCCTGTATGGCGCGATCGAATTGGCACCGCTGGATGTGGTGGCGCGGGTGAGCGTGGGCGGTGCGGTGCTGGAGATACCGCGGGCGGCGGCGGTCATGGGGTTTGTGTTGCTGGGCAACGCGGCCTTGATCGCCCTGTTCTACAAGGAATTCCGCATCAGCGCCTTCGATCCGGGACTGGCGGCCACGCTCGGGCTCTCACCCGGTTTTATGCATTACCTGCTGATGATTATGGTTGCGGTGACTACGGTTGCAGCCTTCGAGGTGGTCGGAAGCATCATTGTCATTGCCATGCTGGTGGTGCCGGGGGCGACGGCGTTTTTGCTGACCCGGCGGCTGGGCTGGATGCTGGTGCTGAGCGCGTTGGCGGCGGTGTTATCGGCCGCCTCCGGTCACGCGCTGGCGATTGTCGTGCCGGACTGGTTTGGTTTTGAAGGCGCGAATACGTCAGGCATGATGGCGACTGCGGCGGGAATGATTTTCGTGATCGCGTGGCTGTTCAGTCCACGGCATGGGCTATTTTTCGCGCGCAGACGTGCGGGCAAGGTCACTCCGGGGTAGCTGCCGCGGAATCTGACGTCAGGACAAGGCGCGCATCCACCGCAAGCAGGCACGCACACAGATCTCCTCTTCGCCGTGGAAACTATGGTCGGCGCGGGGGATGTAGACTTCGCTGAAAGAAGTGGAGCTCGTCACGGCGGCAAGCTTTTGACCGGCCTCGCGCACGGGGATGCAGGCGTATTGCTCCTCTTCGGGGAAAACGGCGAGGATGGGCAGGGTGAGGCGCCGGAAGGTGCGCAGTTCGCCGTCGAGCCGGAAGAGGTTGGCTTCGATGGAGCGGGGATCGACCGCACTGAGAAACCGGCGGGCGGTGAAACCGAGGCATTTGGTTGGCAGGCGGGTGTCGCCTTTGCCATCGGCGACCAGTTCGCGCGCCCGCTTGAGCCAGCGCGGATATTCCTTGCCGAGGTCGCGCCGGGCGATGGCGAGGTCGTCGCCGATGGCGGTGAGGATGAGTGCGGCGACATCAGACGGTTTGCGCTTGTGCTGGTAGTAGGTGATTTTCTGGCAGCCGGTGCTATGGCCGAGTAGGTAAATCTCCTGATATCCTTCATGGCGCGCGAAGTTCATGGCGGCATCGATATCGTGGAGGCAATCGCTGAATTTCTCGTCAGCCACCTGGTCCTCACAGCCGCGATTATTAAAGCAGAAAACATCCACCCCGTGCGAGGGACCGAGCTGCATCCAGGCCTTCTTAAATTTACTTTTGTAGAAATTACTGCCCATGCCATGGACGAAAATGAGCAGCTTGCGCCTGGCGCGCGGGCCTTTGCCGTGGGTCCAGAATCCGTCGAGATGCCGGTCCTTTTTGCCGGGCAGGGGCAGGGTGACCAGTTGGCCGGCGATACTGCGATGTGGTTTGGCACTCATGGCAATGCTCCAATAACCGTGCGAATGGTGGCGACATCGTTGGCGATTTGCTGCTTGAGGTCCGCTTCGCGCTCGAAGCGCAGATTGTCTTCGCGGATTTTTTGCACGAACTCGACCGCGAGGTAGTGACCGTACAGGTCGCCCGCGAAATCGAGCAGGTGAACTTCAAGCAGGCCGGGCTGGGTGGTGTTGCCCTCGGGCAGATAGACCGCGCCTGCTTGCGCGGCATGGCCATCGCGATGCACCAGCGCGGCGTAGATGCCGGAGGGGGGGAGGGCGTAGCCGTGGAGGTCGAGGTTGGCGGTGGGGAAGCCGAGATGGCGACCGCGTTTCATCCCATCGACCACGCGTCCGGCGAGGGCATGACGGCGACCGAGCATGTTTTCCGCGTCGGCGAGGCGTCCGGCATCGACCGCTTCGCGGATGCGCGAACTTGAAATGACCGCGCCGTCGAGCAGAACGGGTTCGGCGACGGTCACGTGAAAGTTGTAACTGCGCGATAGTTTCCTCAATAAATCCACATTACCGCTGGCCCCCCGGCCGAAGCGCCAGTTGTCGCCGATGACCACCGCGCGCAAATCGGGAATGTGGCTGATGAGGTGGTTGAGGAATTCCTCCGGGTTCAGCTTGGAGAATTCCGGGGTGAAGGGAATGACCATGCAGCCATCGATGCCTTGCGCGCGCAGGAGGTCGAGTCGCGCGGTGAGGTTGGTGAGCAGCTTGGGTGCGCGATCGGGCTGCACGACCTGAAGCGGGTGGGGATCGAAGGTGAGTACCCAGGTTTCAGCATGTTCGCGGGCGGCTTGCTCGCGGCAAAGCGATATGACGTGCTGATGCCCTCGATGAACCCCATCAAAACACCCGATGGCCATGGTTACCGCCGGTTTGCTGGCTTCAATGGGGGCTAGCGAGCGGACGATTTTCATCGGCTTAAGCGGCGAGGTACTCCGGTAACCGCTGGATGGGAATCACCCGCTGACAAAGGCCCGGCAAATCCAGGGCGAGAAGCTGCTCCATGGTGAGGGCGTCCTCAATGGAGAACTTTCCGGAGGCGGTGCGGCGCAGGGCCTTCAAATGCGCGCCGCAGCCCAGCGCCTCGCCAATGTCGTGGCAAAGCGTGCGGACGTAGGTGCCTTTGGTGCACTTGAGATTGAAACTTACATCGACGCCTTCGCGCCCCAGCATATTGAAATTGTAGACGTGAATCAGGCGCGCCTCGCGTTCGATGACTTCGCCTTTCCGCGCGAGCTTGTAGAGGGGCACGCCGTTTTTCTTGATGGCGGAGACCATGGGCGGGATTTGCATCTGGTCGCCGATACGTTTGCGCATTTCAGCCAGAACTTGCTCGTCGGTGATGCCATCGGCGGATTTTTCCTCCAGCACTTCGCCTTCGGCGTCCTGGGTATCGGTGGTGATGCCGAGGCGCATGACACCCTCGTAAATCTTGTCCGAGCCCATGACCTGATTGGAGGCGCGGGTGCCGCGGCCAAGCAACAGAATAAGCAGGCCGGTGGCCATGGGGTCGAGGGTTCCGCCGTGCCCGACTTTTTTCAGGCGAAAGAAATTGCGCACTTTGGCCACCACGTCGTGGGAGGTGAAGCCCGGTGGCTTGTCGACCAAAAGCACGCCATCCCAGGGATCGAGTTTGGGGGCGGCGAAACTGCGGCTAGGGGGCATCGGGGTTTTCCTCGTCCGTCGTGGCGTTTTCCTCGAAAACCTCCGGCTGTTCCTGCTCGAGCTGGGCGATGACGTCCAGCACGTGGGCACCCTCCTCGATGGAGTGGTCGAGCTCGAAGTTCAAGTGCGGCGTGTATTTCAGCACCACGTGCCGGGCCACCGCGGTTTGCACTTCCTTGCGGTGCTGTTTGAGCAGGTTGAGCAGCTCGTGTTGCTGGTGTTCGTCGCCGAGAATGGAAACATACACGCGGGCGTTACGCAGGTTGCTGCTGACTTCCACGCGGGTGACGGTGAGGGCGGCAAGGTTGACGCCGGGATCGTTGATGATGCGAAAAATCGATTCGGCGATTTCGTGCCGTAACAATTGATTCACCCTGGTTAGCCGGTCGATACTCATGTTGATGGGCCGCGTCTGACGCGTTTCTCGCGGATGGATATTCGATTACGCGCCAGCGCCGCATGTTCCGCGCAGCACGCGGCGCCGGACCAAGGTTAAAGTTGCTGGGCGATCTTCTCGACTTCGTAGAACTCGAGCACGTCGCCAATTTCGAAGTCGCCGAAGTGGTCGAGACGGATACCGCACTCCTGGCCTTCGCGTACTTCGTTTGCATCGTTCTGGAAGCGTTTAAGGTTTGCGACCATGCCTTCGAAGATGATGCCGCCAGCGCGACGGACGCGTCCGCGTGAGCGGGCGGTAACCTTGCCGGAACGCACCAGGCAGCCGGCGACCTTGCCTTTTTTGCCGAGGTCGAACACCTGCTTCACATCGACCACGCCGTGCACGGTTTCCTTGAGCACCGGTTCAAGCATGCCGGTCATGATGTTCTTCAGGTCATCCATCAGCTCGTAAATGATGTTGTAGAGCTTGATTTCGATGCCTTCGCGCTTGGCGGTGCTGTTGACGCCGTTTTCCTTGCTGACGTGGAAACCGATGATGACCGCGTTCGAGGCGCTGGCCAGCAGCACATCGTTGTTGGTGATGTTGCCAACCCCGGTGAGCAGAATCTTGATGCCAACCTTCGTGCTCTTGATGCCGTCGATGATGTGTTGAATGGCTTCGATGGAACCTTGCACGTCGGCCTTGATGATGACGTTCAGTTCCTTCTTTTCACCTTCGCCGGAAGACTGCAGCAGCTCTTCCAGTGACATGCGCTTGGGTTGCGCGGAGGTCAGGCTTTTCTCGCGGATTTCCGCGGTACGTTCCTCGGACACCTGGCGGGCTATTTTTTCGTTATCAACGACCAGGAATTGCGCGCCCGCTTCGGGAACGCCGGAAAGACCGAGGCATTTGACCGCGTAGGAGGGTCCGGCTTCCTTGACCTTCTTGCCATCGTCGCTGATCAGGGCTTTGATTTTCGCCCAGTGCGGGCCCACGATGATCGCATCGCCCACCTTCAGCGTGCCGTTGCGCACGAGCAACGAAGCGGTGGGGCCCATGCCGGTTTCGAGCTGGGCTTCAATGACGAAACCTTCCGCATGGCGATGAGGATTGGCTTTAAGCTCCAGGATTTCGGCCTGTAGGTTGATCATTTCGAGGAGGTTTTCCATGCCTTCGCCAGTCATGGCGCTGACCGGACAGCAGACGGTTGATCCACCCCAATCCTCGGGGGCGAGGTTTTCGGCCTGAAGCTGCTGTTTCACGCGATCGACATTGGCGGCGCGCAGATCGATTTTGTTGATGGCGACCATGATGCAAACGCCGGAGGCCTTCGCGTGCGAGATGGCTTCACGGGTTTGCGGCATCATGCCGTCCACAGCGTCGATGACGATGACCACGATATCGGTTAAATTAGCGCCGCGGGCGCGCATCTTGGTAAAGGCTTCGTGGCCCGGGGTATCGAGGAAGGAGATGTAGCCATTGGCGGCCTTCACGGTGTAGGCGCCGATGTGCTGAGTGATGCCGCCGTCTTCGCCGGCGGCGACCTTGGCGTTGCGGATGCGGTCCAGCAGCGAGGTCTTGCCGTGGTCGACGTGACCCATGAACGCAACCACGGGCGGACGAAGCTCCAAGTCGGCGACCTTGTCGACGATCTTTTCCGGTACGATTTCTTTTTTGGGCGGCGGGGGAGGCGCTTTCGGGGCCTTTTTCTCCAGTTCGACCTTAAAGCCGTGTTTGTCGGCAAGGGCCTGAATGACCTTCAGTTCAATCTTTTGATTGATAGAGGCGAAGATATTCATGCCCATCAGCGAGGCGATGAGCATGTTGGGCTTCATGTCCAGCATCTCGGCAAGATCACGCACGACGATGGGGGGCTTGATGGTCAGGACCTTGGGCCCTCCCGGTTCAGTTTCTTCCGCGGCCTCTTCTTTTTCGTCAGCTGCTTCGGATTCCCCGGGCTGCTCGTCCGTGACAGGCGGCGGGGGTGGAGCCTTGGGACGCGCGGTGATCAGCCGCCGCATGGCAGTGACCTGTTCGGGAGTGAGCACGGCATCCTCCGACTTCAAGTCGGCACGGGTCACCGTGCGAATGACCTCGATGAGGTCCTCGCTGCTGACGTTCAGTTCCTGGGCTAGTTCCTTGACCTTCATGTAATTCGTTTATTCAGCGGCTGGTGAAGGCTCGGGGCCTCGTTCGGCGGCGGCGCGGATTTGTTGCGCGAGTTCCGGGGTGATGCCTTCGATGGCTTCGAGGTCCTCGACCTCGGCGGCCATGATGCCCTCGACGGTGAGGAAGCCGGACTGCACCAGCAGCTCGGCGTTCTCCTCGCCAATACCCTCGATGGCGGCGAGGCTGGCCACGGCCTGGGCGACCTTCTCTTCAAAGCTGATGTCGCTTTCCTCTTTCTGAATGTCGATCTTCCAGCCGGTGAGCTTCGCGGTCAGGCGGGCGTTCTGGCCTTTTTTGCCGATGGCGAGCGAGAGTTGGTCGCTATCCACGATAATATTTACCGTGTGCATGTCCTCGTCCACATTCAGGCGCACCAGTTTGGCGGGGGCGAGGGCGTTGGTGACAAACGTCTTCACATCGTCGCTCCAGCGCACGATGTCGATTTTTTCACCGGAAAGTTCGCGTACGATGTTCTTGACGCGGATGCCCTTCAATCCCACGCAAGCGCCGACCGGGTCGACCTTCTCGTCGTTCGAGACCACCGCAATCTTGCTGCGGAAGCCGGCCTCGCGGGCGATGGCCTTGATTTCGACGGTTTTGTCGTTGATTTCGGAAACTTCCAGCTCGAACAGGCGGCGGACAAATTCAGGATGGCTGCGGGACAGGATGATCTGGGTTCCACCGGGCGCATTTTCTACATTGAGAACAAAAGCGCGAATGCGGTCGCCTGCGACGTATTGTTCAGTGGGGACGCGCTCCTTGGAAGGAAGAATGGCCTCGGCGCGGCCGAGATCGATGATGACATCGCTACGCTCGAAGCGACGAACCGTGCCGCTAACGATGTCGCCCACGCGATCCTTGTATTCATCAAAGGTCTTCTCCTTCTCGACCTGGCGAATCTTTTGCAGGATGGCCTGTTTGGCGGTCTGGGCGGCGATGCGGCCGAAATCGCGCGGGGTCACCTCGACCTCGATCACCTCGCCGAGTTTCACGGCGGGATTGATGATGCGGGCGGCACCCATGGCGATTTCGTCGTGCGGAGCATTAACCTTTTCGACGACAGTGAGTTGCGCAAATGCGCGAACGTCACAGGTTTTGCGGTCGATATGAATGCGAATTTCTTCCGCCTGACTAAAACTTTTTTTCGAGGCGGTAAGGAGGGCAGATTCAACCGCAGAAAGCAGGGTTTCGCGGTCGATACCGCGTTCCCGTTCCATGTATTCCGCAACGGCCATTAATTCGCTGTTCATAAATACTATATCCTCGCATTCAACGGGTTATGACTTATTTGCTCGCCCGCCAGACCCGGTCACTGGACAAAAAAAAGTGGGTTTGGACCCACTCAATCAACTCAGTGTCCGATTCAATTGGGGGTATTCATAAGCCCTGAAGCAGTGAAGGTCAAGCGCGGAATTGGGCGCTTCAGAGAGCAACGGGGAACTCTTTGCCCGGCGAAATCAGGGATTAGGATTAAATTAAATATCACGCAGAGCCCATTTCCTCGTTTACAAATAACCGCTTGGAGGTTAGTTATCTGATAGATGAGCAGAGTTTTACCCAACCTGAGACACGTTGGTCCATTATGGTTATTTGCCGTAGTGGCCTTGTTGTGTCTATTCCCGGCGCGCAGTTTCGCGCTACTCACGTTGCTCAATTTGTCGGTCGATACCAACGTCATCCTCGATAACAACGGATCCAACCTGGCGGATGGAAGCATCATACAAATCGTGGCTTCCGGCGATAGTACCGCCGGTGGTTTCGTGGAGTATTCGCCTGGCGTGTACTTGGTCAATACCACGACAGGAGACGATGTAATCGTGGGTGAGACGACAATCGGGGCGGGAGGATACTCTGCCGGGTCAGGCAAGTTTTCGTTTACACTGTCCAGTTTCGACGATGTCGCAACGCCCTACATCTACATTCGTTTCTTCAATACCAACTCGTTCGATGCTCTGCTCGGAATGCCCACTGAATTGGTGTGGAACGAATCAGCTGTGATCTTTGTCACCAACGATTTCGGTGTTGGCGACATCGATTTCAGTGCCGGAGGCAACCTCGTTGCTAACCAAACGAACACGTTTCAGGTCATTCCAGAACCCGGCACGACTTCCCTCATGGCCATGGCAGGAAGCATCCTGCTCGCCATGCAAGCCACCATGGCCAGACGGTCAAGACGGGAAAAGAAGATCACGCGATCTGCTTGACGAAGGGGTCCGGTCTTTTGTTGGCCGATTAATCCGGGCGTTACAGGTTATCCAGACCGGCCATGACCGGGCGTTGACTTCAAGACATTCGTGCAACGATGTCGCGCAATGTAACCTCGACGGGGATTTCAGCCTGCCATCCTGTGTGTTCTCGAATCCGGCTGATGTCGATGACTGGCTGGGTGTCGGTGGGGCGATACAAAACAGGGTCGACCTCAACGCGTGGATTTGCCCCGGTTAAATCACACAACACGTCGAACACCTTCTGGATCTTCATCAAATGCCCGGAGGAAATATTGTACGCCATGCCGGCCTGTCCTTTTTCCAGCAACAAGCGGTAGGCGCGCGCCACATCGCGCACATCGGTAAATTCGCGCTCGCTCTCCAGGTTGCCCACTTTCATGAGCGGGTCGCGCTGGCCACGGGCGATTTCAATCATCTGACGGGCGAAGGATGAAACCACGAAACTTTCCGACTGGCCCGGACCAATATGATTGCAAGGACGGGCGGTCATGGCGGTCATGCCGTAGCGCTTTGCATACAGTAGCGTGCAGTTGTCGGATGCCCATTTGCTGACGGAGTAGATACTGTCGGCGATAGCGGGCTCGGCCTCGGTGATGGCGTGATCGCGCGGGGCGTGGCCGTAGAGCTGGGCCGAGGTGATGGTGAGAAACTTCGCTTGCGGCGCATGATGGCGAAACGCCTCGAGTAGATTCAGGGTGCCGATGACATTGACGCGGATGGCTTCTTGCGGATGCTCCCAGGCCGTGGGTACGAAGGCCATGCCGGCGAGGTGGAGGCAGGCATCCGGCTGATGTTGCTTGACCAGATCCGCGAGTCCGGTTGCGTCGCCCAGCTCGGCGGCTTCGATGGCGGAGCAACCGGGCAACCCGATCGCCTGACCGGGCATGACCATGGCGACGACCTCGTGTCCGCCCTGAATCAGTTCGGGGATAGCGTGACCGCCGACGAACCCTGCGGCTCCTGTCACCAGTACCCGCATGGCGTTAGCGCATGGCGTGTTTGTAGCGGGCGAGGTCGGCGTCGACCATCATGTTCACCAGCTCGGGGAAGCTTACGTCGGTGGTCCAGCCGAGCTTGCTCTTCGCCTTGGTCGGATCACCGAGCAGCAGATCCACTTCGGCGGGGCGCAGGAACTTGGGATCGACCACCACATATTCCTTGTAGTCAAGGTCAACACGGCTGAAGGCCAGTTCGAGGAATTCGCGCACCGAGTGGGTTTCGCCGGTGGCGATGACGTAATCGTCCGGCTCGTCCTGTTGAAGCATCAGCCACATGGCCTTTACATAGTCGCCGGCAAATCCCCAGTCGCGCTTGGCTTCGAGATTGCCCATGCGCAGTTCATTGGCCAGGCCGAGTTTGATTCGGGCGACGGCATCGGTGATTTTGCGGGTCACGAATTCCTTGCCGCGGCGCGGGCTTTCGTGGTTGAAGAGGATGCCGGAGACCGCGAAGAGTCCGTAGCTTTCGCGGTAGTTCAAGGTGATGTAATGCCCGTAGACCTTGGCCACTGCGTAGGGGCTGCGGGGATGGAAGGGGGTTTCCTCGCTCTGCGGGACAGCGTGCACCTTGCCGTACATCTCGCTGCTGGAGGCCTGATAAAAACGGGCCTTGGGGCAGACATAGCGCATCGCGTCGAGCAGTCGGGTTACCCCGAGGGCGGTGAATTCGCCGGTGAGCACGGGCTGGGTCCAGGAGGTGTGCACGAAGGACTGGGCAGCGAGGTTGTAGATCTCGTCCGGCTGAATTTCCTCGAGCATGTGGATGAGCGACATTTCGTCGAGCAGGTCGGCGTTATAGATGTTCAGCTTGTCTTTGATACCCTCGATGCGTTCGGCGGTCTCGGTGCTGGAGCGGCGCATCATGCCGTGAACTTCGTAGCCTTTATCGAGAAGAAATTCGGCGAGGTAGGAGCCGTCCTGGCCCGTTATGCCGGTGATCAATGCTTTTTTACTCATGCTTCGTTTCCTGTCGTCTCGTCCTGATTTTCTGAAGGTTGGGTAATTTGCCAGCATTTACCCAGAAAGGCAATGGCCTCTTTGAGCTGCTCCGTGTCTCCTCCGGGCGCGGGTTCAAGCACGCGCACGATATCGCGATTAGCGAATTCGCGGTAAAATTCGAAGGGAATCGTCCCCCGGGGCGGCATGACATGATCCTGGCCCGGGGGCAGAAAGTCGTGGATGTGAGCGCCGGCGATCCAGGGGGTGAGCCGTTCGACCCAACGCTCGGTGTTGATAAAACCAAGATGCTGGCGGATTTGACCATGGCCGAAGTCGTACCAACTGCGCAGCCAGGGCGAATTGTAGGATTGCAGTAACTGCTCTGCCTCCATCTCGGTGGGAATCGCTTCCCAGGTGGGCAGGTTCTCGAACGCGAGCATAACCTGATGTTTCTCCAGTTCGGGCAAAAGCCGGTCGATGCTCTCGCGGAGATAGCCGATTTGTTTGGGCGCCCGTTTGTCGCGGGAAAGCTGGGCCCGCATTTTAAGTTTTTCATAGGCGGGCGAGAACTGCTGCCCGCGCGCGCACCATTCCATCAAATCGCGGCTGAACCGGGACATATCGACATTGCCCGCGTGAGCAACCACGACTTTGGCGCCCATTTCCGCGGCGAACTCGACCGTGCGCGTGATGTGATAGACGGCGCTCTCGCGGGTGCGGGTGTCGGGGCTGGCCGGGGTCCAGATTTCCGGGTGCCCCCGGTGGGTGCCCATGGGCACCGGACAAAAATTATGGACACTGAGAACCTTGACCGCACCTTCATCGACCATCTTCTTGACGCCCGGCACCATGTCGGCGCGCAGGTCGTAGCCGAGTTCGACCGCTCCCACGCCTAGCGCGAGAATTTCCTCGATCATGGCCTCGCCGGTGGCGTGGCGAAAGGTGTTCCAGTGGGTGGAAACCGCGAATTCCATCATTTTTCCTGATTAAAAAAAACAAGACTCTCCACGGGGAGAGTCTCGTTGATGGCCCTTGGGCCGGGAGTGTTTATTGCGCCGACATGCGGGCGCGGATGCGGGCGCGGGCCTCCTTGCGGCGGCGCCGTTCGCTCGGCTTCTCGAAATAACGGTGCGTCCGGATCTCGCGCATGATGCCTTCCTTGTCGAGTTTCTTCTTCAAGCGGCGCAGGGCGCGTTCCACGGATTCGCCTTTTCGTATCTTAACTTCTGTCACGTAACTAATTCACACTCCCTTCGGGTTCCTTACATCGCATGGCGATGGATGAAAAATGGTGGAGCGGAAGGGAGTCGAACCCTCGACCTACGCATTGCGAACGCGTCGCTCTCCCAACTGAGCTACCGCCCCTTTTTTTCAGGGGGCAGAACCTAGCAGAGGGCGAGGTGTTGAGCAAGCGTCGATTATTCAGGTTTCGGCGGACGGGCCATGAGGCTTTGTACGGCTTCGCGCGGGTTCTTGCCTTCGTAGAGGACGGCGTGCACTTCACTGGTGATCGGGAGGTCGATGCCGAGTTCGCCGGCGAGTTGCATGGCGGCCTTGGCGGTCCAGACGCCTTCAGCGACTTGCACCATGTTGCCTAGAATACTCTCCATGCTTTCGCCGCGGCCGATGCGCTCGCCGACCCCGCGGTTGCGGCTGTGGCGGCTCATGCCGGTGACCATCAAGTCGCCAATCCCGCTGAGTCCGCTGAAGGTGAGCGGATTAGCGCCGAGCCGCTCGCCCAGGCGCGACATCTCGGCGAGTCCGCGGGTCATGAGTGCGGCCTTGGTGTTGTCGCCATAGCCGAGGCCGTCGCAAATCCCCGCGGCGAGGGCGATGACATTCTTTAACGCCCCGCCGACCTCGACGCCGATGATGTCGTCGGAGGTGTATACGCGAAAGGAACGGTTGTTAAAGGCTTCCTGCCAGAACAGGGCTTCCTCCGCCTGCTCACTGGCTACGGTGACCGCGGTAGGCACGCCTCGCGCCGCCTCCTCGGCATGGCTGGGACCGGAGAGGGCGGCTACGCCGGGATGCCGCCACGCCTCGACGGCGAGCGCGCTGAGGCGCTGGTGGGTGTCGGGGTCGAATCCTTTGGAAACGCTGACCGCATGAAAACTTTCCGGCAAATCCCCGGCGAAACGATGCAAGGTGGCGGCGTAGTAGCGCGATGGCACGGCCAACACAACGCCCTCGGCCTGCGCCATGGCTTCGGCCTCATCAGCGGTCCAGTGGAGCGTTTCCGGCAGCGGCACGCCGGGTAGGAATTTGCGGTTGTCGCGCGTGGCGCGGATTTCATCGAGGTAAGAGGCATCCGGCCCCCATACGGTGACCTGATGGCCGTTGCCATTCAGGGTGATGGCGAGGGAGGTTCCCCAGCCGCCGTCGCCGATGACGGTGATGCGACTCATAAGCCACCTCCGGGCGGCGGGGGAGGCCGGTTGTCGAATCGCTTTTCGTTACCACCGAGCAGACGCAGAATGTTTGAGCGATGGCGGATGATGACGAGGAAGACCAGCAGCGAGAGCACGGACGGTAATAGCAGGGAGTCCTGCGGATAACGCCACCAACCCGCCGCGGCGACCACCAGCGCGGCAATGATGGAGGCGAGCGAGACGTACCGGGTCAGTTTGAAGGCAATACCCCAGGCGACGAGACCGAAAGCCGCGGCAAAGGGCGCAATGCCGATTAAAACGCCTGCGCTGGTAGCCACGCCCTTGCCCCCCTTGAAGCGCAGATAAACGGGATAACTGTGGCCGAGGACGGCAGCAACGCCGCACAGAATGCCCATGATCAGCGGGTCCAGGTTGGTCCAGGGCAATCGGCTCGCAATTGGCGGAAGGATATCCACCGCGACCCAACCCTTGACGGCATCCAAGGCAAAAACGGTAAAGCCTGCCTTGCGCCCGAGAATGCGCACAACGTTGGTGGCTCCGATATTTCCGCTACCGAAATCCCTGATATCGATCCCGTTCATTTTTGAAATGATGAGCCCGAAAGGTATGCCCCCCAGCAAATAAGCCAGGATCAGCATGAAGATATCGAGGACATGTGGTATGGTCGTGCTCATGATTTCTGCGACTCCACCCAGCGTACCGCCTCGCGCAGGACCTGCGCGGCGTTTTCGCAACCGAGTTTCTTTTTGATGTTGGCGCGATGCACCTCGACGGTGCGCTCGCTAAGTTGATATTTGTCTGCAATTTGACGCGAAGAAAGACCCTCGCCAACGCAGCTGAAAATCTCCAATTCGCGTCCGGTGAGCGAGGCCACCGCGCTGGTTTCGGCATCCTTGTCTCCGGCGTCGTGCGAAATCTGGTTTATGAGGCGAGTGGACATCGCGGGACTGACGTAAACCTCGCCGGAAAGCACCTTGCGGATGGCGGTGACGATGACTTCATCGGCGTCCTCCTTCATAACATAGCCGCGGGCACCGCTGCGCAGGGCCCGGTCGGCATACTCAGCCTCGTCGTGCATGGAGAGAACCAGTCCGCGGAGACCGGGCAGGTTCTTGCGCCATTCCCGGATGAGGTCGAGGCCGTTGCGATCCTTCAAGGTGATGTCCACCAGGGCGATTTCCGGCTGCAACGCCTGCGCGGCAGCGAGGGCTTCGTCGAACGTACCTGCTTCACCACACACCTGCAAATCGGGTTCCTTTTGCAATAACATGGTCAGGCCGTGCCGGACCACGGAGTGATCGTCGACGACGAGGATGCGATGCGGATTGGTGGTTGATTCCATAGCGTGCAGTATAAGGAGCGTTACAGGGGCGGCAAGCGGCAAGTCCTAAACGGGACTTAACCAGCGACCATGCGCAGAAGTCCGCGATTGACCGTCGTGATTCATGGATGGTATATCATGCCCTTCTCAACACCCATCCGTCGGGGCGTGGCTCAGCCTGGTAGAGCGCTTGCTTGGGGTGCAAGAGGTCGCTGGTTCAAATCCAGTCGCTCCGACCATTTTTCCTCCTGCAGGCTTGGCTTGGCAGTTGGCGTTTTGCTAGTTTCTCAGCCATGACCAAAACCAAATGGACAGCGCCGCGCATCCGGGCTCTGAAAGGCCAGCAAAAAATTGCCATGCTCACCGCGGGTGACTTCACCACAGCGCGGCTCATTGACGAAGTCGGGCTTCCTTGCATTCTGGTAGGCGACTCGCTCGGCATGACCATGCTGGGGTTTTCCTCAACCTTGCCGGTGACGCTCGATCAGATGATTCATCATACTGCCGCGGTGGCCCGAGGGGCGAAGAACGCCATGGTGATCACCGATTTGCCCTTCATGAGTTATCAAGCCTCACTCGAACAGGCGCTCACCAGTGCAGGACGCTGCCTGAAGGAGGCGGGGGCGGATGCGGTGAAGCTCGAGGGCGGATTAGTGCGTGCGCCCACCATAAAGGCTCTGGTCGAGAATGGCATTCCTGTGCTCGGGCATATCGGCATTCTGCCGCAAAGCGTAAAAGCCGCCGGTGGCTATCGCGTGCAAGGAAAGACGGAGTCGGATGCGCAACGCCTGCTTGATGACGCCCACGCGGTTAAGGAGGCTGGTGCATTCGCCCTGGTGCTGGAAGGCATGCCGCCGGATGTCGCACAATCCATCACCAACGCCATCGACATACCTACCATCGGCATCGGTGCCGGGTCGGCTTGCGATGGCCAGGTTCTGGTGGTGACCGACTTGCTTGGTTTAACCGGCGGCCATGTCCCCAAATTCGCAAAGCAATATGCCCGGCTGGGTGAGGTCATGACGCAAGCCTTCACCAGCTATCGTGATGAAGTGGAATCAGGAGTTTTTCCTTCCGCTGAATATTCCTACCGGAGCCGCGAATCGACATGAAACTAATCCCCCTCGGCGTAAACGGCTACTTGCCCATAAACGATCGCCATTCCTCGTGCTTTCTCGCTCTGTTTGACGATACGGCCTTCCTGCTTGATGCCGGAACGGGCGCGGCCCGCTTGCATGAAGCTGAAATCCGCTCCCTACTTGAGCCCTACACCGAGCTTCATGTGTTGCTATCTCATTATCATATCGATCACACGGCCGGTCTCTATTATGCCTTTACCGCCTGGCGCAAAGGACCATTGCATGTCCATGCGCCGGTGTGTCCGTTCATACAGGCCGATCCTGTTGAGGCCATACAGCGCTTGTTTTGTCCGCCTTTGAACTCCTATCTGTTCGAAGACACCACGATGCAAATACACCCGCTGAACAGGGAGTCCTTTGAGATCAACGGACACGCCATCCGCGTCTGGCCGCAGCGTCATCCCGGTGGATCCATCGGGATTCGTATCGATGACGAACTCGCCTACGTCACTGACACCATCGTCATGATGGAAAACGCCGATCATGTGCGCGGAGTCAAGTTGTTGCTGCACGAGCTCTGGCTCAACGCCGAGGACGCCGCCGCCAATGAAGCGGAGAACAACCGCCATGCCTGCTACGACCAAGTCCGCGCATTTATCACCGCCGCCCGGCCGGAACGCTTCATGCCGGTGCATCTTTTCCCGCACTACACCGATCAGCAACTAGCCGACATGACCCGCTCGATCGGCGAAGCCGCAGGGGTGCAGGCGGATGTGCCGGTGGAAAAAAGAAATTACACGGTAGATTAAATCCTTTGCAAATTTGTGAGCGACGTCACCCAACTTATCGAAGACAACCTGCGGTATCTCGAACAAGCCCGCGATTTAATCGCGGGGTTGTCCGATGAAGCTTTCGCCGGCTTGCCGCCGGCCGGCTATGGCAGTCCGGCGGGGGCGCATTTCCGGCATTGCCTCGATCATTATGAAAACTTTCTGCAGGGCGCGGCGTCGGGTCGCATTGATTACGACACGCGTCAGCGCGATCGCGCGGTGGAGACTTCGCGGGAGGCTGCCCTGGCGAAGGTTGATGACCTGATGCTCCGCCTGCAGGCCATGGCCGGACAACCCGATGCGCCGGTGCAGACCAAGATGGATTGCGGCAACGAAGCGGACACGGACATTTGGTGGACCGATTCCAGTCTGCGTCGCGAGTTGCAATTCCTGATCAGCCACACCGTTCATCATTACGCTATCATCAAGATGACCCTGAACAGCCTCGGCGAGGTCACGGGTCCCGACTTTGGCATGGCGCCCTCCACGCTTCGCTATCATCAAGGCCTCTCCGCATGTGTACACTGACCTGGTTGCGCGGGGATAATACCTTCACGTTCTTCTTCAACCGCGACGAAAAGCGCGACCGCCTGCCCGCCCTGCCGCCGAGCGAAATCACACGTGACGGCGTTCGCATGCTCGCGCCGATCGACGGCAATGCGGGCGGCTCCTGGCTGGCGGTGAACGCATACGGCCTGAGCGTGGCGTTGCTGAATTATTATGATGCCGAAGCGTATGCCGCGCCCGCGCCCGCATCCGGCTTGTGGCAAAGTCGCGGTCATCTCGTCCTCGACATCGCGACGTGCCACTCGCCGGATGCGGCAAGCGCGTATTTGCGGCACATCGACGCGCAAAACTATCGCCCGTTTCACCTCATGATGGCGGACGAGCGGGGAGAGGGGTTGTTGTGGACCTGGAGCGGGCAAGCGCTGAC
>JBMTVS010000009.1:0-25499 GCA_049451655.1 Kiritimatiellia bacterium | reverse complement strand
TCAAGGCCGATTCTTTCCTCGGCGCTCATGCGGCGGTCCAGGCGACGGCGGGGCAGGCGCTCGAGGTTGCGGCGCAGCCGGTCGAGCTGGAAGGAAAGCGAGCGCGGGTTGCCCTCGTCCATGACCACGACTTGAAGCACGGATTCCATCTGCAGGTAGGAGCGGTAACGGCGCCGGTGGGTAATCAGGCTCTCGTGGGTGGAGAGGAAGGATTCGAGCACCATGTGCTCCAGCATTTCCTCGTAGCCGGTGATCAGTAGCGATTTGATCATGCGAATGAGCCACATGCCGCGCTCGATGCGGCGGCCGCAGTCGAGCATAAGCCAGCCCGGCTCGCGGGTCATGCTCTCGATGTTAAGTCCCATGAAAGCGGCCAGCGAGGTGACGAGTTCGTCGAGTTCGTATTCGGCGGAGATGATGTGGCTGTGCGGGTTGGACTGTACGTTGCGCCAATGGTTCTTGATGCCGTCGAGTACGCGCCAGTTGTCGACCGACCAGCGGTCGCGGACCATGTAGGCGGAACGGGTGAGGGCATCAATAAGATTGGCGACGCCGCCCACCCTGGCCCCATCGACCATGACTGAACGTAACTCCTCGCCGATTTCCTCGGTAGTGAATTCCTGTTGCTCATCAAGGAAGCCGGGGAAGGTTTCGGTGACCGCGGTAAAAGATTGCAGCAGGATCTGTACATGCTGCTGGTTGGTCGGATCGTTGATGTCCTCGGAGTGGTTCAAATTATCCAGCACCACGCGGAGCAGTCGGGCGGCGCCTTCGACCCGCTCGGCGTAGCGACCGGTCCAGTACATGTTCTCGGCGGCACGGCTGGCCAACATGCCGCTTCGCTCGGCAAGCATCTCGTCGGAGGTGGACTGAAGCCAAAGGCTGATGTGGCGCTCGGGCTTGTCGGCGAGAATCCAGGTGTCCTTGCTGATGTGATTGAAGTGACGCGAGGGGGCGGAGATGCCGGCGTCGCGCGCGGCGCGCGTGAGGCCGCCTTTCATCACGCGGTAACGTCCTTCGTGCTCGGTGACGAACATGCGGATGGAGGCGTGGCGGGGTTGAATGCCGCCGTTGATGAGACAGGGTGTGGTGGAGAAGCTCACCTGCTCCTGCCCGACGTACAGATGCGGCCGGGCGAGAATTTTAGCGCGTAGTTCGTCGAGCTGCTGCGTGGAGAGCGAGGAGCCAAAAATGGAGCCGGAGGTATAGGTGCGGTAGATGGGTTTGATGACGAAACGCTGGAGGTTGGCGAGTACGTGCTGACGCTCCTTCTCCTGCCCGCACCACCAGGTGGCGGCGGAAGGTAGCTTCAGGTCGCTACCAAGGTAGTAACGCGAGATGCCGGGCAGGAAGGGGATGAGTCCGGGGTTTTCGAGCACGCCGCTTCCAACGGGATTCACAATGATGACATTGCCGAGGCGGGCGGCTTGCAGGAGGCCGGCCACGCCGAGCAGCGAATCCTCGGCAAGTTCGAGCGGGTCGCAGAAATGATCGCTCACCCGGCGTATGATGACATCCACCGGTTGTAGGCCGTCGAGGGTCTTCAACCAAACCTTACCCTCGCGCACGGTAAGGTCATCGCCCTGCACCAGAGGGTAACCGAGATACGAGGCGAGGTAGGCATGCTCGAAATACAACTCGCTGTAAGGGCCGGGGGTCAGGATGACAATGCGTGGTTGCTCGCGGCGACGAATGGGCAGGTTGTTCAGCGCCGCCCGGATGGTGCGGAAGAAGAACGACATGCGGTGGATGTTTTGCTCCTGAAAGAACTGGGGCAGGATGCGCGACATGACGGTGCGGTTTTCGAGGGCGTAACCGATGCCGGCGGGCGACTGGGTGTAGTCGCGCAACACCCACATGCGGGCGTCGGGGCCGCGCGCCAAGTCGACCGCGAAGTCGATAAGCTTCATGCCGGTAGGCTGGCCAAACTGATCGCAGGCCTGCAGGAATCCCTCATGGGCAAAAACCAATTCTGCGGGAAGCAATCCCTGTTGAATGAGTTGGCGGGGGCCGTACAAGTCGCTGAGAATGAGATTCATCAGCTCCGCGCGCTGAACCAGGCCGGCTTCGATGTCGACCCAGTCCTCGTTGCTGATGATGAGCGGGATGGGGTCGAGCTCCCAGGCACGCTGGTGACCGGTGGGGTCACCATGCACATTGTAACTGACCCCGTTCTCGCGGAACATGCGGCGAGCTTCCTGCCGGCAACGCTCCATGGATTCACCGCCCATTTTGTCGAATGCGGCGATAAATTTCTGCCAATGAGGGCGCACGGAACCATTCATGGCGCGCATTTCATCGTACGACGCGCCGATGTCATATTCGGCAGATGCGCCCGGCACCAGAATGTCTTGTTGTTGGTTCACGGCAGGTTTTCGTTAACGGCTTAAAGCTACTTCATAGGTGTTGGCGCGGCAAGCGGGGGCAGCATCATGATCGCCGCAAATCAAAGGTGTAGGCGAATTCGGGGTTGTCCTCTTCCGGGGGGATGATGACCGGGTCGGGCGACATCGGCCGGGTTTCGAAATGAGCGCGGCGGCGCGAGCCTTGGGTGACGGTGAACGGACCGGGGGTGTGAACATCATCGCTGAAGCGGGCGATGCGGCGGGCCTCGGCCTCGAGGGCGTTAACGGGGCGGGTGGTGTAGTTGCGGCCACCGTAATGCGCAACATGATAGGAGCAACCGCCGAGCGAGCGGCTGGTCCAGGTGTCTACCACGTCGAAGACCAGGGGCGAGTGCACGCCGATGGTGGGATGGAGACAGGACCAGGGTTGCCAGGCCCGGAACCGGATGCCGGAGACGTACTCGCCGGTAACCCCGGTTGGGCGCATGCTGACGCGCCGCCCGTTGCAGGTAAGGATGTGACGCTCGTCGGTCACGCCGCTAAGTTTGACTTGAAGGCGCTCCACCGAAGAGTCGACATAGCGGGCTGTACCGCCGGCGGTGGATTCCTCGCCGAGTACGTGCCAAGGCTCGATGGCCGCCCGCAATTCCAGTTCGATGCCGTCAAGGTTGACCAGACCATAACGCGGAAAACGGAATTCGAGGAAAGACAGAAACCAGTCGGCATCGACAGCATACCCGGCCCGGTTCAGGTCGCGGATGACTTCCAGCAAGTCCTTCCAGGCGAAATGCGGGAGCAGGAAGCGGTCGTGCAGTTCGGTGCCCCAACGCACCAGCGGTCCTTTATAGGGCTGTTTCCAGAACCACGCGCACAGGGCCCGCACCAGCAAGGCCTGAACGAGGCCCATGCGTGCGTGGGGCGGCATTTCGAAACCGCGTAACTCGACGATGCCGAGGCGTCCTGAGGCGCTGTCGGGCGCGTAGAGTTTATCGATGCAGAACTCGGCGCGGTGGGTATTGCCGGTGAGATCGACCAGCACGTTGCGCAGTACGCGGTCAATCAGCCAGGGGTGGGCGGCATCGCCCTCGGGTATTTGACTAAGCGCGATTTCCAATTCGTAGACGAAGTCCGCGCGGCCTTCGTCGGCGCGCGGAGCCTGGCTGGTGGGGCCGATGAAGGCGCTGGAGAACAGGTAGGAGAGAGCGGGGTGATGCTGCCAGTAGGTGATGAGGCTGCGGAGGAGCGATGGCCGCTGAAGAAAGGGGCTTTCCGCCGGGGTCGCCCCTCCAAGAGTCATATGGTTACCGCCGCCGGTGCCGGTGTGGCGTCCGTCGACCATGAACTTCTCGGTGCCGAGACGGGCGAGTCGCGCTTCCTCGTAGAGGCGGGTGGTGGTGTCGACCAGTTGCTCCCAGTTGGCGGCGGGATGAATGTTGACCTCGATGACCCCGGGGTCGGGAGTGATAAAGAAGCGTTTGATGCGCGGGTCGTGCGGGGGCTCGTAGCCTTCGATGATGACGCGCAGGTTGGTGGCTTTCGCGGTGTCCTCAATGGCACGAATGAGGGCGAGGTAGTGTTCGAGCAGGCCGAGCGGCGGGAGGAAAACGTGGAGATGACCATCGCGCACTTGCACGCAGAGGGCGGTGTAGGCGATGTCTTCGACGACGTGGTGGTCGGCGCTTGAGGTGAGCTCGCGATGCGGGGGGAGTTGGGGGGCTTCGGTTGGCTCCCAGAGCGAACGCTCGGGGAGAGGGGTGCGCTGTTCCTCCGGCATCCAGGGAAGGGAGTCGAGCGGCAGGCGGTAACCGATGGAGGCGTCGCCGGGGAGCAGATAGAGGCGTCCGCGCCGGAACATCCACGCGCTGGAGAACCAGCCTTTGTGCTTTTCGCCCCAGGTCAGGGGAATGACGTAGCCGACGGGTTTGGACGGATCGCCGTCGAGCAGATTGGTAAGCATGCGGCGGTCGTGGTCGCTCTTCAGGTTCGACTTCAGCGGGTCGATATTGACGGGAAGCTTCCCTTCCTTCCAGAGGTAGTAAAACACATCCTCATAGGCGGGGATGATGTGGTCGGGATTCAGGCGGAGGGTGTCGACGAGCGCACGCATAAACATGCGGGGTTGCTTGCCGTTGTAACCGTTCTTGGTGGCGGGATTGGCGAGGAGGCGAGTCTCGGACCACACCGGTTCGCCATCAGTGCGCCAAAAGCAACCGTACCGCCAGCGCGGAGCCGGCTCGCCGGGATACCATTTGCCTTGGCCGTAGTAAGGCAGGCCGCCGGGGGCAAAGGCGTCCATCATGCGATCGAGCAACGAGATGGAAAGAACGCGCTTTTCCGGGCCGTCGGCGTCAGTGTTCCATTGAGCGGATTCCATGTCGTCGATGGAGACAAAGGTCGGCTCGCCGCCCATGGTGATGCGGAGTCCGTTCGCCTCCATGTCTGCGTCGATGGCCTGACCGAGCTGGTTAATGCGGTCCCACTGCTCATCGTTGTAAGGCTTGGTGACGCGGGGCTCTTCGCGGAAGCGGGTGACTTGGTTGGTGTAGGAGAAGGTCACCTCGCATTTCCCGGTGCTGCCGGTGATGGGCGCGGCGCTAACCGGGTCGGGGGTGCAGGCGAGCGGGATGTGGCCTTCGCCCGCGAACAGGCCCGAGGTGGGGTCGAGACCAACCCAGCCGGCGCCCGGAATAAATACTTCGGCCCAAGCGTGGAGGTCGGTGAAATCTTCGGCGGCGCCGGAGGGCCCGTCGAGCGAGGCGACGTCGGGCTTCAGTTGCACGAGGTAGCCGGAAACGAAGCGTGCGGCGAGGCCGAGGCGACGGAGGAGTTGCACCAGCAACCAGCTCGAATCGCGACAGGAGCCGCTGCGGAGGGTGAGGGTTTGCTCGCAGGTTTGGATGCCGGGCTCGAGGCGGATCGTGTAGCTGATGTGCTTGTTGAGCGCCTGATTGATGTCGACGAGTTTGTTGACGATGGGCGCCTTGTCGCCCGGGATTCCGGCGAGGTAGTGCTCGAAGAGCGGGCCGGTTTCGGCGGTTTCGAAGTAGGGCGCAAGTTCCTTGCGGAGTTGGTCGGGATAGGTGAAGGGAAAGTGCTCGGCGTAGCTCTCCACGAAGAAGTCGAACGGGTTGATGACAATCATGTCCGCCACCACTTGCACCTCGACGCGGAGGTGGTTGGCCGGTTCGGGAAAAACCACGCGGGCGGTGAAGTTGCCGAAGGGATCCTGTTGCCAGTTGATAAAGTGGTCGCCGGGGGTAACCTTGAGTCCGTAGGAAATGATCGGCGTGCGGCAGTGAGGCGCGGGTTTGAGCCTGATTTGATGCGGGGAAATGCCAACGTGGCGGTCATAAGTGTATGACATCGCGTGATGTATGGCGACCCGGATACTCATGCGAATATCATGCGGGGACATAGCTGATCGCGCATCAAGGATATGGTTAATTATTCTTTTGATGCCGCCGGATTTGTTAGGAAAGGTTTAGTCGGTACGATGCAGGAAAAAGAGGTCAGGACGCTGGCGTGGTTTGGCTCGCTGGTGGTGTTTTTTCCGCTTTGGGTAGCGGCGCAGGCGGGGTTCAGCCTGCTCACCGGCTGGCTGGAGATGCGCTTTGGTTTGGCGATGCCGCCCTGGCTGCGTGGTCTCTTCACCATCGCGATTCTCGGTGGATCCCTCCTCGGAGTCTCCTACGCCACCGCCGCCTGGCTCAACCGCAAGTTTCCCGATAGCAAGGCCAGGTCGGCGAGCTGGGACGGGCGCGGGTGACGATTCATCCCGCTGGATGCCATAAATAAGGGCGGTTGGAACTTCCTCCGCCTGCACGAGGCTTTCGGGGGTTGGAACAACCGTTCACATGCTTGGATTTGAGTCATTTACCGCTGTTCTTTAAAGCGCCTCTGCTTCTATGCTGATCTACGTGAGCACACGTACAAAAAAAGAGGGTGCAACCCGTTTGGCTAGAAGGCTGGCCGTGGGTGTATTCATCGCCGGGTCGATCGTGACGACCCTGTCGGTCTTGATCAGTCAGCGTCAACACCAGCAGGATGTGGCCAGGGTTTTTGCGGCAGAGTCGGAAGCAATGCGTCAGTCGGTGGCGCGTCAGTTGGAGTTGTTTTTTGAGGTGCTGGATTCGCTCGGCGCTCTGCATGATTTGTCGGATCGTATTACGCCCGGGGATTTTGAGGAGTTCTCGAGCAAAGGCATGCAATTCCAGCGTCGCTTATTGGGTCGTTACGGTTTCGTTCAACGTATTCCCTTGCCGATGCGGGTGGCGCTGGAACGGGATGAAAATGCCACGCTGCGTATTTCGGAATTAAATCCCGGGGGTGTTTGGGTCAATGCCGCGTTGCGACCGGATTATTACCCCTTGATTTATCAATTTCCGGAAAGCGGGCTGGGTATACCGCTTGGCGCGGATCTTGGCGCGCTTCCCGGTGGTACCGAAACGATCGCCCGCATGATCGAGCGTGGCGGTCCGGCGGTGGCCCGCTTGATGCAGCAATCCGATCCGGTTTTGGGCGCGGGGTATTTGGTGTTTTCGCCTTTGCCAGGCCGCGCGGACACAACCACAGGTGCGCAGCAATCCGGATTCATGGTGTCGGTACTTTGGCCGCATGAATTGCTCGACCGGGCGCTGGCGGATGTGGCCACACGCGATGTGTTGGTTCGTTTTTATGATCCGGAAATTCATCCCGGTGCATCAATCGAGGCCACGGAAGCCAACCTCAAGCTCGTGGCTGACATTCCGGTGGCGGACCGGGTTTGGCATTTCGAAACAACGCCTTCCCGGGAGTATCTTGATGCACGTAGCACCTATCTGCCGGTCGTGTTGGCCGGCACAGGTAGTCTCATCACCTTGTTGCTGACCGCGACGATTTGGACCTTGTCCGGGCGCACCCGGCGCATTGAGGCCGCCGTAAAGGAGCGAACGCAGGAGTTGGAACAGGCAAATCAAACCATTGAGACCACCATGCAGGAGCGGATCCGGCTGGAGGGCGAGATTCTCGATATAAGCGAACGCGAGAAACGGCAGGTCGGTCAGGATTTGCATGACTCGCTGGGGCAGAAATTGACCGGTGCCGCGTTTTTGAGCCGTGCATTGGCCAGGCACCTCGAGGAGATAGAACCCGGGGCCAAAGAGCAGGCCGCCCGCATCAACGAAATCATCAAGGAGTCGGTGGCGCAAGTTCGACGCATGGCGCGGGGCTTATCGCCCGTGGAATTGGGCGAGGATGGATTGACGGGCGCGTTGCAACGGCTGGCGACGGAGACGTCAGGGGTTTACGGGGTGAATTGTTTGTTTCATCACGCGGACGAACCTCATCATGCTGCGTCGAACCCGAAGACTGCACCTCAAATTTACGCCATTGCGATGGAGGCGGTAAATAATGCGGTACGACATGGCGCCGCGAAGGAAATTATTATCGAGCTGCGATCAGGCGATGGCGCGGGCCGTTTGGTAGTTGAGGATGATGGTTGCGGATTTGATCCGGCCAAGACAATCGCCGACGGCATGGGCTTACGGATCATGCGCTATCGCGCGGGATTGATTGGGGGCACGCTCGAGGTGAGCCGGCGCGCGCCAAAGGGAATAAGCGTGCAGTGCAGTTTCCCGTCCAGCAATTGACAGATACGACCAAATAAACCAATCATCCTCCCCGAACCCCGAAAACCTTTCATCTTAAATCTGCCCCCACCAACCATCAACCATCAACCATTAACCATCAACCATTCCCCATTCCCCATTCCCCATGAACCCCCTCTCCGGACACACCAAACCTTTCGCCGTCCTCGGTCACCCCATCGGTCACACCTTGTCGCCGGTGATGCACAACGCTTCCATCGCCTCGCTCGGGTTGGATGCGATTTACCTGGCCTTCGATGTGCATCCGGACCGGCTGCTGGAAGTGTTGCCGGCGATGAAAGCGATGGGATTTGGGGGCGTGAATCTGACCATTCCGCTCAAGGAAGTCGCGTTTCGCGGGTTGTCGCAGCTCGATGAATCGGCGCGTTTGCTGGGCGCGGTAAATACCGTTCAATTCACGACAGATGGCATGGTCGGCCACAACACCGACGGCTATGGATTCTTGAAGGCGATGGAGGAGGCGTTTGGCGGGTCGCTCGAGGGCGCGAAGGTTTTCGTATTGGGCTGCGGCGGCGCAGGGCGCGCGGTGGCTTTGATGGCGGCGCAACAGGGGGCAGGGGAGTTGATGCTGGCCGAAGTCGATGACGCGAAGCGCAACGGCGTGGCCAGCGAGTTGGCGTCGCTGCATCCGCAACTTAAGGTCACACATGCGATGGATGCGGTGGCTTCGTGTCGCGACGCCGATGTGGTGGTGCAGGCTACGCCGGTGGGGATGAAGCAGGATGACCAGCCGCTGCTGGGCGCGGAGGCATTTCGCGCGGGGCAGCGGGCCTTCGACTTGATTTACATGTATCCTGAAACTGTATTCATGAAGCAGGCCCGCGAGGGCGGGGCGCAAACCGCGAATGGTTTGGGGATGCTGCTGCATCAGGGCGCTCGGGCGTTCTCGATATGGACGGGAACGGAGCCGGATGTGGAAGCCATGCGGGCCGCACTGCAAAAGGCCGTGTACGGATGATGCTGCCGCCTGAGTTCATGGCCTGGTATGGGCCGGTGGTTGCGCTGGTGGTGGGACTCTGCATCGGCAGCTTTCTCAACGTCTGCATCTACCGGATTCCCGCTGAGCAATCCATCGTCAAGCCGCGCTCGCATTGTCCGCGTTGCGGCAATCTTATTGCCTGGTATGACAATATTCCGGTGTTGAGTTATCTCGCACTGGGTGCCAAGTGCCGGCGCTGCGGGGGTAAAATCTCGCCGCGCTATCCGCTGGTTGAGTTGTTGACGGGGGTTCTTTTTCTCGCGGTTTACAACCGGTATGGTTTGGACTGGTCCACGCTGATGTTCTGGGTTATGGCGGCGGGACTGGTCGTCGGCACCTTTGTCGATTTTGATCACATGATTATTCCGGATAGCGTTTCCATCGGTGGCATGTTTTTCGGCGTGGTGGCCAGCGCGATTGTGCCGGCGATTCACGGGGTGGATGCCGCGAGCGCGGCGGCGATGCGTTCGGCGATTGGCTTGGTGGCGGGATTTGGCTCGCTGTGGCTGGTTTCGGTGGTGGGCAAGTGGGCGTTCAAGAAAGATGCGATGGGGTTTGGCGATGTGAAGCTGATGGGCGCGATTGGCGCGCTCACGGGCGTGACCGGGGTGATTTATACAGTATTGATTTCGTCGCTGTTTGGCACAGTGGTCGGGGTGGCTTTGATTTTATTCGGCGGGCGGGCCTGGCAGAGCCGGATTCCGTTCGGGCCCTATCTGGCGATGGGTGCGATGTCTTGGGTGCTGGGTGGCGATGCCTTGTGGAACTGGTATGTGGACTTCATTACGGGAGCGCGATGAAAAATATTGTATTGGTCGGATTTATGGGCACGGGCAAGAGCAGCGCGGGGCGTATCGTGGCGGAGCGCCTGGGCATGAAGTTCATCGACATGGATAATGAGATTGTGCGGCGGGAGGGATGTTCGATTCCCGATATTTTTCGCGACCGTGGCGAGCCGGCCTTTCGCGCGCTTGAACGGGCGTTGGTGCAGGAGCTGGCGGGGCAGGAGGGATACGTCGTATCCACCGGCGGGGGCATCGTGTTGAACCCGGACAATATCCGCGATTTCTCAGCGACGGGACTGGTGATTTGCCTTACCGCGCTGCCTGAAACCGTTTTAAAGCGTGTCGAGCACGACACCAACCGCCCGCTGCTCGCAGGCGGTGACAAACTCCAGAAAATCACCGAGCTGCAAGCCAAGCGACAACCGCTCTACGACGCCATCCCCCACAAAATTCCCACCGAAGGCCATCGCCCGGCGGACACCGCGGACGCGGTTGTTGCGATGTATAATCAGTAAGCGTTGTAAACAACGGATCTGAAAAAGCCCCGGATTTCAAGAACCGGACTTCGTTTCTGGTGGTCAGGGTTTAGGCGTCTGCGGCAAGCAGGCTGTTAATCGAGACATCCTCGCTCTAAATCCTCGCTCCATGCTTCCATCCGCGGATTATTCGCATCACCCGCAAGCGGGCTTCGCGCGGTTCATTTTCCTATTCATGCTCACGGTCTCACGGAGCTCGCCCCTCCAGTTGGCGACTAAAAAGTCTGTGTCCCCATATAAACAATATCAGAACAAATTAACCTGCAAGGTGAAAATCAGCAGATAAAATTTACCTTCTATGTAAAAATATCTTGAATACCTTGCTTGTGAACCGGTACATTGGTCCAGGATGAGCAACTTCACCAAACGATTTATTCCTTTGGCAAAGGCCAGTTATTTTCTCTTTGGACCACGTGGAACGGGGATATCAACATGGCTAAAGATGACCTACCCCGATGGCCTGATCATCGATCTGCTATCCCAGGGGCAACAGCGATTTTACCTGGCTGATCCTGATCGTCTTAAGCAGGTTGTCGTCGGGCACTCCGCCACCGACACGTTCATCATCGATGAAATTCAGCGCGTTCCCGACCTGTTGAGTGTCGTTCATGCATTGATCGAGCAGTATCCGGAAAAACAATTTATCTTAACCGGATCGAGCGCGCGAAAACTTAAAAGGTCGGGCGTGGATCTGCTTGGTGGCAGGGCCATCTTGAAAACATGCCATCCTTTCATGGCCACTGAATTAGGCGGAGCTTTTGATCTTGAGGATGCCCTGCGCTTCGGTTTGCTTCCGCTGGTTTGTTCTTCCAAGGACAAACTAGCAACGCTGAATGCCTACATGGGGTTATACCTTCGTGAGGAGGTTCAGGCGGAGGGTTTGGTCAGAAATATCGGCGCTTTTGCCCGGTTTCTCGAAGCGATAAGCTTCTCGCACGGAGGTGTGCTCAATTTGTCGGAAGTTGCGCGCGAATGTGAAGTCAGCAGAAAGGCCGTCGAGGGCTATGTTCAGATTCTTGCTGATTTGCTGGTGGGGGTTGAAATCCCGGTATTTTCCCGCCGCGCCAAGCGCCAGCTGATCAAGCACGCCAAGTTTTATTTTTTTGATGCCGGCGTCTTTCGGTCCATCCGGCCGGCGGGTCCGTTGGATCGGGCGGGTGAAATAGACGGTCTGGCCCTTGAGGGCTTGGTTATGCAGCATCTTCGCGCCTGGGTGGAGTATAGCGGAAAGAAAGCGACGATCTATTTCTGGCGGACGAAGTCTGGTAGCGAGGTCGATTTCATCGTTTATGGACCCGATACGTTTGTGGCCATTGAAGTAAAGAATGCCGACAAAGTTCATACGAAGGATTTACGGGCTTTGAAGGCGTTTGGTGAAGACTACCCTGAGGCCCGGCGAATCCTGGTATATCGCGGATCCCGTCGACTTCAAATGGAAGGCACGATCTGCATTCCCGTCGATCATTTTCTGAAGGCGATGCGACCAAATGAGCCGATTCCTGAATAGCCCCGGGTGTATCTTCTGGTTCCGACGGCGGAGCATGGGGGAGAACATGAATGGGCCGGGACGGCTTGAGGGGTGGTGGCGATTAGCTCGGGCCGGATGGGGTTGAGGAAGAGATTGGCGTGTACGAGGTAGGTGTACGAGTAAGGGGATTTCATCGGCACGTAATCGTACACGTACTCATACACGCGAATCGGAATCGTGGAGGATGAATGGGCCGGTGGGTGAGAATCCGGCGGTTTTCATTTTACTATTCATGCTCACGGTCTCGCGGAGCTCGACCCTCCAGATGGGGGTGCCGGCGTTGTATGAATGCCTTTGCGGTTTGGCGTGTTAGGCTGCGAGCGTTATCTCATGGATTAGATAACGCCCGGCATGGATGGTGACACACCATGTGTGTCCCCGTGCGGGTAGGGGTTAGAGCTTGGCCCTGAGGGCGCTTAGTTTTTCGATTTTTTCGGCGAGGGCGGATTCGTTGGCGCGGGTTTGGTCGATGACTTCGGGTTTGGCTTTCTGGAGGAAGTTGTCGTTGCCGAGCATGGCGCGGGTTTTGGCGAGGCTTTTTTCGGCGAGGACGATCTCCTCGTCGAGACGCTTTTTCTCGGCGTCAATATCCACGCCCTCGAGCGACATGAAGATTGCGCCGCGCGCGCCCAGCAAGCTGGGCATGGGGCCGGAAGGCACGAAGTCCGGGTCGATTTTCACGTCATCGGATTTGAGCAGGGTCGCAATGCCGGCCGTGTCAGCCTGAAACATCTCCACATCCTCGGCGAGAGGGCGGATGACGAAGGCGGTCTTCTGGCCGGGCGGAATCTGGTAGTCACCACGCAAGGTACGACCGGCGCTAATCAGTTCGTGCTTGGCGTCGACATACAATACGTAAGGCTCGGCGAGATTACGCAGGGAACTCTCGCTCTCGAGCGGCCACGACGCATGCAGAATACTTTCATCCTCCCTGCCATAACCGAAGGCATGCCACAACTCCTCGGTGAGGTAAGGCATGAGCGGATGAAGCAGACGCAAGGAACGCGAGAACACGTAAAGCATGATCTGCAGAACTTCACGCTTGCGGGCCGGATTCTCGCCGTAAAGAAATTCCTTGGCGTACTCAAGGTACCAGTCGCAGAACTCGTGCCACATGAACTCGTACACAACCTTGGCGTAGTCGTTGAAACGGAAACGTAACAGACAATCCTCCGCCGCCTTGGCCGCATCCTGCGCGCGGGCGACGATGTGCCAGTCGTCGGGTCGCCAGTTTTGCGGATCGAGTTGTTGGTCGGCGGCAGTGAGGCCCTCTTTGTCGAGATGCATCTGCATGAAGCGCGCGGCATTCCAGATCTTGGTGCCGAAGTTGCGACCGATCTCGAATTTGTCCTTCGAGATGTACACATCCTGCCCGGTGGCGGTGAGCATGATGAGGCTGAAGCGCAAAGCATCAGCGCTGTAGTCGTTGATGATCTCGAGCGGATCGATGGAATTACCAAGACTCTTGCTCATCTTGCGGCCTTGGCTGTCGCGCACGGTGCCGTGGATATAGACCTCGCGGAAGGGAATCTCGTCCATGAACTCCAGCCCGGCCATGATCATGCGGGCAACCCAGAAGAAAAGAATTTCCGAGGCGGTAACAAGCGTGTGGGTGGGGTAATAGAACTCGAGGTCCTTGTTTTTATCCGGCCAGCCGAACACGCTGAAAGGCCAGAGCCAAGAGGAGAACCAGGTGTCGAGCACATCCTCGTCCTGACGGATACTTGCGGATGAGCATTTCGGGCAGGCCGCAGGTTCGCCGCGATCGGCCCATTCGTGCCCGCATCCGTCACAGTAAAACACCGGGATGCGATGTCCCCACCAAATTTGACGCGAGATGCACCAATCGCGAATGTTTTCCATCCACTCGGTATAGACCTTGGTCCAACGGTCGGGGGTGAAGGTTATTTTCCCTTCCTGCACGGCTTTGAGCGCGGGCTCGGCGAGCGGCTTCATCTTCACGAACCATTGCGGGGAGAGGCGTGGCTCGACGACTTGATGACAGCGGTAACAATGACCGACGGCGTGCGGATGCTCCTCGACCTTGTCGAGCAATCCGGCGGCTTCCATGTCGTCCATGATTTTTTTGCGGCAGGCGAACCGCTCCAGACCTTGATAGGGCCCGGCCTCCTCGTTCATGTGACCGTCCTCCGTCATCACATTAATCATGGGCAAGTCATGGCGCTGGCCCATGGCGAAGTCGTTCGGGTCGTGGGCAGGCGTGACCTTAACGCATCCGGTGCCGAAAGCCGGGTCGACGAAGTCGTCGGCAATGACCGGGATTTCCCGGCCGATGAACGGCAGTTCGAGGGTCTTGCCAATGATGTCGGCGTAACGTTCATCTTTCGGGTTCACGGCCACGGCGGTATCACCGAGATAGGTTTCAGGCCGGGTGGTGGCGACGGTCACGAAGCGACCGGGTTCGCCTTTCACCGGATAGCGGAAGTGGTAGAGCTTGCCGGCCACGCTTTGATGCTCGCTCTCCTCGTCGGAGAGGGCAGTACCGCAGCGGGTGCACCAGTTGATGATGTATTTGCCGCGGTAGATGAGACCCTTGTCGTAGAGGCGGACGAAAACCTCCTTCACCGCGTTGCTCAAACCTTCATCGAGGGTAAACCTTTCGCGTTCCCAGTCGCAGGCGGCGCCGAGGCGCTTGAGTTGGCGAATGATGGTGCCGCCGTATTCCTCGCGCCATTCCCAGACGCGCTTGACCAATTCCTCGCGACCGATTTCGTGGCGGCTCTTGTTCTCCGCCTTCTTGATGGCTTTTTCCACCATGTTCTGGGTGGCGATACCGGCATGATCCGTGCCGGGCACCCAGAGACTGTTGCGACCCTGCATGCTTCGCCAGCGGACAAGGATGTCCTGAATGGTATTGTTCAGGGCGTGACCCATGTGAAGAATACCGGTCACATTCGGCGGGGGAATCACGATGCAATAAGGCTCGCCGCCCTGTCCGGGTTGGCGGGAGGCGATGTTCCGCTCCAGCCAAATGGCGTTCCACTTATCCTCGATTTCGGCGGGGCTATAGTTTTTAGGTAATTCGCTCATACATTTTCTCGTCAGTTAAAAGGGATATAATGCCATGGGAAGGCGGCCGGGACAATCGGGGAATGGGGGGATGGGGAATGGTTTATGTTTGATGGTTTATGGTTCTGCCGGCTCGTAGCTGCCGCCGTTAGGCGGTGGTGACGGGGTCGTTGGCGGGAGATGGCCACGTTCTAACGAACGCAGCTACGTGCTCGAGAGGAGGTTGAGGGGATGAGATCGGGCGTCTTGAGTCTTCTTGCACGGGCCGTAGCTGCCGCCGTTAGGCGGTGGTGACGGGGTTGTGGGTGGGAGACGGCCACGTTCTAACGAACGCAGCTACGTGTTCAACAGAAGGTTCAAGGTCGAAGGGAGGATTTCGGGTGTCTACAGTCTTGCTTCATTTTCTGATCTATTGCTTGTATGATTAGAGTATGTCGACAGGGCTCATGCAGTGGCGGGAAAATCCTCGTTTACGGGTGATGGCAGGCTATGTCCTGGCGATCGTATTAACGCTGCTCACCTTTTGGTTGCGGCTGGTCATTGGCCCCTATTTTCAGGAGCGGCCGATGATGGTGCTTTTCATCCTACCCATCGTATTAAGCGCTTATCTCGGCGGGGCAGGCCCGGGTATTCTGGCTACGATTACTTCCGTGGTCCTGTTGTTGTATTTCCTGATGCCGCCGGTTTATTCCTTCGTTCCCGGCAAGGATTATGATGTCTTCCAGCTCAGTATCTTTGCCGCTGGCGGGGTGATGGTGAGCGTGTTGAGCGAGTCGCTTCGGCGCGCTCGCAGAAGAACAAATCTTCTGGTCGCTGAATTATCCGCCGGTATGGCCAAGCAAAAGGAATACGACCAGGCGCTCAAACAGAGGGAGGAAGCCTTTCGATCGTACGTCGAAAGATCACCCGTGGCCATTATGGTGAGTGATCGTGATGGCAAATACGTGTTTGGCAATCCGGCGGCGGAAAAGATGTTCGGCTATCCGTTGGATGAAATTCTGACCAAACATATCGTCGATATCGTACCCGAATTGGATCGCGCCTCCGCCGCGCAGCATTTTGAACGCGTATTGAAGGAGGGATATTCCGAGGGCGAAGTGCGAATGCGCAAGAAAAGTGGCGAGCCATTTTGGGTGTTGGTGCTGGCGGTTCCGCTGGGGGAGGACCGGATTCTTGGCTACTGCATCGATGTGACTGACCGGCGCGAGCTGGAGGCTCAACTACTTCGTAATCAGCGACTGGAAAGTGTAGGGCGTTTGGCCAGCGGCATCGCCCACGATATCAATAACATCCTCGCTCCGGTACTGGCCGCGCCAACGTTATTGCGCGAGGGCGTCAAGGAGCCGGAGCTGCGGGAGGTGATTGACTCGGTCGAAGTCAGCGCACGTCGCGCCACTGCTATCGTCCGGCAGTTGCTGACCTTTGGGCGTGGCGAGGCCTCGCAACGGCTACCGATGTCGCTGCGTCCTTTGCTGAAGGAGATGATCAAATTGATGAGGGAAACCTTCCCGCGCAACATCGAGATCCGTTCAGAATTTCCCGGGGATTATCTCTACGTTAACGCCGACCCAACGCAAATGCATCAACTGGTCATGAACTTGTGCGTGAATGCGCGCGATGCCATGCCGGAGGGCGGATTGTTGACCTTGCGGCTGGAGGAAACGAGCGTGAGCCCGGCTCAGGCACGCCCCAATGATTGGGTTGCTCCCGGCCCATTTTTGCGGTTCACCGTCAGTGATAGCGGGATAGGAATTCGCCCCGAGCTCATCGAAAAAATCTTTGATCCCTTTTTTACCACCAAGCCACAAGGCGAGGGAACGGGTTTGGGTTTGGCCACCGCGCTTGGTATCGTGCGTGGGCACGGTGGATTCTTTGAAGTCGTAACGGAGCCGGGCCAAGGTTCCACGTTTCACGTTTATCTACCTCTCGTTTCCCGCTCGGAAGTTCTTGAGACCGCAACCCCAGATGATCAGGCCCTCGTCATGCCGCGTGGACAGGGCGAGCGCATTTTACTGGTGGATGACGAGGCGGGCGTCCGCAAGGTTTTGGGCAAGGTGTTGCGTCGCTATGGCTACGAAGTTTTCGAAGCCGCAAATGGCAAGGAGGCGCTGGACCTGATGCGAGGCGGAGAACCACCTTTTAACCTGCTGATCAGCGACTTGATGATGCCGGTGATGGACGGATGGGAGCTCATACCCGGGGCTGTGGCTATAGATAAGCAGCTTCGCGTGATCGCCATGAGTGGAAATGCTCCTGATGAAAAAGCGCTCAATAAAATTCGCCCCATGATCAGCGCTGTGCTGGCCAAGCCGTGCACAGCCGCTACCTTGCTTGCGACCGCGCGCGAAGCGCTGGGGGAACGCAACGCTACATGACTTCTTCACGCCCCGGCGGCTTGCGCCGGATTTCCGCCCGCGCAACTGGACGGCGTCGTATCGGTCAACGGGTCAATTTTTTGGCCCGCGAGGTCGCGGCCTGCTTACGACGGAAAGTAGCGAGCTTCTTCTGTAGAGGTTTGTCGAAGGTAGCGAGGATGGAAAGCGCCAGTAGCCCGGCGTTGCGGCCGTTATTAATCGCCACGGTCGCTACGGGAATGCCGGCGGGCATCTGAACTATCGACAACAACGAATCAAGACCTTTCAGCGCCTTGGTCTGGACCGGAACGCCGATCACTGGAAGTGTGGTGTGGCTGGCCAGCATGCCGGGCAAGTGCGCGGCACCGCCAGCTCCGGCGATGATAACCTTAAGCCCGCGCTTGATGGCCGAGCGACCGTAGTCGGCCATGTCGTCCGGCGTACGATGGGCGGACACCACGCGCGCCTCATAGGCGATGCCAAATTCCTCGCAAGCTTCCGCGGCGGCTTGCATGACTGGCCAATCGGAGTCGCTGCCCATTACGATGCCTATGAGTGGTTTTTTCATGATCATGACCTGTTGGGTTTACGGCTTACGGCATGCTTCTTGGATCGAGTGGTGAACGATCATCATCGAACTTGAAAATAATTTCCCCATGCTTGGCAAGGCCCAGTTCCTCGCGGGCAATTTTTTCGACGAAACGGGGATCGTTCAGGAGCCGCTGCTGTTTGTCACGGAGATGGGCCAGCACTTCCTCGTCATGGCGAATTTCCTCCTCGATGGCGCGTTGGCGGGAGGCTAGGTCGCTGGCTTGTTTGAACTTGGGGTAGAACAGGCTGGCGGTCCAAATCAATCCAACCACGATGATGACTGTGGCGGATATGCGATGAACCAGGACCCAAAGACTCATAGCGTGCAAACACCGGTAGCGGGCTGATCCGCCCGCTACCGGGGGACGGGATTACAGTCCGTACACCGCGGAGTCGCCGAGGCGCTCCTCGATGCGCAAGAGCTGATTGTACTTCGCGATACGATCGGAGCGGCTGAGCGAGCCGGTCTTGATCTGTCCCGCATTGGTGGCCACCGCGATGTCCGCGATGGTGGCGTCCTCGGTTTCGCCGGAACGGTGGCTGATGACCGAGGTGTAACTGGCGCGCTTGGCCATTTCCACGGCCTCGAGGGTCTCGGTCAGGGAGCCGATCTGGTTCACCTTCACGAGGATCGAGTTGGCGGTGCCGGTGTCGATGCCGCGCTTGAGGAACTTGGTGTTGGTGACGAAAAGGTCGTCGCCCACAAGCTGGCAGCGGTCGCCGATTTTGTCGGTGAGCTTTTTCCAGCCATCCCAGTCGTTCTCGGCGCAGCCGTCCTCGATGCTGATGATCGGGTACTTGCTGATCCAGTTGGCGTAGAACTCAACCATTTCGTCGGCGGTGCGCTCGGACTTGTCGCTCTTCTTGAACACGTACTTGTTCTTCTCCTTGTCGAAGAATTCGCTGGAGGCGACATCAAGAGCGATGAAGACCTGTTCGCCGGGCTTGTAACCGGCGTTCTCGATCGCTTGCATGATGACTTCGAGGGCGTGCTCGTTGCTGTTGAGGGCAGGGGCGAAGCCGCCTTCGTCACCGACGGCTGTGCTAAGACCGGCCTTTTTCAGCACGCTCTTCAGGGCGTGGAAGACTTCGGCGCCCATACGGAGGCCTTCGCGGAAGCTGGGTGCACCCTTGGGGATGATCATGAATTCCTGGAAGTCGATGGGGGCATCGGAGTGCGCGCCACCATTCAGGATGTTCATCATGGGCACGGGAAGAACCTTGGCGTTGGGGCCGCCAATGTACTGGTAGAGCGGGAGACCCAACTCCTCGGCGGCGGCGTGCGCGGTGGCGAGAGAGACGCCGAGAATGGCGTTGGCGCCGAGCTTGGACTTGGTTTCGGTGCCGTCGAGGTCGAGCATGGCACGGTCGATGGCGCACTGCTCGGTGGCATCCATGCCGATGAGCGTGTCCTGGATGGCCTCGTTGATGTTTTCAACGGCCTTGAGCACACCCTTGCCGAGGTAGCGGCTCTTGTCGCCGTCGCGCAGCTCAATAGCTTCGTGTTCGCCGGTGGAAGCGCCCGAGGGAACAGCGGCGCGGCCGACCACGCCGGAATCGAGGTGCACCTCGGCTTCGACGGTGGGGTTTCCGCGGGAATCAATAATTTCCCGCCCGAGTACAGCAATAATCTCTGACATGATTTCTCCTATTAGTGAAAGGTTTCAGCGGTGGAAGATAGGGAAAAGAGGGCAGGTTTGCAAGATGCGGATGAGTGTGCGAACCGGTTTGGCGCATCGTTATGCGATTAGCTGGTGTATTCAGCTAAACGCAGCCGCAAAGGCTCCACGCTCTCGTCGAGTCCGCCGGGGCGATTTTCACGCAACCAGTTGGCCTTGAAACGGTCGATCAGATCACGCATTTCCATCGCAAGTTCAGGCTTTTCAGCCGCCGGACATCCGGCCTTCAGCCACAAACCGCGGCGTGCGGCGTGGGCCAGCATGGCGGCGCCGAGGACAATGGAATCGTCGTGATCTCGTCTTACTGCGGCGGTCGCTTTCTCCAGAACGAGGTGCAACCGGTCCCTGCTCCAACGGTCGAGCGTCTTGGAAGGGTCGCTGAAGCGTATCAGAGGGAAAATCGGACTGTTATTCTCCTGCTCGAAGCCTGCCTCGCGATAGAGGTCGCCCAGTTCAATGAGTTCATCCGCATGTCCAACGAGTTGCCGGAGCGTGGCATGATCCGGCACCCGGCCGGTCCACGCGGTAACCGCGGCGGTGGCCAGGGCGAGGCGGCTGAAAGGCGTGGTTTGCCAGTGACCGTTGTCACCCCATTCGGTAACCATAAAGCCACGGGCGCCATGGCACAGACCGGCCTGCGCGGCGGCCTGCAGATTTTCACGCGCGTTGTGAAAGCGGCCGGTCACGCTGTTCCAGGTCGAGGTGCCGGGGCAAACCCAGAAGGGGATTCCGCTGTCTGCAAATCGGGCGCATTGCTCATTAAAGGGATGGTTGGCCTCATATCCCCATACCAGGGCGATATCGTCGCAATCGAGCTCGGGGATGAGTTCAGGGTGATTCAGAATAATATCGCCCCAGAAAAGCATGGTATGTCCCCGTTCGTGGACCAGGGCGCGGATCTTTTTTAAAAATTCCAGATAGACCCTGCCCTTGCCGCGTTCGGTACAGGCCTGGCGACTGGCACCCTGACCAAGATCGAAGGTTTCGTCGCAACCGACGTTGATGCGCTGGCTGGCGAAATTGGGCAATAGCTGGTCATACAGGTCTTTCATCAGCTCGACACTGCCCGGGTGTAGCGGATTGAGGCTGAATGGCTTGTCCCTAACCTCGCCCCAAGGCGTGACATAGCCCGCTGGTGCCTCGGCGAGGTGCGCGTAGGCGGGAAGCTTCAGCCAGCGATGAAGATGGCCGAAGGAATTTTGATTCGGACATAGTTCTATGTCCCTTTCCCGGCAGTAGGCATCGAGGACCCGGATTTCCTCCGGGGTCATGGGCGACGCATCGCGCCATACCGCTTCATGGCCGGCGTAGGCGAAGGTGTGCTCGGTGTAAAGCTGCAGATGATTTATTCGCCAGGCCGCCAGCTGGTCCACCAGCTTGAACAGGGAGGCCATGGTCGGCACCTTGTTGCGGCTGATGTCGAGCATGAACCCACGCAACGGAAAGGCGGGCTCGCCGGCAAATATAGCGTCCAGGCCGGGCAAACTGATGCTAGTCCGCGAGTGCCACCACCTCGATCTCGACCAGCGCATCCTTGGGCAGGCGAGCTACCTGAATAGTGGAGCGGGCCGGGGGATTGGGGCCGTTGAAATACGATGTATAGACCTCGTTCATGGCGGCGAAGTCGTTCATATCCTTCAAGAAAACCGTACATTTAACGACCTGGTCGAAACTTGAACCGGCGGCGGCCAGGATGGCCTTGAGGTTGGCGAAAACCACATGGGTCTGACCGGTGATGCCGGCTTCGGCGAAGTTGCCGCTGGCGTCGAGGGGAATTTGGCCCGACGTGAAGATGAAGTTCCCGCTTGCTTTAACGGCTTGCGAATAGGGACCAATGGGGGGGGCGGCATGTTCGGTGCGGATGATGTTTTTGCTCATAATGTACTCCGGGGTTTGTGGCAGCATCATAATGGTTGCCCGGCGGGATTCAATGTTTACGGTGTGGGCGCGGCTGCTGTTGCACGTACGATTTTGCGCGGTATATTTTAAACATGATCAAATTACTGATATTCATGTTGGCGGCCGCGACCGCCCACGGAGAAGTTGCGATGACTGAAAACGAATCGAAAAAAGAAATCGCCACCTTCGGAGCCGGTTGCTTCTGGTGTGTGGAAGCCGTATTCGAGCAGTTGCCGGGCGTGCTGGATGTTGAGTCCGGCTACATGGGCGGAACCACCAAAAATCCCACCTACAAGGAAATCAGCCGGGGCGACACCGGTCACGCTGAAGTGACGCGCATCACGTTCGACCCCGCGATCATCACCTTTGAAACGTTGTTGGATACCTTCTGGGACTCGCATGATCCCACCCAGTTAAACCGCCAGGGGGCTGACGTGGGAACGCAGTACCGCTCGGTTATCTTCTACCATGGTGATCAGCAGCGGGAATTGGCCGAAGTATCGAAAAAAGCGCTGGATGCCTCGGGACAACTCGATCGACCGGTGGTTACGGAAATCACGGAGGCGGGCGAGTACTACCCGGCCGAGGGTTACCATCAGGACTACTACCGCAACAATTCCAGTGCTCCCTACTGCATGTTCGTGATTCGGCCCAAGCTCAAAAAGCTCGGCTTGAAGCCCTAGTTCGTTGTTTAGCGCGCCGTCAAGCACGGTTGACCTTTGGGCATGGTCATGACAGAGTCTTCTTCGCATTATGGCGAAGGCGAAGAAAGATGATTTCCAAAGCCTGATCGAGTTGAAAAGCATGGCGGACAATTTGCCTTTTCCCTCGATCGAGTTGGATTTTTTCAAAAAGGCATCCTTTGAGCCGGAAAAAGTTCGCCAGGAACGTAGATACATCCCTTTCGATTCCGGCATGCAGGCAATCGGCCGATTTCTGGCCGAGCGTGGTGTCGTCGAACTGCTCACGCCGGATCAAGTCAGCGCACTTTTCACCGAAATTCACTGGAATGCCTGGAGCATTCGCAAGCTCGCCCGGATGCGTTTCAAGAGCGAAAAGGATGCCAAGGGCGCGTTGGTCGAGGCGCGGCGCATGTTTTCCCGCATCGAGGCCGCCGAGGAGGAGTTGTTTATCGCCAACCGGCGCCTGGTGGTGAATTGCGTGAAGCCCTTCTTCTGGATTGGCCAGGTTTGGATTGCCGATTTTCTTCAGGAAGGATCCAAGGCCCTGGCTAACGCGGTGCGGAAATTCGACTTTACCCGTGGAACGCCCTTTTTTTCCTACGCGCAAAAATCGATTCAAAACCGCCTGCGCAACTTTTTTAGAGACCACGTGCGGGCGGGTAGTTTCGGCATCAAGCCCAGCCGCGAGATGCAATTGGTGAAAGGCATCATCGATACCTGGGTGCGGGATTACGGCGAGGAGCCTAATGATGAGACCGTGGCCAAGATCGCGGATATTCCGGCGGAAAAAATCCCGAAGATCCGCAGTTACATACGGCAGTGGGAAAACATGCCCGCACAGCCGGTTTCGCTTGATTTGCTGATCAACGAGGAAGGCTCAAGCCTGCATGAAATCATTGAGGATCCTTCCGCCAAGGAATCCTCCCTGGGGGCTGAAAGCGCCGAAGTGTGGGCCGCCATCGAACAATTGCCCGAGCGCTCGCGCTACATCATGAAACTTCGCTACATGGATGGCCGCACCCTCGAGGAAACCGGCGAAATCCTCAAACTCACGCGGGCCCGGATTAAACAAATTCAGGACGCCTCGCTGAAAAAAGTACGCCAAATGCTGGGCGCGCGCATGAATGAAGAGAATTAGCATGCGGTATGATGACGGTCTTTCCGACTTTCGATCTTGCGTTTTTTCGACGCTAACGCCATAAAACCAGCCCCATTATGAATACAGAAGCTTCTTCAACGAATCCGGTAAACGCGGGCAAGAGCGCCGCGCAACAACAACTCGAGCAGCACGAGGTGCCCGAAGTCCTTGATTTTATCAAGGAGAACGGTGTGGCCATCGTGGTGGGCGTACTGGTAGCCGTTATTGGTTTTGCTGGCTACACCATCTGGCGTAACAGTCAGGCAGCTCAAATCGAGGCGGCCGCCGCGCTTTTTGCCAATGCGCAAACCGTACCGCAATTTCAAGAGGTTCTGGCGAACTATCCGGATACCCCCTCCGCTTCGCTGGCTCAACTATCGCTCGGCGCGGCTTATTTTGACCAAGCGGACTATCCTTCGGCGCGCGCGGCTTTTGAGCAATTTGCGTCCGCTTATCCGGATCACCTGATGGTTCCGAACGCCCGTTTGGGGATAGCGCAGTCCTTGGAGGCGCAAGCTCAGTTTGCGGATGCACTCTCCGCCTACGATGGTTTTCTGGCTGCTAACGCCGGTCATTACCTGGTTGCACCGGCAATCTTTGGCAAGGCCCGGGTGCTTGAGGAAATGGGGCGTTACGACGAAGCCATTGCGGTCTACGATGATTTCATCAGTTCCAATCCTGGTGGTGACTGGGCACTGCGGGCGGAAACCGGCCGGGATTTCGCGAGCAAACGCCAACGGGCCGGCTCAAATCCTGGATTGCCGGAATCCGGTAATTAATCCCCGACGATTTCTTCCAGTACGCGGTCGAGGGTGATATAGCCTGCGACCACGAATTGCTCGTCGGTCACCAACACGATCGGCTGTTTCGTTACCCGCATCCGGGGCAGAATATGGTCCACCGGGGCGGATGAAGCCACTAATTGCGGCGGCCGCATATAATCTTTCGCGATTTTGTTTTCCGGCGAAACGTCAGCAAGCACATCGACGATGTAGACGATGCCGGTGAAGATTTTTTTATCGCGGTCAAAAACCGGGAATTGATTGAGCTGCTGGGTGCGGGCGAACATGAGAATGTCGTCGTAACGGGTGTCCTGATGAATGTAGAACATCTTTGCCCGCGGGGTCATGATTTCGGCGCAGGTCATGGTGCCCAGATCAAAAACGCCGGTAATCATCCGGACCTCATCTTCGCTCAAGGCGCCTGACTGGCGACCTTCATGTACCAAATGCAAAACCTCGTCGCGGGTGATTGCGGGCGCGGACTCGTCATCCCCCCGGTTCATGAACGGCGTGAAAAACCGGACGATGGCCATCATGGCCGCGCTAAAAGGGTAGAGGGCTTGGCCGACGATATGCATGGGGCGGGCGAAAGGCAGGCACCGTCGACTGGGGAAGGCGCGAAACCAGGCCTTAGGCAAATATTCCGCGAACACGAGCAGCACCAGCGTCACCAGTGCGCTGGCCAGCCAGGAGCCGGGGGCGCCAAACAAGCGCATTCCGACCGCAACCGCAACCACGGACATGACGGTGTTGACGATGTTGTTGCCCACCAGCGTGGTGCCGAGCAGGTAATCCGGCTTGTAGATGAATTGCTGGAGCACATCCGCTCCTTTGATTTTATGCCGGATGAGATGACGAAGGCGCAGGCGATTGATGGAGATCATGCCCGTCTCCATGCCGGAGAAAAATGCCGAGCCCACCAGGCACATCGCGATGATGACGAACTCAAGCGCGGTCATTGATTTCCTCCGGCTCGCTTTCCTCGCGCGGTAATTTCTCAATCATGGCCAGGGTCACGCGAAGCCGCACGGTTTGAAGTACGGTCACCCGGCATCCCTGAGCCTCCACGGTGTCATCCTTTTGTGGAAGGTGCCCGACATGTTCGGCGATCCAGCCGGCCAGGCGGTCGCCCCCCTCGGCGTCCAGATCGAGGTCCAGCTTGCGGTTTAATTCCTCCAGGCTGAAATTCGCATCCACCAGCCAACGGTCCGGTCCGGCGGGCTGGAATAGGGGGCGGGGCTTGTTCAGCTCCTGATAAATCTCGCCGGTGATTTCCTCGAGAATGTCGCCACGGGTGATGACCCCGGCGGTCCCGCCATACTCATCGACCACCACGGAAATACGGCGCTGGTTGTTCTGAAAATCGGGCAGCAAACGGTTGAGCGGCGCGCTGACGGGAATAAAGTAGGGCTTCAGAATCGCCCGCTCGAATTTATGGTCCGGATCGAGCAGGAATTTTCGAACGTCGAGAAACCCGTTGATCTGGTCGAGGTTATCCTCGTAAACCACCAGGAAGTTGCGGCGG
>JBMTVS010000008.1:0-26142 GCA_049451655.1 Kiritimatiellia bacterium | reverse complement strand
TGATTCTGGTAGGCGGTGAGGGACTCGAACCCCCGACATTCACGGTGTAAACGTGACGCTCTAACCAACTGAGCTAACCGCCTTTTTGATTTGGAGTGATAAGACTAATCGTATTTACTCACAGGTCAAGCGATGAACACGGAAAACACCATGACCACTCTCGGTATTCTCGGCTCAGGGCGAGGTAGCAACTATCAATCCATTATCGATGCAATCTCGCGCGGGGAACTGCGGGCACGGGTCGGTTGCGTGATCTCGGATGTTCAGGATGCCTTTATCCTCGAACGGGCCCGGGAGGCAGGGCATCCCGCATTTTACGTGGATATGGCGCCGTTCAAGACCAAGTTGGATGGCTCAGCACAGGATCGGGTGATCGATATTTTGCGCGAGCACGATGTCGATCTGGTGGCACTGGCTGGCTTCATGCGCATGGTTAAACCAGGCCTGCTTCGCGCTTTTCCCCACCGCATCATCAATATCCATCCGTCACTACTCCCTGCTTTTCCGGGGCTAATGGCCTGGAAACAGGCACTGGAGGCGGGGGCAACGGAGGCCGGTTGTACCGTTCATTACGTCGATGAAGGTATGGACACCGGTCCGGTGATTTTGCGACGGAGCGTCCCGGTGTTGCCCGGCGACACCGCGGTGACCCTGCATGCCCGCATTCAGGAGCAGGAGCACATCGCCTATCCGGAAGCGTTGCAACGGGTGATCGCGTCAATCGCAGGTTCGTGACCGGACGCCGGTTTTCTAGCGTCCGCGGGAATGGTTGGCAATCGCCCGGGCCGTTTCACGATCGGCGGTGCGGCGTTTGATGGTCTCGCGTTTATCGACCAACTCCTTACCTTTGCCAAGGGCGATTTCAATTTTGATAAATCCGCGCTTGAGGTACAGCTTGACCGGCACGAGGGTTCGACCCTTCTCGGCGACTTGACCGGTGAGACGATTGATTTCCGTGCGATGTAGCAGAAGACGGCGCGGCCGGACCGGATCGTGGGTCTCGGAGCGGCTATGGGTGTACGGCTGCACATGCATGCCGTGGATATAGACCTGCCCGGACTCGATGCGGGCGAAACTTTCGTTCAGGCTGACGTGGCCTTCGCGGATGGATTTAACCTCCGCCCCCTGCAATTCGATACCAGCCTCAAATTTCTCAAGCAGCTGGTAACTGAAGGAAGCTTTGCGGTTCGAGGCAAGAACCTTGCCGGCGGAGGCTGCTTTGGCTTGGCCGGCATTCATGGGCGCGGCCCCGGAGGCGGGGCAAGGCGGCCTAAAGGGCGATCAGGTTATCGAGGGCGGAATTGGTCGAAGCGGTGGAGGTGAATTCCGCGGTCATCTTGCCCTCGGCGATTTCCTTGAGCGCAATGTCGAGGTTGGACTGCTGGTGGTGGTCGGGCTTGACCAGCGGACGCTGTCCACGGTTGAGCTGGCGCACGCGACGCGACACCATGTTGATCAACAGCGGCACGTTCGACACACGATTCTTGGCTTTTTCGAGGTAATTTACATTCATAATACGCTCACCTTTCCGACATAAAATCAGCCGCGAACCATACGGCGAACAGGTTCCGGTGTCAAACGGCAAAAACTATATCGCTTCCAGCTCCTGCCGTGCCGCCTTCCAGGCTCTCCGGAACTGCTTTAGCCTTTTCTGACGCTTATGCATCCAATCTGTCTCGAGCCCGGACGTCTTGTCGGTCTCAAATCGCTGCTGGACCCAGATCAGGATCATATCCAGATCATGTAGCTTGCCCAGCCGCTGTTCGCAGGCATGGACGCTCGCGACCACTTCATTATAACACGAATCGCCATTCGCGGCCATAGCCTCGCCAAGGTAGCGTAAGCGTCGCAATTTTTTCCGGAAAGCATGTAGCTTGTCCGAATCTTTACTTTTCGACAGCGCAGTCGACTGGAGGATGCGTCGGGTTTGACGACGTAGCTTCCGCCGGTAGAAGACCTGGGATGATTCATCCTTTCCGGGATCGCCTGCATAAGCCGTAAGGCGGGCGGTAAAATCCCGGGCTGTCCGCTCCAACTCACTCCTAGACATCCAAGCCCGCACCTTACGCACTTGTTTTTTCCGCTCAACCTCCATCATCGCAATAACCTTATCGCGAACCGGATCGTCGCAGCCGCGGCAAAGCGCGAGCATGACATCGAAATCGCGCAAGGCGCCCAACCGGTCGCCCGACTCACGAAGAAGCCCGACAAGTTCATCATGCTCGCATGCTTCGAGTTTATCCGCGAATATCCTCAACAATACCCGGAAACGCCGGAGCTCGACCCGGACTTGATGCAGGGATTTCGCGCCCGGTTCATCGCGCCAAACTTGTAACGCGATGCCTAGGTTCTCCGTCGCGTTACCAAACGATTGCTCCATTATCTCGCTGACAAGAGGAGCAACCGGGCGCTTTGCTTTCACGGACGGGTCAGGTCCCCGGGACGTTCCGGCGCAAAGGTGACTTGTTGCGTCTTGCGGGCACGGCGGGTGCGTTCGCAGGCCTGTTCATAGAACCAGGCTTGTGATCGTAATGCCTTGCTACCCCGGCCCGGCGGAACCCGCTCGTAAACGCCGTCCTTGTTTTGTCGACGAGCTTTGAGGTTGTCGCGGAAGGCCGTCTCCAGCGTTTTGATCAGCAGATCACGGGAAGCCTCGTCATCAACCGGTACAAGTAATTCAACGCGGCGGTCGAGATTGCGGGGCATCCAATCGGCACTGGAAATGAAAAGCTGCGGATCGCCACCCTGATGGAAATAGAGGATGCGGCTATGCTCCAAAAAGCGATCGACGATACTGATAACTTCAATGTTTTCGCTCTGGCCTGGCACGCCCGGACGCAGGCAACAGATGCCGCGTACGTTGAGTTTAATCTTCACGCCGGCCTGCGAGGCCCGGTACAGGGCGGTTATCACTTTTTCATCCACCAGCGCGTTGATGCGGGCCATAATGAGCGCGGGCTGACCTTGTTCGCAACGCTGGGTTTCGCTCTCGATCATCTGCAGGATTCGCGCCCGCAGACCAATCGGTGCCGCTTCAATTTTACGAAAAGACACCGGTTGCGAGAATCCGCTGATCGTGTTGAAGAACGCGGTGGCATCGGCGCCGTAGTCCTCCTGACAGGTCATGAAGCTGGTATCGGTATAAAGCCGCGCCGTCATCTCATTGTAGTTGCCGGTGCCATAATGCACATAACGGCGAATACCACCTGGTTCCTTGCGCACGACCACGCACACCTTGGCGTGGGTCTTTAGTCCCTTGATCCCGTAGATGACCTGTACGCCGGACTGTTCAAGAGCCTCCGCCCAGCCGATATTACGGGCCTCGTCGAAACGAGCCTTCAGCTCTACAATCGCGGTGACATGTTTCTCGCGGTTGGCAGCGCGGGCTAGTGCGGCGATGATGGGGCTGCTCTCGCTGGTACGGTAGAGAATCTGTTTGATGGCCAGCACGTTCGGATCGTCGGCGGCCTCCTCAACCAACTTGATTACCGGGTCAAAACTTTCATAGGGATGATGAAGCAGAATGTCGCCGCGGGCTATGGCTTCGAAAATCGATGTGTTGGGCGGCACGGCGGGCGGCTGTTGGGGCGGCCAGGGTTTCTCGCGCAACTCGTCGAAACCCGGCATGCGGGCGAGACCGAAATAGGCGGCCATGTCGAGCGGGCCGTTGATGCGGTAAATCTGCTCCGGCTTGACCGCGAACATCTGGCTCAGCATGCCGAGACTGGTCTTGGAGACGGCATCGCTCACCTCGAGGCGCACGCAGCTGCTCTGTTTGCGGGCGACCAGCACATCCTTCATGCGCATAAGTAAATCGCCGGCCAGATCCTCGCGCACGCTCATGTCGGCGTTGCGGGTGATACGGAAAGGCGTAACCTCGGCTACCGGCTCACCAGGGAAGAGTCGATCAATGAATTTTGCGATTACATCCTCGACCACCGCGTAGTTGTGACCTTCCTCGATGGGTGCAGTGACGAAACGGCCCAGTTTCTTCGGCACCAATACCACGGCGTAACGGGGTTTGGGCTTGGTCTTATCCCCCTCGCCCTTCAGTCGCACGAGCAGCATCAGGGTTAAACCCGGAAGTTGCGGCAGGTCGTTCGGGTCGCGGATGGCGATGGGCGTGAGGACGGGATAGATCTCATGCTCGAAAAAATTCTCGAGAAACTCGTAAAGCGCCGGCGTCAGCTTGTCCATGAACAGACGGCTAATCCCGGCGGCGCGCAGCTTGACTTTGATGTCGGTCCGGAAGCAGGTGTATTGAGTTTCCACCATGGCGCGTGCACGCACGCCGATTTCGCCGAGCAGGCGTTCCGGGGTCCAGCCTGAATTGTCGGAGGTGGCCTTGCCCTCGCGCACCAATTGCTGCAAGCCACCAACCCGCACCATGAAAAACTCGTCAAGATTCGAGGCCACGATGGCAATAAACTTCAGGCGTTCCAGCAGCGGGTTCGATTCGTCGAGTGCCTCCTCCAACACGCGCTTATTGAAGTTCAACCAACTCAACTCGCGGTTGTTGAACACATACTTGGATGTTTTTTTAGACATCGGACAATATTGCTTCCGCGCCGGTGGCGACTTCAAGGTTGAGTTTCATGCCGTAGACTTCCTCGAACATACTCCCCTTTTCCTTCATCGCCACCCGTTCGAGGGTAAGGTCCTGGACATCGTGAATGTAAAGCGTGATTTCGCCGTGGCCGCGGGTAAAGGAGATTTCCCGCACCTGCTGCATGTGGTTGCGGTCGAGTGCATCGGCCACGCGCAGAATGGCGGAGAGCTTGGACACCACCATGCGGTCGTCGCGATCGAGGCTGGCATAACCGATGTGGTAGGGCTGAGGAGTGGCACGCCGATGATAGCGCGCGACCAGGGCGATGAGCTGCATGTCGCGCCGGCTCAACCCGAACAAGTCGCTGTTCAGGATGATGTACATCGAATGCTTGTGATGGCTGCGCGAATTGATGAACAACCCGATTTCGTGAATGAGTGCGGCGATATGCAGAATGCGCTCATGACGCGACCCGAGCTGGTGATCACGCTGCAGCTCGCGAAAAAGGCGTACGCTCAAGTCGGCAACCTGGGTGCCGTGCCGTTCGTCGAAGCCGTACTTATGACCGAGCGTGATGGCGGAATGAATCACCTGCGATTCCAACGCCGAGCTCCAACCGCCAAAACCAATAGCCTCGCGCAACAAGCCGTGGCGCAGGCTTGATTTGGGCACGATGATCTTATCCACGCCAAAGACTTTCGCGATCTGCGCATAGCCCAACAGGGCCGGGCCGGCGGTCTCCGCCTCCTGATAGCTCAGCCGGAACTGGCGGACTATTTCATCAACGTCCAGCGCGGCCACCTTGCGGGCAAACGAGGAGAAGGCCCGCGCATCGAGCCGGGCCGTACTTTCCTCTTTCCATGCGGGAGACAAATGCTGAGCGGCGAAGCGGGCGTCACCGGAAATGGCGATCATGTGCGGTGTCTTGCCGACCGGCACGCTACGCTGCAGTTGATCGACGGTGAGCTGAATATGGCGCTGAAAGGTTTCCAACACGCGGGCGGCCGGGGTGTGGCGGGTATCGAGGGTCTCGCGCATGCGCAAGGAACCCAGGCGGTAGGTGTTGGAAAACGTCACGAATCCATCTTGCACCAGCAGCAGCTCGGAGTCGCCCCCACCGACTTCCACCACCAGCACATCGCCTTTTTGGAGCTCGGACTGTCCAGCAAGAATTTCCTGGACGGCGAGAAAGGTCAGCCGGGTTTCCTCGGTCTCCTCGATGATCTCGAGGTTGATACGGGTGGCAATGTAGATACGGTCGAGAAAGGTATCGCGGTTGGAGGCTTCACGCACCGAACTGGTGGCCACGGCGCGAATTTGACCGGGCTCGGTGATCCCGTATTCTTCCATCACGCGACGGTAGTTTTTCAGGATGTCCACGCATTCCTCGATGGTGGATTGCTGGATGCGGCCAAGGGTGAAGGCGTCCTTTCCCAGATGCACAGCGTGATACAGCTGTTCGATGGTGTGGATTTCACCGCCCTCGGTCAGCTCGGCGATTTCCATCCGAACGGCAGTAGCCCCGACATCGATCACAGCAAACATGCGGGGCGGCAAAATCGCGGGAGAGGAGGACGTTACCGCCGCGCTGACAGACGGGGAGGGTTGCGTCTTTGTCTTGGATGCCGCCTTCTTTTTCATCCCCCTTTTCGTACTCCTTCGACCTGATCGGCAATCAAGGCGGCGGCACCCATCACGCCGGCATCATCACCCAGCGAAGCGACAGTCACCGTAATCGAACCGACCAGGGAGTCCATCACCCGCTTGTTGATGGCGGCATGTACCTCGTCCAGAAAGATACCCGACAGCGCCTCGACCAACCCGCCACCCAGCACGACGACATCGGGCGCGATCAGATTGCATACATTCGCGGTGGCATCGCCAATACGGCGCGCAGCATTTCGCACGATCTTTTCCACTGCTTTCTCACCGGAGGAAATTGCTTCGGCCAGAACCGAACTGCGAATTTCCGATAAGTCCGTCCCGGCATGTTCCATGATGAAGGGTGCTTCGCCACGATAAGCCGCCATCGCAACTTCCGCGGCAATAGCCAGCCGGCTGGCGACGGTTTCCAGACACCCACGACGGCCACAACCGCACAGTTTGCCCTTGGGCTCGACCATCATGTGGCCAAACTCCATGCAGGAGGTCGTCTTGCCGCGAAATATTTTCCCCTCGTAAATCAGTCCACCACCAATTCCAGTGCCGGGAAAAACGCCCAGCACGCAACGCCCGCCCTTGCCCGATCCGAAACGGTATTCACCGAAGGTGCCGGCATCCACGTCGTTGGCCAGGGCGGCCGGGCACTTATAACGCCGCTCGAGCTCTTGCTTGAGCTTGAAGTTTTTCCAGCCGAGATTGGCTGATTCTATAATGATGCCCTGGTCTAGATCGAGCGGGCCCGGTAAGCCTATCCCAATCCCGCCAACCTGCGCGGGTGAAAGCTGGGCGATCTCCAGCGCCTCATCAATGGTGCGGATAATGCGTTCCAAGCCGGCGTTGGCACCCTCGGCACCTTTCGTCTTGCGGCGTTTGCGGGCAACCGGTTTGAACTTTTCATCAAACACGGTGGCCAGCATCTTGGTTCCCCCCAAGTCAAACCCCACCCAGTATTTTTTGGATTGATCAACCGGCATGCAGCATCCTTTCAAAATAATCGCGTCGTGAACGATTTGAGTCTATCCGAGGAAACAACTCCGGACAAGCCAGCGGTGGCGCGACCAAGAGACGATCAGTCACCCTTTCTATCCGTTTCGTCCATCCGGTCAGCCAGCCGTTTAACTTGATTTCCCGTCTCCGGCGGTAACAAGGGTAGATTAAGTTGCAAGCGAGACAATAGACGGCGGGCCTCCGCGACTTTTCCGGCGCGGCTCAGGATATCCGCGGCGCGTATGGCCAGCGGCACTTGAAAGGAACCTGAAAGTTCAAGCGCCTTCTCCATCATCGCGGCGGCTTCATCAAGTTCACCCCGTTTGTCGAGTATCAATGCCAATGTGTCATGCGCGTTGGCGTCACGGGGCATCAACTCCACCGCGAGGCGAGCGTGTTCCAGGGCTTCATCCAGCGCCCCCTTCTCACCTAAAATCCAGGCAAGCTCATTTAGAGCGGGGGCAAAGGTAACGATGCCCAGGCAGCGCCGGAGAGGTATTTCGGCGAGGTCATATTGCCCCTCGGCAATGTACACGCTGGCCGACCCGAATAGTCCCAACGGATGATCCGGATCCAGTGCCAGCATCGCGGCCGACCGCTCACGCAAGGCCTCCGCATCGCGTGCCTGATAATCGAGAAGCAAAAGGCGCTCCATAACTTTGAGGCTGGTGGGTTCCAGCATGCGCGCCTGATCGAGGAAAAGACGGGCGTCACCGTAACGGCCCTCGCGCAACGCCCATTCACCCAACAGCAGCATGCCGGGCATGAAGGAACGTTCGTCCGCCAGCACGCCTGATGCCTCCCGGAACAATGATTGATCGTCCTCATACAGCGCAATCAAACCCAGCATGTACCACGCCTCGATCATGGGCGCGGAAATTTCCGTAAGTTCCTGGTATATTTTCCGGGCACCGGCGAAATCGCCTCGACCCAGCATCACATTGGCCCGCTCCAGCTTGATCCGGTAAATACTGAAGCCGAGCTCTTCCAGACGATCGATACGCTTTTCGGCCCGGTCGTAAAGTCCGCGGGCCATGTCGATGCGCAGCAGCCCCTGCAAGGCGTCAAGATCCCGCGGATTCCGCTCTAACATACGCAGGTAAATCTCTTCGCTTTCCTCAACTTGTTGCTGCTTAAGATACAGCCGGGCCAGTGAAAGTTGCAGGGTTGGATCATCCTCGGCGATTAGCCGCGATGCGCTTCGCGCGCGGTTCTCGGCTTGCAGCGACCGCCCCGTTAATCCCAGCACGCCAGCCTCGTCGAGCAAGGCCGCAGCCTGATAGAGGCGACCTTGCAACATGATCCGAATTCGTCCGTCATCCGAAGTCCGGTAGTCTTCAGCCAAGGTTACGAGCCGGCTCTTGTATTGCGACGCATCATTAAGATCACCCACCATCCGGTAAGCCGCCATCACATTCAAGATCGCGCTCGGGTTGTCCGGCCAGTAACTCAACGCCCGTTGATAGGATTCAATTGCGCGCCTCATCTGATCGCGCTCGGCCCAGTAGACCCCCAAATCATTGGCCAGCATGCTAAGCCAGCGCTGATTGGCTACGACCCGCTGATGCGGCTCATCATCTTCACCGGTATTGAAAATGCCCGAGTCTGCCAGTTTGTCCTGCCGTTCGTTCAGCACGATGGGGCGGGTGAGAGCTCCGACCGGATCGAGGCGATAAAACAGGGCATCCGGCATCGCCACCATGCTGTCCGGCACCAGATTGTCAGGGTTGATCAGCAACACGGCCTTTTCATGCAAGCGGGCATCACGCGCAAACCAATCGCGCAGGAGCGGCATTACGCCAAGCCGGGCCATGTCCTGCAACTCCGGATCGAGAAACAGCGAGGCATGGTAACGTCCCCGTCCGGGATCATTTCCGCTGTTCACGTTAAGTAAAACAGGAAGCTTGCCCGCGTTGCGTCCGGCTACCCGCAGCGCGTCATCGAACTGGCCATCCGTGATGATAAAAGCCCGGCCATCAAGTTGCTCGACCACCTCGCGCGCAAATCGAATGACCGGCAATACATCGGATGGATACGCCGCGAAGGCATGACGCGCTCCCGCCGTGATAATTAAAAGTCCGGCGGCCACGCCAACACCGATTCGGGATTTCTTGTTCTTGATGAGCGGAAGATATCGCTTAAAACCGTCTCCCGCCAAAAAACCAAACCAGATTGCCGTCGCCAGGACCGGTAGCACCGGGGCAACCACCGAAGAGCCAAGCTCCTCGCGCGTGCCGGCGGCTCCGAAGAGCATCAACAAGGCTGCCAGCGCGAAGAAGCCTTTAACCGGAGATTCCGTGGGTACGACAAGTTGACTGATGGTGAGATCGGGAAAGCGCCGCCACACCACCAGGATCAGGGGCGCAAAGCAGAACACCAACACCATGAGTCCGCCACGAACCAAGGTTGCCTGACGAAACTCATTCCAGTACAAACCAAAGAACTCCTTGAGCACCTTGCCGCTATCAGCAAGGTCGCGATAAATAGCCACCCGGCTTTCCGCCATCATGGCGGCGTAGATAAAGAGCGAAATAACCACTGCGGCATACAGAATGACGCCCATGATCATTACGGATTTTTTCGGCATGAAGGGTAGCGGTAATATCCTGCCCCACAAATAGGCTAGCAGTGGAAGCAATGGTACTATCGCGGGGAATTCGATGCTGGCTAGACCCGCCGCCACGCAGGAGGCGTAAAACAACCCGGGAAGCTGCTTCTGGCGGTAGAGGGCCACCGGGTAAAAGACGACTAGTACCAACAGCACATCGAGCGCACGGTAGTCGCCACGGGTCATGGTTTCCATGACCGGCAACGCCACAGCAAAATAGGCGGCTGCGACCAGGCCAGCCAGCATGCGGGGGCGAGCTTCCGTTTCCGCATCGTCAGGTAAAGACAGAACAGCACCCATCGGAATGCGCCGTACCAAGTCAAATACCAGCCAGCAACTGGCCGCCCCAATCAATGCCGTAGTGTTATTGAGGACCACGCTGATATTGGCAAAAGGCAACGAGGAGACAATCCAGGCCATCATCGACCATAACGGACGGTTCAAAGGTCGAAATGGATCCAGTCCAGTGTACCAGACCGCTATCGAGGTCCAACGATCCGGCACGGAAAAGTCGGGGGTATTTGCGAGCAACCAGATGGCGGCCAGTATGTAAACCGCCAGACCACAGACGATATCCAGCCACGAAAAAAGGCCCGGTTGAGACCACTCTTCTGCATCATATTCGACCTGGGTTTGATTCTTTTTCACAAGGGGGAATTTTGTAAGTCGAATGTGTTCCGGGATCAAGCATGGAAAAGGTGTTTCGGACCCTAAAGATCCCACAAATCGATATTTTCGCGCACATTCAACACCGCCGCTATTTTAGGCACATACATACGTGTCTCAGCTGGCAGGTGGGGGGCGATATCCTCGAAGCTATTTGCTTGATGCGATTTAAGCAAGCGCCCCACCCGCCCTTCCCCGGCGTTGTAGGCGGCAAGGGCGAGCGGCCAGGAGTTGAAGCGGCCGTGCAGAAACTTCAGGTAGCGGGCGGCGGCATCGGCGGATTTTTCCGGATGCAAGCGCTCGTCCTCCGGACGCAGTTTCAAATCGAATCGCTCCGCCGTGGCCGGCATAAACTGATAAAGGCCAAGCGCGCCCACCGGACTGCGCGCCGACGGATCAAAGCTCGATTCCACCTCCGCCAGCCAAACCAGCTCCTCCGGCACGCCATGCCCTTGAAAAATCGATTTCAGCGCCGGCACCAGCTCTCTCGACCGCGCCGGAGCCGGACGCTTTTCCAGCCGCTTGACCCAGCGTTCGATCTCCATCGATTTATCCAGAACGGCCGGACGGGATGGTGGCGATGGCTTGGCGGGCCGCGACGGAGCAGACGTCTCCGTGGTCGGCGGGGTAGGTTTGGCGGTTGGCAAAGGCGGGGCGACTTCGCGTACGACCTCATCCGCTACCCGGAAGTAATCCAGGCGCTGGCGCAGCCAGTCCGCCGTCGGCTTGGCTCTTTCAAGGCTATCCAGATAATCCAGCGCCGCCTCCGCATAAGGCAACAGCACGGCCAGATCCTCCAGCGACTGCGCCTGCAAGACGCGCTGAAAAGTCTGCCAGAACGAGGCCCACTCCTCCGGCGTGGGGGCACGCAAAGACTCCGGATCGAACTCGTATTCCTCGCTGAATGTCGTCACGGCGTCCGAAATACCCTCCCAATCGACTTCCCACTGGGCACGGGAAACTGACGGCGCGCAAGCGGCCAGAAAAACCAAACCAATCACTGCGCCGGTTCGCGATCGGCTAAATCTGCCGATCATACGTCTACTCAAAAGCCCCATCGTTTCCTCCCCATCATCGAAAACCCCGCCTCGATATGCCGGACCACCGGATCAGCTGAACCCGGACCACCGATCACCTCAACGACATCGAACCGGAAATAACGCGGACGTGGATGCAACCGTTTAAGGTAGCGCCAGGCCGCCCGTGACAAGGCCCGGCGCTTGCGCGCATCGACCGCCGCAAACGGACGCCCGTGGCGTTCATCCGCTCGTGTTTTCACTTCCACAAACACCAGAACGTCCTGCGGCGAACGGGCAATCAAATCCAACTCGTCGCGCGGCCCCACCCGCACCCGTCGTCCGAGAATTTTATAGTGTTTTTTTAGTAGATGATTCTCTGCGACCTGTTCGCCCCAAACGCCGATTTCCGCGCGACCATAATCAAGATCATCCGCGGCACCCCGCCAACGTCGTACAAATCTGATCAACCAGGATCGCATGGCTCAAAGCCCCAGCGACAATTGTCGCACCGGCGCGAAGGATCGGCGGTGCGCGGGACAGGGTCCGAGCCGCTCCAGCGCGGCAAGGTGGGCCTTGGTTCCATACCCTTTGTGGGAGGCGAATCCATAACCTGGATACATCCGGTCGAGCTCGATCATCAGATCATCGCGCGTAACCTTCGCCACCACGCTGGCCGCTGCGACAAGCAGGCTTTTGCCGTCACCTCCGACAATCGCCTCATGCGGCACCGGCAACCCCTTCACCGGCAAGCCATCGACCAGCGCCAATTCAGGCGGTTGCCCCAGAGCATGCACGGCCTTCTTCATGGCCAGATGCGTCGCAGCAAGAATGTTCAAGGTGTCGATCTCCGCTGCCTCGCATCGCCCCACCCCGATCGACACGCCCTCTATCGTCGGCATAGACAAAAAAAACGCCCGCCGACTTTTGTCGGTCAGGCGTTTTGAATCGTTTAGTTTTTGCCAGGAACCCTTGAACAACTTTTCACAGAGTTCCTGGGGGGCGCTCACCGCTGCGGCCACCACAGGACCAGCCAGTGGACCGCGTCCCGCCTCGTCAATACCGGCAATGGATGAACAACCGGATGACCATCCTCGCCGTTCGTGGGCGAGCATCGCGGCTTACTTCGCGGGCTGTTCCTTGGCCACGCGCTCCTTGATCTTGGTCTTCTTGCCGGTCAGTCCGCGCAGGTAGTACAGCTTGGCGCGGCGCGCCTTGCCCTGACGCTCGACTTCAATCTTGGCCACGCCAGGCGAGTAAACCGGAAACACGCGCTCCACGCCCTCGCCGTAGGAAATACGGCGCACGGTGAAGGTCTCGGTGCTGCCACCGCCATCGCGGGCAATAACCGTGCCGGTAAACATCTGGATACGCTCTTTTTCGCCTTCGCGAATGCGCACGTGCACTTTTACGGTGTCACCAATGCCGAAAGCTGGAATGTCGCGTCCCTGACGCTGTTCGTGATCGATTTTTTCAAGAAGTTGTGCGCTCATGATCTGTATCCTTGTTATTGCAAAAAGAGTGGGAATAGTAGGCAGAAGTGTCTCCGCGTCAAGCGCGAAGCTCGCATGGATGATGTATTTTCATTCCTCGCCACCGCTTGAAAACTTGCAGATACCCCGAGAAGCACCCGCAATAAAATTGGCCCATTCGCCAGCGAGGACATCCCCCTGCTCCGCCAAAACACCCAGTTTCCGGACCGCCTGCCCGGTGTTTAGACCCTGACGGAATACAATATCCAGGCATCCACGCACTGATTTGCGCTGCTCCGGATTGAACCCGTTTCTGCGCAAGCCGACGATATTGAGGCCCACGATCGTATTGAGGCTGCCGCTGCGGGTCATGCAAAAGGGCGGTACGTCCTTACTGATGGCAGACAACCCGCCCAGCATGGCCAAGCGCCCGACGCGGCAGAATTGATGCACCACCACATTCCCGCTGATAAATGCTCCATCGCCAACCTCGACATAACCGGCCAACAGCGCGCCATTGGCAATAATCACCCGGTGGCCGAGTTGGACATTATGGGCGAGATGGCTGTTGGCCATGAGGTAGCAGTCATCGCCGGTCACCGTTTCCGTGCCTTCCTTGGTCCCGCGATGTATGGTCACGCCTTCACGCAAAATGTTGCGAGCCCCGATGCGGACAAAACTCGCCACCTCGCCCTTGAAGGCCAAATCCTGCGGGGTGTCGCCAATCACCGCGCCGGCATGAACGCGGCAACCCTCGCCCAAGGTGACGCCACCATAAATCACGGCATGGGGTCCAATCACGCAGCGATCACCCACGCGTGCGCCGGCCGCGATGACCGCACCGGGGCCTACGACGACGTCACGGCCGAGCGCCGCCTCCGGGTCTATGCAAGCAGATGAATGAATACTCATGACGGTTTATTGCGCAAAAGATACCACGCCGGATTCGCGCAAGGAAGTGAATCCATCGGCGTTGTCCCGGCCCGGTGCGCCGACGATGACATGATCCAGCACTTCGATGTCCATCACCCGCCCCGCCTCGATAAGCTGCCGGGTGATCTTTAAATCCTGGCTCGAGGGCGTGGTGTCGCCGGAGGGATGGTTATGCACCAGCACCACCGCCGCCGCACAGGCCCTCACCGCCTCCTTGAAGACTTCACGCGGATGTACGAGGCAGGCATCGAGAATGCCCTTGGAGATGGAAATCGGCGGGCGACGAAGCCGGTATTTGGTATCGAGCAGAATCACCCAGAACTCCTCGACTTCATCCGCCCGGGACACGCCACGAATCAAGTGCGCCGCATCGCCGGGGGTGCGCACTTCAATCCGCTCTGGCGCAGTGGCGGAAGGCAATCGCCGGGCCAACTCCAGCGAGGCTTTAATAATTTGCGCCTTTACCTTGCCCAACCCCGGCAGGCGGGCGATTTCCTCCACCGGTTCGCGAGCCAGCGCCGGCAGCGAGCCGAAGCGATTGAGCAATTCATCGGCAATGTCCACCGCACTATGTCCCGGCACGCCGTTACGTATGAGAATCGCCAGCAGCACGCGGTCGCTGACCTGGTCGGCGCCGAGGCGGTCAAAGGTCTCGCGCGGGCGTTGCTCCTCCGGTATGTCCTTGATCCGGCGCGGACTGATGGGATACGCCGTAATCCGCTGGGGAGCCACCGCTGGCGCTTCCTCGCTCAAGCCTCTTCCTCCCCGTCTGTATCCGTATCCAAGCGAAAAGCCTCCACTGCCCCCAGCATGGTTAACGGCACCGCCGCCTCGACGAGCACCTGATTGCCTTCGTACTCCATGCTGTGAATCGCCGCCGATGTTTTCAACATGGCCAACAGCTTGCCCTCGCGTAACGGAATGCTCAAGCGCAGGAGTTGACTGCGGTTGCGCAGCATATCGGCGAGCCGCTCCCGCAAATCGTCCAGCCCCGTCCCTTGCAGTGCGGAAATTTCAACCGTATCCGGAAAGTGCGAGCGCAGGGCGACGAGGTTTCCCGCGCTGGCCGGGTCGTCGATCTTGTTCAAAACCGGCAGGATGATCTTGTCATGCACACCGATATCGGCGAGCACATTGTTCACCGCTTCGATCTGATGAAAAACCAGCGGGTGCGAGGCATCAATGACGTGCAACAGGATATCCGCCTCCACCACCTCCTCCAGCGTGGCCTTGAACGATTCGACCAGATGCGTGGGCAGCTTGCGGATGAAGCCCACCGTGTCGGTGAGCAGCGCGAGCTGGTTGTTGGGCAGCTTAAGCTGGCGGGTAGTCGGATCAAGCGTCGCGAATAGCTTGTCGTAGGCCAACACCCCCGCCTTGGTGAGCGCGTTGATGAGGGTGGACTTGCCCGCGTTGGTGTAGCCGACGAGCGAGATCAATGCCCAGCCATGGCGGCGACGTCCGCGCCGCTGCTCGGAGCGACGCGACTGCACCTGACCCAAACGGCGCCGATGACGGGTGATGTCCTCGACGATCCGTCGCCGGTCGAGTTCAAGCTGCTTCTCGCCCGGACCATGCATGCCGATGCCGCCCTTCTGGCGCTCGAGGTGGGTCCACATCCGGCGCAGACGCGGCAGCAAATACTCGAGCTGGGCCAGTTCAATCTGCAGGCGACCCTCGGCAGTGCGGGCGTGCTGGGCGAAGATGTCGAGAATGACCTGGGTGCGATCCACCACCTTGGTGTTTACGATTTTCTCGATGTTACGACCCTGCGCCGGGGACAGCTCCTCGTCGAACACCACGGTGGAAATCTTCTGTTGTGCCACCATCTGCCCAATCTCCTCCGCCTTGCCGGTTCCGATAAAGGTGGCGGAATGGCGACGGCTAATCCGGCAGACTTCTTGACCAACCACTTTCGCGCCCGCAGTCTCACAGAGCTGCGCCAGTTCGGAGAGCGATTCAAGGGTGGTTGGATCGGCGAAGCGGTCGAGGCAAACGCCGATGAGCAAAACGGTTTCGACTTCGTCGGAACGGGTCGCGATGAGCTTGGACTTATCCATGCGTCCTCCAGACTTTTTCGACCAGCGATGCGAGCGCCTCATCATCATCGCCCGGCGCGGCATCGATCCAATGAACATCAAGTTGATGACGAAACCAGGTCATTTGCCGCTTCGCGTATTGACGCGTACGGATGACCATGCGCTCGCGCGCCTCGTCCCGGGACATTTCACCTTGCAACATGGCCGAGACCTCGGCATAGCCGATGGCTTTTTCCGCCGTCATAGAAAAGTGTTCAAAACGATTTTTCAAGGCGGTTACCTCATCCACCAGTCCAAGCGCGAACATCGCATCCACCCGCTGCATGATGCGGTTTTGCAGGTCATCCTTGTCGCGCCGGAGACCGATTACGCTGCATGCCTCGCCCGGAATAAGCGCCGGCGCGGTCGCGACCTCCGCACCCGCCCGCTCCACCCAACGAATCCAGCGTCGCGGGTTACCCCGGTCGCCTTCCGGCAAGTCCTTATCAATCGTTGGACAACGCGCACGGCAACGCTGTTGCAAGACTTCAAAACCTTCATCGCGCAGGCAGGTCTCCGCCTCCTCGCGCCAGGCCGGGTCGCTCCCCGCCGCCGCGTCGAGACCCTTTAGCAGCGCTCGCACGTAAAGCCCGGTTCCGCCGACCACGGCACGATCATTTCCGGTCGACTGCGCCGAAACCTCACGCAGGTAATCGTGCGCGCTGAAGGATTGATCGGGTTCCGCCAAATCGAGTCCGCTGTAATCGAACCGCTCGCGCTCCGCGCGGGTCGGTTTCGCGGTGCCGATATCCATCCCGCGATACACCATCATCGCATCGGCGGAAATTAGACCCAACCCATGGCGTTCCGCCAGAATATGGGCCACGCCGGTTTTGCCGGCTGCAGTCGGCCCCACCAGCATAAGGGTCGGCAGGGTCACGAGGTGCGGGAGGTTTGGCGTTGGTCGAGAAATCCGGTGAGCATGTAAATCCCCACGCCTACGCAAATCGCCGCATCGGCGATATTGAAGCAGGGCCAGTGCCAGCCGCCTACATAGAAGTCGAGAAAATCAGTGACCCAGCCCTGGCGAAGCCGGTCCAGCAGGTTGCCGACGATACCGCCCACCATCAACCCGAGAGCCAAGCGGTGCGACCAGGTATCGTTCAGGAACGAGCGCCGGAAGATGATCATCAACACCAGCATGACCAGCGAAATCGCGGTGAGGATGTGGGTATGGTCTCCAAACATGCCCCAGGCCGCACCGGTGTTGCGGACGTAGGTGAAGTTGAAAAAGCCGTCGATGACCGGGCGCGACTCGCCGTAATAGAAGTCGCCCCGCACCCAGTGCTTGGTCCACTGGTCGGACACCGTGATGAGGATGGCCGAAATCAGGGCCAGCATGGCGGAAGGATGCCTCCCTTCCGTCGTCACATCGCGTCGGCGCCCTGAATACTGGTGCGCCGGAACGGCCGGTACCTCGGCTTACCACGCTCGATCTCCGCCTGCACCGCCACGCAATAGCGGGCGAAAGGCAGGGCCCGCAAACGATCGCGTTCGATGGGCTCACCGCTCTGCTCGCAGATGCCATACGTGCCTTGTTCGATGCGGCGCAGAGCCTCCTCGATTTCATATAGCACGTCATGTTCGCTATTCAGCAGGCTGGCCGCGAATTCGCGGTCGAAGTTGTCGGTGCCTTGATCGGCCATGTGGAAACTGTAACTGGAAAGATCACCGGAGGCGTCCTTGGAGGACTTGTTCAGGTTGTCATTGGCCAGGAAGGAGATTTCATCGATCACCCGGTCACGCAGCTTGTAAAGCATGTCGCGGTGCTGATCGATTTCCTTTTTATTGAGTGGCTTTTCCTTCGCGCCCTTGTTTTTCGGCGGGGCGCCACGCAAGGCTTGCAGCGGGTTTATGCCGAGGTTACGGGGCGCAATGGAAGGTCCGGTGCGAATAATCGGCTTGTCATTTATGCCAGCGGTCTTGGGAGGCTTGGCGGCCACCGGGGCCTTGGCCGGAGCGCTTTTCCTGGCGGGCGTAGCGGCCTTTTTGGCGGGCTTCTTGGCCGGCTTGGCTTTAGCCACGACCTTAGGTTTGGCAGGCGCCTTCTTTGCAGGTTTCTTCGCTACCTTTTTAATCACCTTTTTGGCTACTTTTTTGGCCTTGGGTTTGGCCTTGGGTTTGGCCTTGGGTTTAGCCTTGGGTTGAGGCTTTTTCACCGCCTTGGCCTTAGCCGCAGGCTTTTTTGCCGCCTTGGCTTTTTTGGCGGCCGGAGCTGCCTTCTTCTTTGACGCTGCGCTTTTCTTTTTCGAGGCCATAGTTATTTTCCTGCATAGGTCCAAGGGGACCACTTAAACATTAGGGACGGCGGGTATATAAAATTCAATCCCCCGCGTCAACTTCATACGAAAAGGATACTACGGAAGCACGGGAGCGAAAAGATTAAGATAAATATAAAGGACCGGGGCGGCGAAAATCAGGCTATCCACCACGTCCAACACTCCTCCCATCCCCTTGATGACTGTGCCGGAATCCTTGACCCCGCAGGCGCGTTTGAGCATGGATTCAATCAGGTCGCCGGTGATACCCGCCGCGGAGAGCAACAAGCCCAGTGCGAGCGCATCCACCCAGGTGAGCTGGACATGTATCATGTTGCCCTGCATCAGCGACCAGCCTGCCAAGCTGCAAACCATGCCCGTGGCCATGCCGCCCAAAACACCCGACCAGGTCTTGGCCGGCGAGATGCTGGGGAAGAACTTACGCCCGCCCAATCGGCAACCGGTAAAATACGCGCCGACATCGGTCAACTTCACCACCAAGGCAAGGTAGAAAAAAAGCCAGCGTCCCTCATGCCAACGTCCGTCCGCCATGCCCGCGTAGAGAAGCAGTTTACTCATGAAGTGAAACAATATGCCGATATAGAGCACTCCCAGCATGGTCGCCGCAATAGAGCGGGCCGCACTGGCGATGTCGCCGAGGAACATTTGCCGTATCATCACCACCGCCAGCGTGACAAAAATCACCATGAGTTCCAGCTCGGTGTTGGCGTCTCCGGCAAAGTAAACATGCAGCCAACCCAGCACAAGCAAGGCCAAACTCCCCGCTACGCCGGTCCACTTCTGCGCCTTCATACCCCCCTGTTCCAGCAAGGCATAAAACTCGAGTATGCTTATTCCGCAGAGCAGCGCCACGAGGATAATTGCCCCTTCCGGCGGTAGAAAATACAGCGCGGCCAGCAGTGCCCCGCCCATCGAAAATCCGCTCAAAACCCGGTGCTTCAGCATTACTTGATATCCCCAAAACGCCGGTGCCGTTGCGCGTAGCTGGCCAGAGCTGCGTCGAATTCCGCCTCGCGAAAGTCCGGCCAAAGCACCGGCGTGACGTAAAGCTCAGCATATGACAACTGCCAGAGCAGGAAGTTGCTGATGCGCATTTCCCCGCTGGTGCGAATCATAAAATCGGGATCGGGAATGTCCGGGGCATAAAGATGCTGCTGGATGGTCTTTTCGGTGATCGCGGAAGGCTTCAGGTTACCCGCTTTGACTTTTTCCGCGATGGCCTTCATCGCATCGGCCAGTTCCGCCCGCCCGCCATAGCTCAAAGCGAGGGTGAGCGTGCCCTTCTTGTAGTGCGCCGTCTCCTCCATGACGCGGTCGAGCTCTCTGCGCACGGTGGCGGGAAGGTCGCCGGTGTGGCCGATGGTGCGCAAGCGAACTTGATTTTCGTGCAACTCGAAGGCTTGATCACGCAGAAACTTCTTCAAGAGCGCCATCAGCCCGGTGACTTCAGGCCGTGGACGCACCCAGTTCTCGGAACTGAAGGCGTAGAGCGTCAAATACTCGACATCGTGCTTTCGACAGGCCTTCAAGATGGCCCGTACCGATTCCGCACCCTCCTGATGCCACTTGATGCGGGGCAACCCCCTGGCACGGGCCCAGCGGCCGTTGCCGTCCATGATGACAGCCACGTGGCGCGGCACCGGAGGTTTTGTTTCCTTGGCCATACGTTCTTCAGTCGAATTTGTTGTCCACCATGATGGTGCTGTCGCGGCGCGGTCCGACCGACAAAATACTCGCCTTCACGCCGGTAATCTCCTCGAGGCGACGCAAGTAAGCCTGCGCCTTGGGCGGCAAATCATCCCACGATTTCGCCTCACGGGTGGAACATTGCCAACCCTCGATGGTCTCGTACACCGGTCGACAGCGCTCCAACATCCGCACGTTGGCCGGCACCGACTCCATGCGTCGACCGTCGCATTCGTAGGCCACGCATACCTTGATTTCCGCGAAGTCGTCGAGAACATCCAGCTTGGTGATCGCCCATCCATCAATGCCATTTACCATCGCCGAATACCGTGCCACCACCGCATCGAACCAGCCACAGCGGCGCGGACGACCCGTGGTCGCGCCGAATTCGTGACCCGCCTTGCGTAACTCCTCGCCGGTCTCATCCAGTAGCTCCGTCGGGAAAGGCCCCTCGCCCACGCGGGTGGTGTAGGCCTTGACCACGCCCAGCACGCGATCAATGCGATGCGGAGGAACCCCCGAACCGGTGCAGGCCCCGCCGGCGGTGGCGCTGGACGAGGTGACGAACGGGTAGGTGCCGTAATCGATATCCAGCATGGTGCCTTGCGCGCCTTCGAAGAGGATGGACTGCCCGTCGCGCAGCGCCTGATGAAGCATCGGGATGGTGTCGGCGATGAAGGGACGCAGATAATCGCGGGCGGCGGTGACCGTTTGAACCGTCTCATCAGCATCAACTTCCGGTGCCTCGAGCGCGCGGAGGATGCGGTTGTTGGCAGCGATACGATCGCGCAACAGCGACTCAAAATCCGGATCGAGCAAATCGCCCATACGTAGCCCGGTGCGGGCGGCCTTGTCGCCGTAGGTCGGACCTATGCCGCGCTTGGTGGTGCCAATCATCGCGCCAGTGGCGGGTTTTTTCTCGCGGTATTCATCGATCAGCTTGTGGTAAGGCAATACCACGTGCGCACGGTCGCTGATAAAGAAGCGATCCGAGGTGTCTATGCCCCGCTCAACCACACCTTTGACTTCATCGACCAGAGCAACCGGGTCAATAACCAGGCCGTTACCGATCACACATCGTTTGCCATCATGCAAAATACCGGAAGGCATCAAGTGAAGCACATATTTTGCATCGCCGATTTCAACGGTATGACCCGCATTATTACCGCCCTGATAGCGAACGACCCAATCGACCTTCTCGGTCAAGACATCGATGATTTTTCCTTTTCCCTCATCGCCCCACTGGGCCCCGATCAAAACGGTATTCGGCATGATTAATCCTTCATCAACAGGTTGAGCAAACAGGCCGATACCCTAGATGAAGCCCCCTTCAGGTTCAAGATGCTTCTGCCTCCGCGGAGGGTTCAGGCGGCATTATTCCGCGTGAAATTCCTTGCCGGCAGCAACGGCTTTCACGTAACCGGCACGGATAACGAAATCGCCAAAGGGCTCGCCGGCTTGGCGCTCGGCCGCATAGCGATGAATCATGGGCGTCAGTTCGGCCAGTATTTCCGGCTCGCCAATGTTTTCGCGGTACATCTTGTTCAAACGCTGGCCGTGAAAGCCCGCACCAAGATAGACGTTGTACTTGCCGGGCGCCTTGCCGACGAAGGCGATTTCACCGAGAAAGGGGCGGGCGCAGCCGTTGGGGCATCCGGTCATGCGAATGATGATTGGATCGTGCTCGAGGCCGGCCTCCTTCATCACCACATCGAGCTTGTCGAGCAGCGAAGGCAGGTATCGCTCACTCTCCGCCATGGCCAGCGCGCAGGTGGGAAACGCCACGCACGCCATCGCGTTCAAGCGCAACCCGGTTTGATGATGCGAACCGGCCAGCTTGTATTTTTTTAACAGTTTTTCGATGACCGGTTTTTGTTCGGACGACACCCCGCTGATCATCAGGTTCTGGTTCGGGGTTAGCCGGAACGTGCCTTTGTGCACCTTGGCGATCTCGCGCAGTCCGGTCATCATCGGGTAGTCATCCGTATCCTGAACGCGACCGTTTTGAATGAACAACGTGTGGTGCCACTGACCACCCACGCCCTCGACCCAGCCGTAGCGATCGCCGGAGTCAGTAAACGCATACGAACGCGGCTCTTCCAGCTTCCAGCCGAGGCGCTTGTTCAGTTCATCCCGGAACCAATCCACACCGCGATCATCAATGGTGTACTTGAGGCGCGCGTGTTTGCGGTTGGTGCGGTCGCCGTAATCGCGCTGGATTTTTACGATCTCTTCGGCCACCTGCAGCGTCTTATCCTTGGGCGCGTAACCGAGCACGTCGGCCAGACGCGGATAGGTGGCTTTATCGCCATGGGTGGAGCCCATGCCGCCACCTACGGTGATGTTGAACCCGGCGAGTTGATCGCCTTCGCCGATGGCGATGAAACCCATGTCGTTGGCGAAAAGATCGACATCGTTACTGGGCGGAATAGCCACCGCGGTCTTGAATTTGCGGGGTAGATAGTGTTTGCCGTAGATCGGCTCGTGATCCTCTTCCGGCTTACCGCCGGCGACCAACTTTTTGTCGAGCCAGATTTCGTGATAGGCGCGGGTATTCGGCGTAAGGTGATCACTGATCTTGCAGGCATAGTCCAGGACTTCGGCATGAAGCGGGGACTGTTCAGGATTCGTATTGCACATCACGTTGCGGTTCACATCGCCGCAAGCCGCGATGGTATCGAGCAGTGCTTTATTGATTTCGGCGATGGTGGTTTTCAGGTCACGCTTGATGATTCCGTGAAACTGGTAAGCCTGCCGGGTGGTCAGGCGAATGGTGCGGTTGCACCAGGTATTGGCAATCGTGTCAACCTGCAGCCATTGCTCCGGGGTGCAGACCCCGCCGGGCACGCGCACCCGGACCATGAATTGAAAATGCGGTTCGAGTTTCTGTTTGCGGCGTTCATCACGGATATCCCGGTCGTCCTGCTGATAAATGCCGTGAAACTTGCTCAGCTGTGTATCCGGTTCGGCCAGCGCACCGGTAACCGGATCCTGGAGGCTCTCCACCAAAGTACCGCGCAGGTAGTTGCTGGCATCCTTGATGCGCTCCACCTCAACCCGCTTGCTCAACTCTTCCACAGTCACTTCATTCATCACACGACCTCAAAAATATCGAAGTTCCAAACAGTAAGACCTAGTAAATGTCGCGCAAATAACGCTTGTCCCGAACCATCTGCTTCACATAGTCCTCGGCCTGCTCCAATGCCATTGCACCCTCGCGGCTGATGATTTCGACCAAAGCCTGATGAACATCATGGGCCATCCGGTTTTTATCGCCGCATACATACACCGAGGCGCCATCCTGCAACCAGGCGTAAAACTCCCTGGATTGTTCGGCCATGCGGTGTTGTACGTAGAATTTTTCCTTCTGATCGCGCGAAAAGGCAACACTGAGCTTGCTGAGGATGCCGGCCTTGAAGTAGCGCTGCCATTCAGCCTGATAAAGAAAATCAGTCATGAAATGCTGGTCGCCGAAAAAGAGCCAATTCTTTCCCGCGGCTCCAATGGCTTCACGCTCCTCGACAAAGGCACGGAAGGGCGCGACGCCGGTTCCCGGACCAATCATGATGATGGGAGCATTCGGATCGGCCGGCAGTTTGAAGGTGTCGTTCGGGCTAAGGTAGACCGGCACTTGACCTTCGCCGTAGCGGCGATCGGCCAGATACGTCGAACAAAGGCCTTTACGGGCCCGGCCATGTGCCTCGTAGCGTACAGCGGAAACGGTGAGGTGCACCTCGTCGGGGTGTTGTTTTAAGCTCGATGAAATGGAATATAAACGCGGCGGAATCTTGCGAAGGCAATCCACAATTTGTTGAGGTTCGACCTCGCCAACCGGGTGCTCGTTGACCAGATCGATCAAATCGCGGCCTTCGAGATACGCGTGCAACTCGGATTTTTTGTCTTCAGCCAACAGCGCATCGAGCGCCTTTGAATTGGACAAAGCAGCAAATTTTTTCGCCACCGGACGCGTAACCAACGTAATTTCCAACTGGCGTTGCAACGCGTCATGGAACGTCGTCTCGTCTTTGCCGACGGTAACCTTTTCGTCGCCCTGGCAATGAAGCGAAGCCAGCAATTGCTCCACCAACTCCGGCGCGTTGACCGGGCAAATGCCAAGTGCGTCACCCGGTTCATAGGTCAGGCCGGAGCCTTCCAATGAAAGTTCAATATGATGCGTCTCCTTCGCGGAGCCACGTCCATTCAGCACGATGTCCTCGAGCACTTCAGCAGGAAAAGGGTTTTGCTTGGTGTAAACCGACTCGACCGCGGGCGAGAAGAGTGTAGCCGCGGATGTTGATGCCGCGGGGGCCTGTTTTTCGACACGCTCGGCGAGCGTGGTCAACACGGCGTCAATCCAATCGCTCGCCGGCTCCTCGTAATCCACATCACAGTCGATGCGCGGGTGCAGCCGGGTGGCGCCCAGTTCCTCGAAGCGGGTATCGAAGTCGACGCCCATCTTGCAGAAATGCTCATAGCTTGAATCGCCGAGGCCGAGCACGGCAAAGCTGGTTTCAGCAAGCTTGGGGGCGCGCTTGCTGTAAAGAAATTCGTATAGCTCCTTCGACTGATCGGGCGGCTCGCCCTCGCCGTGGGTGCTGACGATAACCAGCACGAACTTTTCCTGCTTCAACTGGTTCGCTTTGTAGTCACCCATTTTCTTGATGGTCGCGCCGATACCCTTCGCGCGGGCCCGCTCCAGGGTCAGCGCGGCCAGTTTCTCGCTGTTTCCGGTCTGGGACCCCACCAAAATCGTCACCTCACCGCCAGCCGCATCTGCGACCGCACCCGCCGCCCCGCCGCCCTGCAAGGCCAAACCGGTCAAAAGCCCGCCCGTCCAAAGCAATTGCTGCGGATTCATGCCGCCTAGCAACTGACCAAGTTGCTGGTATTGCTGGTCATTCAGCGGCGTTGACGATTTCTGGGGAAGAGATGACTGCATAATGTCTACAAAGTAAATAGACATTGTGTAGTATAAAATGCCTGCGGGGGCAAGTAGATTTTTCGACCCAGCTTCTCATGACGGAAATCCATGATCGGCCTGCTATGATCAAAAGTATGGCATGAATATGTTTTTATGGTACCATGCATCCATGAGAACAACCATCGACATTCCCGACACACTTTATCGCCAAGCAAAAATCGAGGCGTTTGAGCGGGGAACCAGTCTGCGCGCGCTTATGATTAACAGCTTGCGCCGCGAGATCGAGGGAGGGCGTGAGCCTGCGGTCGAACCAGCTCTTTTGCGCGAGGAACGAGCTGTTTATGACACGGACGAATTGGGGTTTGTTGTATTGAAGCGGGGCGACCGCAAGCAGGTGGTCAACGATTCCTTTATCAACGCGATGCGCGACAAAGAGGGCATTTAACTTGTTCTACCTGCTCGACATCAATGTGCTGATTGCCTCCGCCGACCCGGGTCATCAATTTCACGATGCGTTCAAGCGATGGTATATCGACCGCAAAAAACCGGCGTTGGCCACCTGTCCCCTCACCGAAAATGGATTTCTGCGCATCTATGGTCATCCGGATTATCCGGGTGGACCAGGCTCACCCGCGATGGCGCTGACGCCACTAACCGCCATTCGCAATCGTCCGGACAGTGTATTTCTTGCGGACGATGTTTCGCTGGCTGACCCGGCAAATCGTAACCTCATAAAAAACGCGACCTCCAAGCAATTAACCGACATCTACCTGCTCTCGCTTGCCGCGCGGCACCAAGGCATCTTCGCAAGTTTCGATCGCGGCATCCGTACCGACCGGGTTGAACAGGGTAACCGCGCTTTTGAACTGCTAACCCCCTAGCGTAAAGCGCAGGGACATAGAAGTGATTAACCCCATAAGCTATGGCGCAAGTCGCGCGAGATGCAGGCCTTTCGCAAGAGAGCCTGTACAAGGCTCTATCAAGGGACCGCACGCCTGGATTCGACACCATACTCAAAGTTGTCAAGGCTCTTGGCATTGAGTTGCATGCGGCCCCGCTCCATGCCTGACCAAGGATAAGTGAACGTTGGACGTTGAATGGTTGGATGTTGAACGTTGCCGCCGGAGGCGGCATCGCCTCCTTCCTCATCAGCGCCCGGCTTCATCTTCACCTCGGTCGGCAACAGCGGCATAATGATCTGCTTGGTAAGGATGTTGTCCTGATCGGCCATTTTTTAAAATCCGCTGGGGCTTCCACCTTCGCCAAGGCTACGGCGGACAAGCCG
>JBMTVS010000007.1:0-26474 GCA_049451655.1 Kiritimatiellia bacterium | reverse complement strand
GTTCGGGGTTCGGGACAGAGAACGGGCTCGTCCAAAAAATTAACACGTTCGCCCACAATCACCCAAATACCCAATCAACTAATCACCTAATCATCCAATCTCCCAATCTCCGGCATCCCGAACTCCGAACCCCGAACACCGAACACCCATCATCTCACACACTTAAAACTCAACCCCGTGCCACGCCATCCCATGCGCCTCCGCAACCGCTTTATAAACCACATGTCCTTGATAGGTATTGAGTCCGAGCCGCAACTCCGGCACCTGGCGCATAGCTTCCTCGAGGCCGAGATTTGCCAGTTTCACCGCGTAGGGAATGGTCGCGTTGGTTAAGGCTTGCGTGGCGGTCCGGCAGTACGCGCCCGGCATGTTGGCCACGCAGTAGTGCACGGTTTCCTCTTCGATATAAATGGGATGCTCATGCGTGGTCGGGCGCGAGGTCTCGCCGCAGCCGCCCTGATCGATGGCGATATCGACGAACACCGCGCCGGGCTTCATCACCCGCAACATCTCGCGTCGAATCAACTTCGGTGCCTTCGCTCCCGGCACCAGCACCGCGCCGATGAGCAAATCGACATCAGGCAACGCATCCATCAAATTCTGCTCGTTCGAATAGAGCGTGTCCGCCGTGCCGTGCAGGCTGATATCGAGAAAACGCATCTGCTGCAAGTCAACCTCCAGAATGGTCACATGCGCGCCAATGCCCGCCGCGACCCGGCCCGCGTTGATGCCCGAGGTTCCGCCGCCGATGATCAGCACATTACCCGGCAACACGCCCGGCACGCCGCCCAGCAATACACCTTTGCCACCCTGCGCCTTGCTCAAATAAAACGCCCCCATCAGCGCGCTCATGCGCCCGGCGATTTCGCTCATCGGCTCCAGCAATGGAAGGCGACGCCCGATCTGCACCGTTTCATACGCCACGCCCGCCGTGCCGCTCGCTGCCAACGCCTCGGTCAGCGGCTTATCGGCCGCAAGGTGCAAGTAGGTGAAAAGCAAAAGGTCCTTGCGTAGGAAACCATACTCGCTCGCGATGGGCTCTTTCACCTTGATGACCATGTCGCACGCCCAAGCATCCGCCGACGACGGCACGATCTTCGCACCCGCCTGCGCGTACTGCTCATCGCTGTACCCGCTGCCCAAACCCGCTTGGGTCTCGACAAGCACCTCATGCCCCGCCTGCGCGAACATACGCGCCGCAGCGGGCGTGCAAGCCACGCGATTCTCTTTGACCTTTATTTCCTTGGGGATGCCGATTTTCATGGGGTGGGGTGCCCGGGGTTAGGAGTTCGGAGTTCGGGAGGTTGGGGATTGGGAGATTGGGAGATTGGATGATTGGGGTAGAAAGCGCTGATCGCCGGTATGAGTTCGCTGTCCGTCACGAACCCTGAACCCCGAACACCGAACTCCATTCGCATCATCCTCTCCATCCTCATCCCCCCTGAAACGCCTGATCCAACACCTCAAGCGCGAAATCGATGTCCGCCTCGTTCACGCACATCGGCGGGGTGATACGGATGACGTTGCCATAGAGCCCGCCCTTGCCGACCAGCATCCCGAGATCTTTCGCCTTCTCGAAAACACGCAGGCAGGTCTCCTTATCCGGCTCTTTGGTGGCGCGATCCTTGACCATTTCAAACGCAACCATCAGCCCCTTGCCACGCACTTCGCCAATCGCGGGATACTTGTCCATCAGCTTACGCAGTCCGCCCAACAGCCGCTCGCCCAGCACCGCGCAACGCGCCTGATAGCCTTCGCGGTCGATAATCTCGAGCACCTTGCGTCCGATCGCACAGGACACCGGATTGCCGCCAAAGGTATTGAAGTGAATGCGCTGGGCCAGCGTCTTGGCAATTTCATGCGTGGTCACCACCGCGGCGAGCGGCGCGCCGTTGCCGATGCTCTTCGCCATGGTGACGATGTCCGGCACCACGCCTTGCGTTTCGAATCCCCAATACTTCTCGCCAGTGCGACCGAAACCCGCCTGCACCTCGTCGGCGATGCAAATACCCCCCGCATCACGGACCGTCTGATAGGCATGCTGCAAGTAACCATCCGGAAAAACCACCACGCCACCAACGCCCTGAATCGACTCGGCAAAAAATCCAGCTACCCTCCCCGGCGTGCCAAACTCGATCAGATCTTTTATTTCCTGCGCATACTTGCGTCCTGCCTCTGGATCGTCGTGGCCCCAGCGACCGCGATATGGATCCGCATTAACCGCGTGATGAATCCCTGCGCCGTGCGGATAGTTGAATTTCCACGTGCTGTGTGAGGTCAGTCCCATCGTCGAGGCCACGCCGCCATGGTAGGCATTGCGCAGGGCGATAATGTCGTAGTTGCCGGTGTAGAGGCGCGCCATCAACATCGCGAGGTCGTTCGCCTCGGAGCCGGAATTCACGAAATAGCACACCTTCAAATCGCCCGGCAGGGTATCGGTGAGTTCCTTCGCGTACTGCGCGATCACCGGGTTCATGTAGATCGTGGTGGTGTGCGAGATGGTCTTCATCTGCTCGTCCGCCGCCGCCACCACGTCCGGATGCGCATGCCCCACGCTCACCGTCACGATGCCGCCGAACATGTCCAGATAGCGACGCCCCTTCTCGTCCCACACATACTGCATCTTCCCCTCCACAATCATGATGGGGTTCTTGTAGTACAGGAACAAACCAGGCGAGAGATGCGCCTTGCGCATCGCCATCACTTCATCAAAGGAAGGCCCGGTATAGGGTATCGGTTTAAACTCGGTCGGCGGAAGATTCGGATTCATAATTCGCCTTTCTCTATCTCACTCATTGCAGGGCGGAAATGGTTTTCAGACCTTGCCGCCGGACTCCACACCACACATCTAGCCTACTTTTCAAATTGTCTGGCGGGCACGGTCGCAGACCTTCCCGCCGGGTTCCCACCATAAAAGGTAAATCCCCTCACCCCTTTGCACCGCGCTTCAACTGCATCAACGCAAAATACACACCCAGCGCGATCAAAAATCCGGTGAACCACGCATAACTGTAAAACGTCGACCAGAAACTACTCACCTGCAGCGCGCCAATCTGCCCGAGAAAGCCCGGCACATTCGGCAGGATCGCCACCACCAATGCAATCATCGCGGCCGGATTGTAGCCGGCGGTGTATTTGTAGGCGCCTTCCGGGTCGTAAAGCGCCGGCAGATCGAGCTTCGTCCGGCGAATCAAAAAGTAGTCGCACACCAGAATTCCGCCGATCGGCCCCAGCAAGCCCGAGTAGCCGATGAGCCATGTAAAGATATAACCGCTCGGATCCGCCACCAGCTTCCACGGCATCATCAAAATGCCAATGATGCCGGTGATGATGCCACCCACCCGCAAGCTGATCTTGCGCGGCATGAAATTCGAGAAAGCCGTCGAAGGCGCCACCACATTCGCGGCGAGGTTGGTGGTCAGGGTCGCCAAGGTAAGCGCAAACATCGACACGATCATCAGCCCCACGCTGTCGAAGCGCGCCAGCAACTGCACCGGATCCCAAATCGCCTCGCCGAAAATCACCACCGTCGCGCTGGTCACCGCCACGCCGACGAATGCGTAAAACGGCATCGTCGTGTTCAGCCCCAGAAACTGCCCCAGCATCTGATCGCGCTGGCTGCGCGCCTCGCGGGTGAAGTCGGGAATGTTCAAGGACAGCGTTGCCCAGAATCCAACCATCGCGGTCAGGCTCGGGAAAAACATCCGCCAGAAATCCGCGTTAGTCTCGAACTGGTCCGGCTGCGAAAGCATCGGGCCGAAGCCGTCCGCATTGATGTAGGCCCAGATTAGCAAGGCCAGCCCCAGCCCGACCAGCAGCGGCGCGCCCCAGTTCTCCACCACCCGAATACTTTCCATTCCGCGCCAGAAAATACCGATGTTGATCGCCCAGAATAACAGGAAGCACAGGAACTGCGCGACGTTCACTTGTATGTGTTCGTTGCCGAGGAAACCGATGACCGCCGAGTCGGCGATGCCCGGCCACTGCAGCCGCGTCAGCTCGTAAATCGCCGTACCGCCGATCCACGCTTGAATGCCGAACCAGCCGCACGCCACCACCGCACGCAGCACCGAGGCAATATGCGTGCCGTGCACACCGAACGAAGCCCGCGCGAAAACCGGAAAGGTAATGCCGTACTTGGTGCCGGCATGCCCGTTGAGAACCATCGGAATCAGCACGATCAAGTTGCCCAAAGCCACAGTCAGTATGGCCTGCCACCAATTCATACCGCCCGCGATCAACCCGCTCGCCAGCATATAGGTGGGAATACACACCGACATGCCCACCCACAAATGCGCGATGTCCTTGGTCTTCCATCGGCGGTCGGAACTGGCCACTGGAGCCAAGTCTTCGTTGTAAAGCGGACTCTTTCGCGCCGCGGCCAATTCTGCCGCAGAAAGATCAGATGCTAGATCACCCATGACGACTTCTCCCCTTTGGTAGCCTGAGATGAGACAGCGGATAAAATTCCGCTCCGGTGTAGATTCAAATCCGCATCGATGACGGAAAGCCGTTTCGATCCGCTATTTCGTTCACACTTGATCGAATAGATCGCTAGCACGTGAACAGCATGGGTGGCTTGAGCTCAAGCCGTCAATAGCAATTAAAGGCATTCATAATAAATATTTATTTGCGGTCTCGTTCATGCGGATCCGGCGATTATCCGGCATACCGAAATCTCCGGGCGACCCGAAAGCTCAACTTTTGCCATCGCGCAAACGGGCCGTTTAGAATAGATTGCGAAGATTGGAGCAGAATTACATGCCTGTCCCTCTCATCCATCGATCCATCCGTGGGAAGCTGTTGGTCTACGTGATCGGCTTCATCTTTGCTCTGCGCCTGGTCATGATGCTGGTCGAGTACCGGGGCGACAACGTGTTGATTGAACAAACCATTTCTCACCTCGACGAAACGCGGCCCTTCGTCAGCGATGAGGACTACCAGAAGACCTTGGCTGATCTTCGGGCGCGCATGAAGGAGATCAAACTGGAAAACATGGCACGGGAGTTTGTTGTCTCGCTGGGCTTCTTTGGTTTGATCGTATTGGCTGTCATGCTTATGGCACGCAGCATTACCCGACCCATCGTAACCCTTACCCACACCGCCCGCGACCTGGCCGACGGCAACTTCGATGCCGCCCGCAAACTCATCTCGAGAGAACCGGATGAAGTGGGCGAGCTCTCCCGGGCCTTCGCGATAATGGCGGACAATCTCAAATCCTCGCGTGATGAACTCCAGCGCAATATGAACGAACTGCAAGCCGCCGAGCGTCAGCTTCGGCTATTCTTTGAACAATCCGCCGACATCATGGGTATCGCCGGACACGACACAAATATCATCTATGTGAATCCAGCTTTCCTGAACACGCTGGGGTACCGTAACGATGAAATCATCGGCCGAAGTTACGTAGAGTTGATCCATCCGGATGATATCAGCTTCTCGCTCGAAGCCGTAGCCGCGCTGGGTGAAGGCAAAAACCTGGACTCCTTCGAAAACCGCTTTCGTGCCCGCGACGGAAATTACCGCCGCATCCTTTGGAATGTATCGTCCGATATCCCGTCAAAATTAATTTACGCCGCCGGACGCGACATCACCGAGGAGCGCAACCTCGAAGAGGAGGTGGTGCGCGCCACCACCGCCGAGCAGGAGCGTATCGCCCGCGATTTGCACGACAGTGTCGGGCAGCTCGTCACCGGCCTCGCCTTCAAGGCCAAACTCATGGAAGCCCAGCTCATCGATCGAACCCCGCCCGCACCCGGTCAGGCCACCGACCTCGTCAATCTCGCCAACCGTGTTGGCGAACAAATACGCAGCCTCGCCCGGGGTATTGACCCGGTCGAATTGCAGGATGGCCTCTCCCCTGCCCTCCAATACCTCGCTGCTTCGACTAATGCCACCTTCGATGTGCAATGCAACTTTGAAGGCGAAACCAGCGTGGATTTACCGGAGAAGTCCAGAGCCATTCATCTTTACCGCATTGCCCAGGAAGCTGTCGGCAACGCGGTAAAGCACAGCAAGGCCCGGCAGATCAACATTGGACTTACCCGGCAAGACCATCAAGTGACCCTGACCGTAGCGGACAATGGTTGCGGTATGGTGCGCCGACCGATGCCCAAGGACGGGTCGGGCCTGCGCATCATGCACTACCGCGCCCGCTTGATTGGCGGCAACTTGAAGATTATGCCCATGCCCACCTGCGGCCTATTGGTCACATGTACAATACGAATATCCTCGTAAGTTAATATTGATCATTGTTACTGTTACGCGTATTACTAACGACGCCATGAGTAACGGAAAGCAAAACAAGAATGATGCCATACGCATTCTGGTTGTGGAAGACCACCAGGTGGTACGTGACGGATTCGTTGCGCTCATTAATCGCGAGCCGGGTTTAATAGTTTGCGCCGAAGCCGCGGGAGCGCAGGAAGCGCTTCGCATGATTGACCAACATAATCCGGATTTAATCATCGCAGATTTACTTCTGAGCGAAGGTGACGGCATAGAGTTACTGAAAGATGCCAAATCCGCTCATCCGGACACCCCTTTCCTGATTATCTCCATGCAGGACGAGGAAGTGTATGCGGAGCGTTGCCTGAAAAATGGTGCATCCGGGTACATCATGAAACATTCCGCTACAGATGAGTTTCTTGAAGCTATTCAGACGATCATGGCGGGCGACATTTATTTGAGCAAGCGCATGAACGCTCGCCTGCTCCAGCGTGTAGCCCGCGGCTGCAGCGAGGGCCGCACCGGGTTGGACGCCCTGACCGATCGCGAACTTCAAGTTTATCAATTAATCGGCGCCGGCCTGAATCCCCGCGAGATTGGACCCCGCCTCGGCATCAGTCCTAAAACCGTCGCCACCCACCGCGAGAACATCAAAACCAAGCTTGGCATGAAAGACGGGCGATCCCTCCTTCATGCCGCCATGAACAACCTGTAACATCGCGCCGTTTGCAATCATCCGGGACCGGCGTATCGTTCTCAATGTCCCAAGCGTCGCCTCATGTTGTCTGGTTCAAGCGCGACCTCCGCGTTGACGACCACCAACCGCTCGTCGAGGCTGCTGCGCGAGGTCCGGTCATCCCGCTTTACATCATCGAACCATCGCTGGCCGCCGCGCCCGATTTCGACCGCCTGCACGCGGACTTCATCAACGACAGCCTCAACGAGCTCAACGACGAACTCACCCGGCGCGGCGCCTCACTGCTCATCCGCAACGGCGAAGCGGTCGAGGTGCTGGAGGACTTGCGCCGCGAAACCGGATTCACCCATATCTGGTCGCACATGGAAACCGGCGTCGAGCTTACCTTCCGCCGTGATCGCGCGGTCAAGGCGTGGGCGAAAGCGCAGGGTGTGGACTGGACCGAAATCCGCCACTTCGGTGTCGAACGCGGCAAAGTCAACCGCGACCGCTGGCAATCCCGCTGGGAAAAATTCATGGCCGAACCCCTTGCCGCTGCCCCGGAGCGCATCCAGCCCTTTTTCAAAAAAGTTCCAATCCCTGGAAAAACCACTGCGGAAAAGTTCCAATCATTGGAACTTTTCGAAAGGGTCGCCGCACCGGTAGAACGGGCGGCGGATCTGCGAGGCGGCAGCCACGAAGGCTGGCGCTGGTATGAGGACTACCTCGACGGACGGGGACACGGCTACCAGCAAGGCATGAGCAGCCCGGTCACCGCCTACGAAAAATGTTCGCGACTCAGTCCCTACCTCGCCTGGGGCTGCGTCTCCATGCGCGCGGTCGTACAGCGGCTCCGGCGCGAGCGGGCGAAAAAGCCTACCGCGATTCGCCCCGCCGATTTGCGCGCGCTCGACGCCCGCCTGCACTGGCATTGCCACTTCATACAAAAGCTCGAGGCCGAACCCGCCATAGAGGGACACTGCTTTAACCGCGCCTGCGAAGCCTTGCGGGAGCGAGGGGGGCACGCCGACCGGCTGGAGGCGTGGAAGCGCGGGATGACCGGCTATCCCTTCGTTGACGCTTGCATGCGGAGCCTGCAGGCACGGGGCTGGATCAATTTCCGCATGCGCGCCATGCTGGTTTCATTCGCGGCCTACGACCTGTGGGTCGACTGGCGGGATTTTCGCGATTTCCTCGCCTGCCAGTTCATCGACTACGAGCCGGGTATACACATCAGTCAGTTGCAAATGCAGAGCGGCACCACGGGCATCAATACCTTGCGGATGTATAATCCGGTCAAACAAGGCACCGATCACGACCCGCGCGGGGACTTCATCCGGCAGTGGGTGCCGGAACTGCGCGATTTGTCCGCCGCGGAGATTCACACGCCCTGGAAACTCGCCTCACCGCCGCGCGGTTATCCCGCACCGGTTATCGACCATACCGAAGCCGTCCGTTTCGCCCGCGCTGAATTCTCCAAACTCCGCCGCTCCGACGAACATCGCGAAGAAGCCCGCCGCGTTTTTAAAGACCACGGCAGCCGCAAACGCCCGCAAAGAAGAAAACGCGCGGAGCCGAAACAACAATTAAGCCTGTTCAGCGAGCACTAAACGCCTAAAACTCAAACCGCGCCGCCGCGCCCAAAAACACGGTGTCCGTGTCGTAGTCATCCAGCGCATCATCGATCTTGGTCGCGCTGTCGAATCGATAGCTTCCCGAGATGTCGAGATGGATACCGGGCAACAGTTCAAAGTCCAAACCCAGACGCAGCGCATAAAATGGATCATCCGCCCATTCGCCATCCACGTTCAGGATCCCGGCGCCAACCGAGCCGTAGATCGCCCCGCCGACTACCAGATAACCAGCCGCCGCATAGGCATCCTCGCCAAGGCGGTCGGGGAGCATTTCGCCATCGAGCTGTATACCGACCAGGCTGGGCTTGTACTGATAGGTAACCAGATAACTGAGCCCGCTATCATCGATGTCACCAACGTCGATATCATCGATCGCGTACCAATAATTAACACCAAAACCGACGCGATGATTCCGGGTTTCGGCTTGAGCTGCCGTAAATCCCGTCAACAAGGCGGCACTAACCATCAAGGCTATGATACTTTTCATGATTATTCTTTCCGGGCTTAAAGCGTTTTGTGCGTTCCATCGCACATTGGTTGACTTTTCGTGTGCTTGCAGCCGCAAAAATAAACGGTGGTATCTTCTTCCGCCGTGTAGGCCAGCGGACGGAAATCCGTGCCTTTATGTGCGCCGGTGCAATAGGGTTGGTTATCACTTAGGCCGCAGGAGCACCAGTAATACGTCTCGCCCTTCTTCACCTCGACGGCGCAGGATTTTTTCATCGCAATAGTCGGTTCAGTCATAGCTGTCTCCTGATTGATTGATAACAGTGATATTGCCATCTTTAACGCCGGCATAAAACACCAGAATTTCAGCGGGCACGCGGCCTTCATTCATGCCGTAGTGAAGCGTCTCCACCACTTCCACGATCGCATCGCCGGCCACCAACCGGTTGGTCTGGCCCTTCTCCGTCACCACCGTAAGTTCGCCCGCCGTCATAACGCCCGCGTTAATCACCGGATGATAATGCAGCGGTAGCCGGACCCCGGGAGGAACCGTGATTTTGAGAATGGTGATCTCCGGTTGACCTTCCGGATAAGCGGGCAAATACGCCCCGTCCCAACTCGATGTGGTTTTTGCCAGCACCACCGATTTCACCTGGTCAACGGCATGCTCCGGCAAGGAGGTACACCCGGAAACAAACAGCGCAAGAATTACTACGATGAAACTTTTCATATCAAAACCTCCGGCCTTATCACGATAGAGAACCTACGAATCACTGTCCGGAACACGGAATACAAGCACCCGGCTACTGAGCGGTTATACGATAATATTCGGCATCGGCTTGACCCATATCAACCGTGTACACATTCAGGACGGTGGCGGCCGGAATATCAGGAACATAAACCGCAAAACCGCCGCCGGGCATCATCAAATTGGTGGAACGTTCGATGGTGTAAACAGCAAAAGGATGCGTCTGCCACTGGAACACCATCTGATTGTCATTTTTCGAAACGGCCAAAACATCGTAAGGAGCATCAATGACGGCCACTCGCTCGATCCGGTAGGTGAGGTTACGATCGTTGAAGACGAATCGGTAATCGCCGGAGAAGGGACCGGGCAGAATGATGTTGTTGCCGACTTGGGTATCGGCCACGCCGGTGACTGGCGCATTGGTGGCGTGGCCTGCGTTGAGATGACCCCAGCTGATATCCCAGTTATCCTCGGCGACAAATTTAAATTCGATGCCTCCGCTTTGGTTTAAGGTGCGCACGTATACCCACTCGTTATTGGCGTTAAGGGTCATGTTGGGCACCTTGTTCCAGCTATTCAGCGTTCCCGCCACCGCCATGCTGGCGCGGGCTGGAGGGAGCACCGTCGCGTTTTTCGTGACGGTATAGGTCAAGGCATCGCTGTCGAAAGTGAAGGTGTAAGAACCGTCCAGCGGACCCTCGATGTAGATGTTACTTGATACGCCGCTCAACACAGATCCGTTGATGGGAAAGGTATGCGCATGCGTAATCTCCCGGCTCCAGCTCGTATCCCATGAACCGGAGGCGAACTTGAATTGCGCCGCATCAGCCCGGGAAATATTCGCGGTGTAACTCCACTGATGCAATCCATTGCTGGTCATGTTGTTCGCGGCGGGATTAAAGCCGTTGAAGTTGCCGGCCAAGGTCATGCCCGGATAAGCCGAGGAGGCGCTGCGGGTGATGGTGTAGGTCCAGTCAGCGCTGTTAAAAGTAATGGTGTAGATGCCTTTGAGCGGGCCGCGCGCGGTGAAGTTGCCAGTGCCGCCGAGCGTGGCCGAAGCCGTGGCAGGGAAAGGCGCGCTCACCGCGTTGCTGCTGCTCCAGGAGAAATCATACCCGGTGTTATAGGCGGCCACCCGGAATTCCAAATCCCACGCCTGATCAAGCTCTACGGTGTACTGCCATTCATGCGAACCGGCGTTCTGCATTTGCACGAACCCGCTCCAGCCATTGAAACTGCCGATGATCTGCATATTCGGATAAGGATCGGGCACGCCGGTTTTCTCTACCGTGTATGCCGTTGTGACATCGTTGAAGGTGAAGGCATAGGTCCCGTTGACCGGGCTCCTCAAGACGATATCGCCACCGGCATTAGGCGTGGCAAAACCGGATATAGGCGCCTCTTGCGCATTGCCCCAGCCCCCCCAGGAGACGTCCCAGATGCCATAGGCGGCGAATTTAAAGTGTAGGTCAAATTGCGAAACAACTGAGAAGCTACCGGTCCAGACGCCGTCGGGATTCAGCCCTAAATTCGGGGCGAGATTGAAAGCATTAAAACCGGCGGCCAGCGCCATGTTGGGGTGCCTGGTTTTTAATGGGACCGCCTTGATCTCGCGCACTTCGAATGCGCCGGTGGCACTATTAAACGTGAATCGATAGGTGCCGTCGGCGGGGATGGGGATGAAGAAGTTGGGTGCTCCCCCCACGCTGCTACCTTGCCCTTTAATCGGCCAGATATTCGACTGGATGCTGCCCATTCCCCATGCGTCATTCCACGCATTATTTGCCGTAAACTTAAATTCAAAAGCGTTCGTGGCACCCAGCTCAAGGTCGACCGACCAGACGTGCTCCTGCCAGCGATTCATGTTCGCGGTATTGTTCCAACCATTGAAGGGCCCAGCCACCGCCATGCCGCTGAAGGTGGACGCGCTTAGCGGTGACCGTGCGTAGACGACAAAGCTCCAGGGGGCGAGGCTGACCCGGCCTCTGCTGGTATCGGCAAAGACCGCCGTTTGGGCAATACCCACATCACTGAAGTCGCTGCCGTAACGCGTGCTGTCGCTATTCAAAACCGCATACCAATCGCCCGTCCTCGGAAAGGTCACGAATTCATCCAGGTAGGTGTTCGTGGAGAGGTTGGCCACGATAAAGACATCATCCCCCACCCCACCCTGATTCAGACGGTGCATGGTCAATAACGGACTCGGAAAACCGCTGATGTTTTGCGTCTGCGCGAAGACATATTGACCGGTCAGGCCGGCGGTGTTGCCGAAATAATTCCGGCGCAGGTGCATCATATCCTTATAGAAGTTGTGCACACCGGGGAATTGATCGACCAGCGCCCAACGAACGGAATTGGTATCCTCGAAGCCAATGGTCTCGAGCATTTCCTGACCCTGAAAAATCATCGGGATACCGGGCGTGCCGAACATCAAACCGGCAGCCAGCATACTCTTGCGCCGGGCGAGCTGGCTGGTCGGATTGGCCGGATCCATGCGGTAAGGTACGCGGTCCTTGAAGTTTTTCTGGCCGACTTCGTCGTGCGACTCGGTATACACCACGCGCCGGGTATGTGAGGTGTAGTTGAGCGCTGATCCGCTCAAGATGCGGTTGAAGTCGGGGGTGGCGTTGGTCTTAGCGATTTCCTGAACCAGCGCGAAATGTACTTCGGTGTGCCAGTCACTGTGAAAGCCGAGTCCGCCGCTGGCCACTGGGGCCGTGGTGGAGGGTAGTTGGGCGAGGTCCTCGGCGATGCTGATCTTATTGGTGAATTCATTGCGAATGATGGTATTGACCTCGCGGAGCAAAGTCTCGCCCTCGGCGATCACCGACTCATTAGTGGCGAGGCGAATAAACTTGGTGGCATCCCAACGAAAACCGTCGATGCGGTAATCGCGCAGCCACATGCGGACGTTATCCTTGATGTAATCGCGCACGTTATTATTGCTGTAGTCCGGTCGCGGTCCCCACTGGGTCTGGGCCTTCACCGGATCCTGGTAAAAGTACATGCCGCCTCCGGGCGAGCCGGGCAGGCCATCAAAATTCCAGAGCGAGTAGCGCATATTATTGCTGGCTTCAGCGTCACTGTAGTGGTTGTGGACGATGTCGAGAATGACCGCTATGCCGCGCTGATGGGCGTCGTCGACAAATCGCTTCAACGCGTCCGGTCCGCCGTAGATGAGGTTATCCACCGCGTAAAGGTCAGTCGGATTGTAGCCCCAACTATGGGTCCCCGGAAACTCGGTCACCGGCATGATCTTCACCGCGTTCGCGCCGAGACTGGCCACGTAATCGAGTTTCTGGCGCGCGTCGTCCAGGCTCGCCGAACCGCCGGCCTCCGGATGCGGATCATTGAAGGTTCCCACATGAAGTTCATAAATGACCATCTCCCCCAGCGACGGCGGAACAAAACCTTCTGATTTCCATTCGTAGGCGCTCTGGTCGTAAATGATGGAGTCGGCCATATCGTACTTCACAATGCGGGCGCTGCGCGGATCGCGTCGTTGGTGCTGGCCATTGATAAGGTAGTGGAATTGCTGGCCGGGCCGGGCACCCGCCACGCTTACCGACCAGATTTCGCTGCTTCCCTCGCGGGTCAACGGGTTAGCGGATTCGCTCCAGTTATTGAATGTCCCCACCACCACAACGCTGGTAGCGGACCCCGCCCAGACCCGGAACGTAGTACCGGTTCCCATCGCTCCCGCATAATGTGTAGCGCCCATAGCGGTTGGATAACTCTGCGCTCGCACATAAACGTCCACCAAAAAGAAGAGTACAATAAAAATGTAAAAACGTTTTACCATCGGCAAAATGTACCCCGTCGCAAGATTTTGTAAATGGCGATTTTTTGCTCTGGCCGGCCAGCAAGCGAACGTGACCCCCGTTATCAATGCCTGAGCCGAAAAGAGGTCGCGAAGCGGTTAACCCTTCTTCCGCCCACGGCGCATCACGTATTTGGTGGTCTTGGTGGGTGATTTTCGCTTGGTATTTTTGGTTTTGACTGGCGCGGCAGTGGACTCCCCCGCGCCGACGCCGTGGGCCTCGCGCAACTCCTTGAGCTGATCGCGCAGCATCGCCGCCCGCTCGAACTCGAGGGCCTCGGCGGCCTCAAGCATCTCGCGTTCGATTTGCTGGACCACTTCATGCACGCTGTAGTCGCCGCGATCCTCCTTGACCACCATGTCGTCGACCTCTTCCGACTCCTTGATGATGGCCAGGCTGTCCTGAATCTCCTTCACAATTTGCTTCGGCGTGATGCCGTGCGCCTTGTTGTAAGCAAGCTGTATCCGCCGCCGTTCATCGGTGACGTCGAGCATCCGCTGCATCGAATCGGTGATGTTGTCTGCGTACATGATGACCCGGCCGTCAATGTGCCGGGCGGCCCGCCCTGCCGTCTGAATCAGCGAGGTTTCGGAACGCAGAAAACCCTCCTTGTCCGCATCCAGAATCGCCACCAGCGACACCTCCGGCAAATCCAACCCCTCGCGCAGCAGGTTGATGCCAACCAGGCAGTCAAACTCCGCCTTCCGCAAGCTCCGCAAAATCTCCACCCGCTCAATCGCGTCGATTTCCGAATGCAGGTAGCGCACCCGCATGTTGAATTGCTGCAGATATTCGGTCAGGTCCTCGGCGGTTTTCTTGGTCAACGTCGTGACCAGTGTCCGCTCGCCCTTCTCCGCCCGCAGCCGGATTTCCTCGATGACGTCGTCAATCTGCCCCTTCAACGGGCGGATCTCAATCGGCGGATCGATAATTCCGGTCGGACGAATCACCTGCCTCACCGCCGGTGGCGAAACCTCGCGCTCGTAAGGTCCCGGCGTCGCGGAAACGAACAAGGTCTGCGTGGTAACCTGTAAAAACTCTTCAAAATTGAGCGGGCGGTTGTCGAGCGCGCTCGGCAAGCGAAATCCATGCTCGACCAGCACCCGCTTGCGCGCCTGGTCACCATTGTACATGCCGCGAATCTGCGGCAGGGTGGCGTGCGACTCGTCGATGATGGTGAGGAAGTCGCCCTCGAAATAATCGAGCATGGTGTAGGGTCGCGCCCCGGGCGGACGTCCGGTGAGGTGTCGCGAGTAATTTTCGATGCCCGAGCAGTAGCCGAGCTCCCGCATCATATCGATGTCGTAATTGGTGCGCATGCGGATGCGCTGCGCCTCCAGCAACTTCTGCCGCTCCTCGAACCAGCGAATGCGCTCCTCCAGCTCGGCTTGAATCGAGGCGATGGCTGTTTCCATCTTGTAGGCGGGCGTCACGAAATGCTTGGCCGGGGAGATCACCACCTGCTCCATTTCCGCCTCGCGATGCCCGGTGAGCCCGTCGATGCGGGCGATCGACTCGACGCAATCGCCAAAGAACTCCAGCCGCACGCCCTTCTTGGCATACGAGGGAAAAATATCCACGCAATCCCCCCGCACCCTGAAAGTGCCCGGGCTGTTCTCGATGTCGTTGCGCTGGTACTGGATATCAACCAGCTTCATCAAGAGCGCATCCCGGTCCACTTCGCTCCCCCGCTCAATCTCCACCACCATCCCCTTGTAATCCTCCGGCGAGCCCAAACCGTATATGCAGGATACCGAGGCCACGATGATCACATCGCGCCGGTTCATCAGCGAATTGGTGGCGGACAGACGCAGCCGCTCGATCTCTTCGTTAATGGCGGAATCCTTCTCGATAAAGGTGTCGGTCTGAGGCAGGTATGCCTCGGGCTGGTAGTAATCGAAGTAGCTGACGAAATACTCTACTGCGTGGTCGGGGAAGAAGCTCTTGAACTCGGCGTAAAGCTGGGCGGCGAGCGTCTTATTATGCGAGATGATCAGCGTCGGCTTGCCTACCTTGGCAATCACATGGGCCATGGTGAAGGTTTTGCCGGAACCGGTAACCCCCTCCAGCGTTTGAAAGCGGTTTCCCTCACGGAATCCCGCCGCCAGCGCGTCGATGGCCGCCGGCTGGTCTCCAGTGGGGACATAACCGGCGGTCACCTTGAATTGAGCATCCGCGACAGCAATCATCGCTACAAGCATGCTCTCTGAATCAACGCGACGCAAATCCGGAAACGCAAAAAATCGGTTGGATTATCACTTTGACACCTTCCAGCTTTTGGGGGACAGTCCGGGCTCACGTATGAAAAGAAAGGAAATTTCATGAATGTCCGTTTCATTTTGGGCGGTTTAACCATCGCCTCGGCCGCCGCGATAACTTTCACCGGCTGCAACAAAAGCAATGATGACGCCGTCTCAACTACCGTTGGGGAGGAAATAGCCGAAGAATTGTTCACCCAACCCCTGCAAAGCGTAAAGGACCCCTCCATGGTGTTAGCTGTCGTTAATGGAACTGAAATCACTCAAGGCCAGATCAATACCGAAGTCGAACGCATGCTCCAGCGCATGCAGGGACGGGTTCCGCCCGAGCGTGTCGAGCAGATGCGCGCCCAGATGGAAACGCAAATGTTGGATAACCTCGTCAACCGTCAAGTCCTGCTCGACAAGGTTGCTTCCGAAAACATCACCATCAGCGACGAGGAATTCGATACCGCGGTCGGCGAACTCACCGCCAACCTGCCGCCCGGCGCCAGCCTGGATGATATGCTCGCCCAGACCGGAACCAGTCAGGATGAATTCCGCGACAACTTCGGGATGGAATTAAAAATCCGTAAACTGATTGAAGCCTCAAGCGGCGGCACCATCGAAGCCACCGAAGAGGAAGCGCTCGCCTTCTATGAAGAGAACAAGCAACAGTTTGAGAAGCCGGAAAGCGCCACCGCCTCGCACATTCTGATTTCCGTGGACGCCGGCTCTTCCGACGAGGACAAGGCTGCCAAGCGCGCCGAGCTCGAAGCTATCCGCATGCAACTGCTGGAAGGCGCCGATTTTGCCGAACTGGCCGGCGAACACTCTTCCTGCCCCAGCAAGGCGCAGGGCGGCAACCTCGGTGAATTCACCCGCGGCCGCATGGTTCCCGAATTCGAACAAGCCGCCTTCAGCCAACCCATCGGCGAAGTCGGCGAAATCGTGGAAACCCAGTTCGGCTTCCACCTCGTGAAAGTGACCGACCGCAGTGAAGGTGGTGTCACCCCCTACGACGAAGTCAAGGATCAGCTCAGCCGTTATCTCAGCGGTCAAAAGCAACAGGAAGTCGCGCGTGACTATATCGAAGGGCTGGTCGAAAGCGCCGAGATCAGCTATCCCGGCCGCGAATAATTCGCGTCTTCCATTCGAGCCACCGCAGCGCGGGCGAACCTAGGTAATGGTCGCCCGCGTTGTTTTTACCAGCGCCTTCCAGAGATCGTCCTGGGTTTCCGCCGCCATCAGCAGATCGCGGTTTTCCTCGTCGCGAAAGGTCTTGGTCAAACCCGACAACAGCTTCAGGTAAAACGCGCTTGCCGCCGTCGGGATGGAAATAAAGAAGATGATGCGGGTGTTCGTCTTCGCCTCATCGGAGAATTTCACCCCGCGGGTAATGGTCGCCAGCGCCAGCGAAAGGCCACCACCCTCCACGCCGCGTACGTGCGGAAAGGCCAGCCCCTGATCGACCGCCGTGCTGGAGATGACCTCGCGGCGCACCGCCTCCTCGAACAGGCGCTTGCCGTGGTCGACGAAGCTTTGCTTCTCCATCGCCGTACAGATTTTCTCCAGCGCTTCATCGCGGGTTTTCACCTTCAGTTTCGGCATCATTAATACCGGGGCACTGAAACGGGCGATACCCACTTGCGCGGGAGCGCTGCGGGTGCGGGCGGTTTTCGCGACCACGCGGCGCGGCGCAGCCTCGGGGAAATAAAGATAACGCGCACAACTCGGGCATTGATAGAGAGCATCCGCTGCGTGCACCGCATGCACCTGGCTCACCGGAATCATCATGCCGCAGGCCGAGCAGTTACCCTTGGAAATCGGAACGATGGACAAACCGGCTTTCTTCCACATCTTCTCGAAATGCGCCCGCACTTCATCCGGCAAGTCATGCAGCATCGACTCGATCGACGCATCGAGTTGAGTCAGCCGCGAGCCGGGCATGGACAACTGCTGTTGCTCGCGCGCAAAGATAAAATCCTGCAACTGCAGCAGGTGGTTAATAAGGCGGGATGTTTTTCCGTGGGGGTCAGCGTCTTGGGCATTAGTCTTCAAACAAATCTCTCCGGGGTTCTTTTTTTTACATTTAAGCAAAAGAACCAGATCCCTACACATGAAAAATTTGTTTTGAGGGATTTTCCTGGCCGTGCATCCGCAAAACAAACCCTTTGGGAGCTTCGCGCCCATTCATTTTCATCCATGTTCTGCGGCTCCGACGGAGCGGAGCCCTCCACCACTGGCGATACATGCTCCGTCATGTCCGCAAGCACAAAAAGAAAATGAATTCGACGGAACGACGCATGCCGAACCCCGACACCCCACCCCCCCGCCTACCCCACTCCACCCACGCAACCCCCTCCCCATTTCTCATCCATTCCCCGATGTTTTCTCACCAGAATTCGCTTTATTCACTTGCCCCGCCCTCGTTATAGTCTCGACCTCGATGCTGGCACCAAACGACCAGCTGCAGAACGCGGACCCTCAAAACAGGAGTTTTTCATGTCGCTGGAGCAACAACTCGGATTCAAGCCTTTTCCGGATCTGGAAGAGGTTCTAAGTGCATGCCCGTCCTTCGTGGTGGCCCAAAACAAACAAGATTTGCTCACCCTTGCCTTGAAAGACGAGAAGGACGGCATTCATGAAGTCGCCTACGATGTGCCGGGCAAGGGTCGCGTGCTGGAGGCAACGGTCTGCCGGGTTAAGAACGGTATCGCCGCGAATTACGTGGACCCCTACATGCGGCGACGCGATCCCGACTGCATGGTCATTGCCGACAACAGCCCAACCGACAAGCCCCGCTACCGCGAGCTGTTCAACGAGGAATTCGATGGCCTTCGCAAGGAAACCTTCGACTGGCTGAAGACCCAGGACCTCGCCCTTTTTCCTTTCTCGGCCGGGGCCCCCGGCATTGGCGCCGACGCGCTGGTGATTGGTCCCGCCAACGCCGGCTTCTTCGCGCTCGGTCTGGCCCTGCTGCAAGGCATTCTCGATGCCGAAAGCCTGCCCGATAACTTCAACCCGCGCGCGGTGATTTACGTAGCCCCCGTTTTCCGCCATACCAAGTTCAACGGTAAGCAGATGGTCGTGCACAACCGCTCCGAGGAGCGCCATGAACTTTTCAGCTACAACCTATATCCCGGGCCCAGCGCCAAAAAAGGCATTTACGGCGTCCTGTTGACCCTCGGCGAGAAGGAAAAATGGGTCACCGCCCACTGCTCGACCGTGCAGGTCATCACCCCCTACGACAACCGGCTCACCGTCATGCACGAAGGCGCGAGCGGCGGCGGCAAGAGCGAAATGCTCGAGCAGGTCCACCGCGAACGCGACGGCAGTCTGCTGCTCGGCGAAAACATTGTGACCGGCGAGCGCCGTAATATCGTGCTCCCCCGTAACTGCGAATTGCGCCCGGTGACCGATGACATGGCCCTTTGTCATCCCTCGCTCAGCCGCAGCGACGGCAAGCTCGCGGTCATCGACGCGGAAAACGGCTGGTTCGTGCGCGTGAACCACATCACTCATTATGGCGTCGACCCGCACCTCGAGGAAATGACCATCCACCCGCAACAGCCGCTGCTCTTCCTCAACATCGAGGCACAACCCGGCGGCACCGCGCTCATCTGGGATCACATCATGGACGAGCCCGGCAAGCCCTGTCCCAACCCGCGCGTCATCGTGCCCCGCAAGGCCGTTCCCGGTATCGTCAACGGCACTGCATCGGTGGAAGTGCGCAGCTTCGGCGTGCGCACCCCGCCCTGCACCGCCGACGCTCCCTCCTACGGCATCATCGGTTTCTTCCACTTGCTGCCGCCCTCGCTGGCCTGGCTGTGGCGCCTGGTCGCCCCGCGCGGACACGCCAACCCCAGCATTGTCGCCAAGGAAGGCATGAGCTCGGAAGGCGTCGGCTCCTACTGGCCCTTCGCCACCGGCCGCATGGTCGATCACGCCAACCTGCTCCTGCAGCAAATCGTCGACACCCCGAAGGTGCGCTACATCCTCTGCCCCAACCAGCACATCGGCGCCTGGAAGACCAGCTTCATGCCGCAATGGATCGCCCGCGAATACCTTGCCCGCCGCGGCGGTGCGAAGTTCCATCACGGCCAGGTCGAAGCCTCGCGTTGCCCGCTCCTCGGCTACGCCATGAAAAATATCGTGGTCGAAGGACAATCAATCCCGCAAATCATGCTGAATGTCGCCCTGCAGAAAGAAGTCGGCGTCGAGGCCTATGACAAGGGCGCAACCGAACTATTCGGCTTCTTCCAGAAAGAGCTCTCGCAGTTCCGCAAATCGGCCGACCTCGATCCACTGGGACAAAAAATCATCGACGCCTGTTTGTCCAACGCCTCAGTCGAGGACTATGAGGCGCTGATTCCGCATCCCATGATTGAGCCTGCGGATTAACAATAGCGTCGCAATTTCATGAAAGTTACCCCCATTATCGCCTCGCGCTTCACCACCGACGGTGGTGCCATGTTCGGCTTGGTTCCCAAGCCGATCTGGTCCCGCCTGACCGAGGCCGATGAAAGTAATCGCATTCAGCAACATGCACATAGCCTTCTGGTGGAGCTCGACGACGGACGCAAGGGCCTCATTGATACCGGGTGCGGACCAGCCGGCAAATTTAGCGAAAAAGAGCTCGCGCTTAACGGACTAGGCTCTGGCTGGCCGTTGATTGAGCAGCTCGAGGCGCTGGGCATTCGTCCTGCCGCCATTTCCTTTGTCATCTTCAGCCATCTGCACTGGGATCACGCCGGTGGCGCATCGCCCGATGGCGAGCTGCCCGCATTCCCCAATGCCATGCACTTCGTGCATGCGAGCGAGTGGAAAGACGCGACCTCCGGCGACCCGCTGCTCTACAAGTCGTATCCCGCCGCCACCATAGCGCCGTTACGCGAGCTGCCGGAGGACCAACTTCATCTCGTGAAAGGCGAGCGAGAGAAAATTCTTCCCGGCATCACCCTCGCCCGCAGCGGAGGCCATACGCGGGGACACAGCATGATAATCCTCGAGGCGGAGAGCGGCATCGACATCGTTCACCCCGAAGCAATCTTCATGTTCAAGCCGCGCCGCATCCTTTTCGCCGGCGACGTATGCCCCATGCGCCACAACCTGCGCATGGTCTACCAGACCGCCTACGACACCTTCCCGCTCGAAACCCGCCAGTGGAAGTCCCACTGGCTGCCGGTCATCGCCGAGAACCAGACCCTCATCATGTTCGATCACGACCCAGATCTTTTCGGCGCCACCATCAAGCCGCATCCGCGCAAGGAATTCGTCATCGACAAGACCCTGCACACCGCGGTCGACGGAAACGCCGCGCGTTCGCTCGACGAACTCGAGGCGCGCGGACGTTTCCTCATGTACAGCGAAGAACCACTGCTCGCGGGTTGATTCCCCGCCGGAATCTTCGTACACCTAGGGCCATGCCCTCCCGCCTCGCCCAGCACAACGCAAACATCATCGCCTGCCGCAGCTGTCCGCGTCTAATCGCCTGGTGCGAACAGGTCGCCCGCGAACGCAAAGCCGCCTACCGCGACCAGCAATACTGGGGCAAACCCGTGCCCGGTTTCGGCGATACCAAGGCGCGCCTGCTGCTGGTCGGCCTAGCCCCCGGCGCCCACGGGGCCAACCGCACCGGACGCATGTTCACCGGCGACCGTTCCGGCGACTGGCTCTACCGAGCCCTGCATCGTGCCGGTTTTGCCAGCCAGGTTGCATCGACCGGTCGCGACGACGGCCTCAAACTCGCCGATGCCTACATCAGCGCCGTCGTTCGCTGCGCCCCGCCAGACAACAAGCCGAGCACCGAAGAGCGCGACCAATGCATCGGCTACCTTGCGCGCGATTTCGATTTGTTGCCGCGCATCAGGGTCGTCGTCTGCCTCGGCAAATTCGCCTGGGACGGCGTCCAGCGCGTGCTCAAGGAAAAGGGACACACAACATCCCGCCGTGCCGCCTTCGGTCACGGTGCGGAAATGCTGCTCGGTCCCTACACGCTCATCGGCTCCTACCACCCCAGCCAGCAGAACACCTTCACCGGCCGTCTCACCGAACCTATGCTTGATGCGGTCTTCACCCGCGCCCGGGAGCTTCTATGAACATTGGCATCCTCTCCGACAGCCACGGAAACATCGCCCGCACCCGCGCCGCCATCGCGGCGCTCAAACCCTATGCTCCGGTCCACGTCATCCATTGCGGGGACATAGGTACCAACGCCGTCCTCGACGAACTCGCGGCAGGCTTCGCCGAGCCCGAAGTGCCGGTCACCTGCGTGCTCGGCAATGTCGATGGCTGGGAGGGCGACCTGTTCTCGCCGGTGCCCTTTGTGCGAATCGAGGGTCGGCTGGCCAAGCTCGAGTTGGGCGGCAAGAAAATCGCAGTGATTCACGGCGACGAATCCGTCCGCCTGCGCGCCCTCATAACTAATCAGACATTCGACTTCATCTTCACTGGCCACACCCATGCCCGCTCCGACGAACGCCAAGGCCGCACCCGTATCATCAACCCCGGCGCCCTCCACCGCGCCGCCCAACCCGGCTGCGCCGCCCTCGACCTGAACCATGGCAACCTCACCTACCTCGACCTGCATTAAGGGGACATACAATCTATTCCCTTGCCTAAGTCGTTGATTTCCAACGATTGGAAGATTTCCGGCCGGTGATTTCCAGTCCTTGGAAATATGCTATGTCCCCGCGCGACCCCGGGCAGCAGACATGGTCCGTGATTTTTTCGTAAATCGTGATTGACCGTACCAGACGCGTTGTATATGTTCCCAACTCTTTTGCAAGGTAATCAAAGATGAAAACAACCCTGGTACAGGATAAAGATGTCGTTCGCCAATGGCATTTAATCGATGCCGCCGGTCTTCCGGCCGGCCGTTTGGCGACTCAAATAGCTTTTTTGTTGCGCGGTAAGAACAAAATCACGTTCGCCCCCCATATCGATGGCGGCGACTTTGTGGTGGTCATCAACGCCGCCAAGGTCAAACTGACCGGTAACAAGGAAGAGCAGAAACTCTACAAACATTTCACCGGGTATCCGGACGGCTTGAAGACCTTCACCGCCGCCGAGGTACGCAAGAAAAACCCTACCCGCATTGTTGAACAAGCGGTCAAGGGCATGCTGCCCAAGAACCACCTAAGCCGGACCCAAATCAAGCGGCTCAAGGTGTACGCCGGTGAAGAGCATCCGCATATCGCCCAGCAGCCCCAAGCGCTGGCCGTAGCTTAAAGGAAAGGCAAGACAACGTGGCAACTAAAGTAGTTGAGCATATCGCGACCGGACGTCGCAAAACCTCCACCGCCCGCGTTCGTATCATGAACGGTGTCGGTAAATTTACCGTGAACGATCGCAACATTGAAGATTACCTGCCTCTTCAGACCCTGCGTCAAATTGCCCTGCAGCCCTTTGAGGCAACCGGTACCCAACAGCGTTTTGACGTCATCGCCATCTGCGACGGAGGCGGTTTATCCGGACAGGCCGGTGCCCTTCGCCATGGTATTTCCCGCGCCCTGATCCAGGTGGACCCTGAATTGCGTGGCGTGCTCAAGCAAGCTGGCTTCCTCACCCGCGACCCGCGCATGAAGGAACGCAAAAAGCCCGGTCAGCCCGGTGCCCGCAAGCGCTTCCAGTTCTCCAAGCGTTAAGCTCATCGCTACACGCCGAGAAAAAACCCCGGATGCTTCGCGCATGCGGGGTTTTTTATTGCCTCCACCGTTTTTCATCCCTTTGAATAGTGCCAACAGCGAGAGACCCATGAAGAAAAACATCACCATACGCGACACCATCGCCCTCCCGAAAAAGTTCCGGGCCGCCGGCATTCACGCCGGCCTGAAAAAGTCCGGCGCGCCAGACATGGCATTGATATTATCCGATGAGCCGGAAACCGTGGCGGCGGGCGTCTTCACCACCAACCAGGTCAAGGCCGCACCGGTAAAGGCCTCTAAGAAGCGGGTTAAGCGCGGTCTCGGTCGCGGCGTGGTCATCAACAGCGGAAACGCCAACGCCTGCACCGGAAAAAAGGGCGAGGAAAACGCGGAGGCGATGATCAAGGTTGCCGCCGCCGCCACCGGAGTGCCGCATCAGGAGATGTTTGTCTGCTCCACCGGTCACATCGGCGCGCAACTGCCCATGGACAAAATTATGCCCGGCATCGATAAGTTGGTCAGCGGACTTTCGTCCAAAGGCGGCATGAACGCCACCCAAGGCATCATGACCACCGACAACGGACCCAAGACCGGCACCATCCGGCTTGTAATTGATGGCAAACCCGTGGTGCTCTCCGCTCTCTGCAAAGGAGCCGGCATGATTGAACCCAACATGGCCACCATGCTCTGCTTCGTTTTGACCGACGCGAAGGTGGACCGGGTCGCTTTGCAAAAGGCCCTTGCCGCCGCTGTGCAGGATAGCTTCAACCGCATCTCGGTCGACGGCGATATGAGCACGAACGACACGGTCCTGTGCTTCGCCAACGGTGCCGCCGGAAACCGCACGCTGAAGCCGGGCCACCGCGACTGGAACACCTTCAACGCCGCCCTGCTCGTCCTCTGCCAGCGCATGGCCTGGAAAATTATCCGCGACGGCGAAGGTGCAACCAAGGTCATCAAAGTCGAGGTCACCGGTGCCCGCAGCGACAAGGAAGCCGACGCCGCCGCGCGGTCGGTCGCCAATTCGCTGCTGGTGAAAACCTCCTGGTACAACGACTACCCCAACTTCGGTCGTATCATGGACGCCTTGGGCTACAGCAAGGCCAGGTTGGTCGAGGACAAGGTGGACATCGATTACGATGGCCTGCTCATCGTGAAAGGCGGCCTGCGGACAGCCATCGATGTTGAACGCGTCAAAAAAGTGCAGCGAAAGGAAACCTTCACCATCCACATCAACCTCAACCTCGGCAGGGGCACCTCCCATGTCTTCGGTTGCGACTGCGCGCATGCGTATATCGACATTAACATTTAACCGGTAACCCTATTGCTGAACCCATAATTCAAGATTTTGTGGCATGCTTGACACAGCAATCAGATTGAACCATTTTTGCGAAAAGATTGAGGTCTTGGCATGAACTATATGAATTATATTGCTCGATCTGATGAAATTTGTGGCGGTGAACCGGTTGTTAAGGGAACGCGCATTCCTTTACGGACAGTTCTGGCCAGTCTTGCTGAAGGCGATTCTATCCTCGAAATAATGAATGATTATCCAACCCTGACCGAAGATGCTGTCAGAGCGGTAATAGCATTCGCCGCGGCTTGCGCAGAGGAAGACATTCCACTGCCCCCTTTGCCAGCAGTGGCATGAAAATCAAACTGGACGAGAATATTCCCTCCAGCTTGAAGGATACGCTCGCGGCGGCCGGGCACGATTGTGATACAGCTGTAGATGAAGGTTTGGCCGGAAAAGATGATGCTGTCGTCTGGAATATAGCCAAACAAGACAGACGCTTTCTGATCACACAAGACCTGGATTTTTCCGACATACGCTCTTTCGCCCCAGGTAGCCATCCCGGGATTTTGCTGATTCGATTACGCGAACCTAGCCGCATGCAACTTGTTAAACGAGTTTGTGCGTTATTCGAGCAGAACCAGGCAGATCAATGGGCAGGTTGTTTTGTGGTTGTTACCGATCATAAAATTCGTATCAAGCGCCCTAATCCCTCTAAATAGGTCCGCAAGCGGATATTAACATGGAGTATATCCGGCAAAATTTGCATTGCCGATTCATCCGTAATCCACGAAGAATGGTGCGCGAGAAAAACTTATGCAAACCCTGATCGAAAAAGCCGCCGTCCTGATCGAAGCCCTGCCCTACATTCAGCGCTTCCGCGATGAAATCGTGGTGGTGAAGTTTGGCGGTAGTTCCATGGAGGAGAAGGCCGGGGTGGAGGCCATCCTGAAGGATGTTGCCTTCATGGCCTGCGTCGGACTGCGCCCGGTGCTGGTGCATGGCGGCGGCAAGGCCATCTCCGCAAGCATGAAGACGGCGGGTATAAAGTCGCACTTCGTGAAGGGCCTTCGCGTCACCGATGCTGACTCCATCGCGGTGGTCGAGCAGGTGCTGAATCGCGAAGTGAATCCGATGTTGGTGAAGACGCTGGAGGCCCAGGGCTGCAAGGCACGCGGTATTTTCGGCGAGGACATCCTCGAAGTTACCCGCCACACCGAGACTGATGCCGCCACCGGCGAACAACTCGACTGGGGCTACGTCGGCGATGTTACCGCCGTCGACATCGAACCCATCCTCGCCTACACCAGCTCGCACATCGTCCCTGTCATCACCCCGCTGGGCTGGGGCGCGGACAACAAACTCTATAACATCAACGCCGACGACGCCGCTTCCGCCATTGCGGTCGCCCTCAAGGCGCGCAAAATCGTCTTCATGTCCGACGTACCCGGCCTGCTGCAGGACCCAAAGGATCCCTCCTCGCTCATTTCCACCCTCGAGGCCCGGCAGGTCGATGACCTCATCCGGCGCAAGGTCATTGATGGCGGCATGATTCCCAAAGTGCAGGGCGCGGTAAAGGCGCTTCGGGCCGGCGTGCGTAAAGTCCACTTCGTCCACGCCGCCCTCACCCACTCCCTTCTGCTTGAACTCTTCACCGACCAGGGCGTGGGGACGGAGATTGTGGAATGACGAACTCAGTTGAGGTCAAAAGCGCTCACGGCCAATACGTAGTCCCCAACT
>JBMTVS010000006.1:0-28585 GCA_049451655.1 Kiritimatiellia bacterium | reverse complement strand
GGAACAGAAAATACGCCGAAGAAATCAGGACGACAATAACTAACCATGCCCGCATTTATCATTAAAGTAACCTTACTTCGTCCGCCGGTGAAACTGAAAAAGAGATATCCCGGAGCCCGCGGATCTTTCGTGCCATGCCAATACCGCTAAGAAATCGCCCTGGCAAGGTCCCCATCGAGGGATCATGAATGTTGGCTCGGCATGTCGTATTCATGACGTGATTTTGCCGTCATGCAGGAAATCATATCTGCCCCGGAGTCAGTAGTTTGATACTCGGATAATCGAAAAGCTGCCGGCTCCTCAACCGGGGTTTCATTCCCCGGGCATAGACCTGGTGATTTCTAGCCGGTTGCAGCTCAATCCGCGACGGGCTTGAGCACTTCAACGCCGCCCATGTAGGGCACAATCGCCGGGGGCAGCACCACGGAACCGTCTTCCTGCTGGTAGTTTTCCAGAATAGCGACCACCAGACGGGCGAGGGCTACGCCGGAACCATTGAGGGTATGCACAAAGCGGGGTTTGCCTTCGGCGTCCTTGTAACGGATGTTGGCACGCCTTGCCTGAAAGTCCTCAAAGTTGCTGCAGGAGGAAACCTCGAGCCATCCGTTGTGTCCGGGTGCCCACAGCTCGATGTCGTAGCATTTGGCGGCGGCGAAGCTCATATCGCCGGCGCAGAGCTGGAGCACACGATAGGACAAGCCCAACTCGCGCAGCACGGTCTCCGCGTTGTCGAGTAGCTTCTCCAGCTCGTCGTAGGAACTCTCCGGCTCGACGAACTTCACCAGTTCGACTTTGTCGAATTGATGCACGCGAATCAGCCCGCGCGTTTCGCGACCAGCCGCCCCCGCCTCGCGACGGAAGCACGGCGTGTACGCAGCCAGATAAACCGGCAGCGGCCCCGGGAGAATTTCGTTGCGGTAGATATTAGTGACCGGCACCTCGGCGGTGGGCGCAAGGTAAAGCTCGTCCGCGCCGATGAAGTACATATCGTCCTTCATCTTCGGCAGCTGTCCGGTGCCAGTCATGGAGGCCGCGTTCACCAGTACCGGAGGAGCCACCTCGCGGTAGCCGTGCCGGGTAGTGTGCAAGTCGAGCATGAAGTTGATGAGTGCGCGCTCCAAACGCGCGCCCGGGCCAGTGAAGAGCGGAAAGCCCGCTCCGGCGATTTTGGCGCCGCGCTCGAAATCGAAAAACCCAAGCTTCTCCCCGATTTCCCAATGCGGCTTGGGCTCGAAGTTAAAGGTCCGGGGTTCCCCCACCCGCTTGACCTCGACGTTGTGCGAGGCATCGTCGCCGGGAGGCGTGCTGGCATGAGGAAGGTTCGGCAGACGCAGCAACTGGTCCTGAAAGCGCTCTTCAATTTCGCGAATCGTCTGGTCCGCCTCGCTGATACGATCGCCGACCTGGCGCATCTCGGCCTGGATATCGGCAATATCCTCACCGGCCTTCTTGCGAATGCCAATCTGTTTGGAGACAACGTTCCGCTGGTTCTTCAGCTGCTCCACCTCGGTGAGCAACGCGCGACGTTCCCGGTCCAACTCAAGCAAGGGGTCAAGAAGTTCACCGGCTTTTTTGCCCGCGAGTCGTTCCCGCGCCTCGTCAGTCCGGTCGCGTAAATATTTGATGTCTAGCATGATGAATTTCCGTGGCGTAGAGGTTGATTCAGCGCGGCGTGACCAGGTTGAACGGATTTTCCGGATCTACCGGAACGCCTGCGTCCAGAGCTGCCTTTTGTAATCGCATAAGCCACGGCGGATCAAGGTTGCGCCCTATGGCGTCCAGCTCTTCCATGGTCGAGTAACTAAACATGGCGCTTTGCGGGTTGGGATTGGGTTCAAGCCCCATCGCGAAGCATATACCGCGAATGACCTGCCGCTCAACGCGACGGGCAAACGTTTCCTCATCCGGATCGCCTTCCTTCATCGCCCGCACATTGACCACGGCGACTTTTTCGTCTGGAAAGTAAGTGCCGTGGCTGCTGACGCCTTCCGGCGCATCCCAAAGCACCACCAGACCAAGCTGGCCGTCCTCGCCCATCCCGGCCAGCAAATCGCGCACCTCTTCGAAGGAGCCCGCGGTGTTCTCCGCCTCGTTGATCTTGACCGGAACCGGAATGGCCAGATTGGCGCGAGCCCATGCGGCCGCGCGCTGTATCAAGGCTTTATCCACATCACCCAGCGAAGTTCGCGCGACCGGTTCGAGCACGTTCTCGACCGGAACAGGTTCTTCTTCCGCGAAGGCCGCACCGGCCAACGCGATACATGCTGATAGGAATACTGCGTTTTTCATAGGCTCAACGAAGAGATTAGAGTCAACCGCCCCGCCATCAACCGCAACCGCGGCAAAAGCGACCTGGTCTAAAATCCAAGCGTGAAATCAAGCATCACGATATCGGCGGTTTCGCCGTTGCCCGCCTTGCTCTGACCACCGCGCGCTGTGAATGAGCTTTCGCGACCGATGCTGTAGGCGAGGCCTCCAAGGGCTTCCGTGGGCGTGGAGGACATGCCGTCCAGTTTTTCGAAAATACGGCCTTCGGCCAGCACGGCGAAGCGATCGCTGATGTCCCACAGCAACGAGCCGGAGAGCGAATAAATATCCGCTGCGTCGCCCATGAAGTCCTGCGCCCCGTCGACATGATAGGCGGCATCTATGACATAAGTCAGGGCATCGTAGACCTTGGTGCCGATGGAGATACCGGCGGTGATGACGGTTTCGCCCGTGCCCAGTCCCTTGTCTTCATCGCCTGTGGGCAGCGCGACTTCGAGGTAAGGAATGATAAACGGGAAGCGAAAGATGTCCTGAAACGCCAACAGGTCGGCGTGGAGCTTGATGTCGCCGATGCCCATTTCGTCATCGCCGGAGCGGTCGGTATCCACAAAAGGCACGCTGGCCCCCAAGGTCAAATTATGGCCAACGCTCAGGCGACCACTCGCCTCGAAAATAGAAATGCCGGTTTCGGTCAAGTTGTCATCGGCTTCGCGACGAAAGCCGATCGTTCCGTCGCCTTTGCCGGCATCCGGATATTTGTTCTCGCGGGTCAGGGTGGTACGCATCGGTCCGGTGTAGCTTGACTCGTGCAAGGCCCGTAAGTCGCTGCGACCGGTCATCATGGTTTGTGCGGGCTCGGGGAGGCGTATGGGCTCGGCCGTGGCGAAGGCGGCAAGGGCCACGGTCAAAATCGAGGTGTAGGTAATAGGCTTTAACATCGGCTTAACTCCTGATAGTTGATTAATGGCTAGAAATTAACGGGTTGCGGCCAGAGTGGCCAGCACAAACTGGCTGGTTCAGGATGACGACAAACTCAGGTTCCGCCATGCCTCGGCCGGCTTGGCGCGGGTCGCCGCCCTTCCGTGAAACCATCCGGAAAGGATGACCAGAGCCAACACCATACCTGCATAAATCAGTGCCGGGGACGGATCGGGTTGATAAGCCAAATCCATGGCAAAATGTACAATCAAACCGGAAGCCGTCCAGGACAGGATGAGCCCGCTAAGCGTCGCCCCCAGGGAAAGCAGGATGAGTTCGTACAGCTGATAGCGCAAAATCAAGCCCTCCGATGCTCCGATAGTGCGCAGCAGAACCGCCTCGCGCAGGCGCATGGCCCGCCCCGCCCGCAGAATGGCCATTAGCACCAGGAAGCCCGCCAACAAGGTCATCCAGGCAATGGACCGCACCGCCGCGGAAAGCTGGCCGAGCATGTTGCTGACCGTGTTCATCATCATGGAAATGTCGATGGCGGTGATGTTGGGAAACCGCCGCGCCACCTCCGCCTGAAATGCCGCCCGCTTTCCAATGTCCGGCAATTGGGTGAAGACCAGCATGGTCTGAGGCGCCGCCTCGAGCACGCCAAGCGGAAAGACCACAAAGAAGTTTGGCTGCATACTCTTCCAATCCGCTTCGCGTAAGTTCACCACGCGCGTTTCAATCATTTCGCCATGGATATCGAACGACAACCGGTCGCCCAGCCCAACCGCCAGTGCCCCGGCAATACCCTCCTCCAGCGAGATGGGCGCGAGCTCAACCCCCGGCTCGACTTCGCCGATCCATTCACCCGCAATAATTTTCTCGATCTCCGGCTTTACCTCGCTCCGGTAGGTCGCGCGAAATTCACGCTTCAGCGCCCAGTTCTCGCGCTTCACATCCGGCGCGTCTTCCAGCTCGTTGACAGAGACGCCGTTGATGCCTGCCAGCCGCATGGTAATCATGGGTTCCATGTAAATAGAGGCTGGTTCATACTGCCGCAGCAATGCATCCAAGGCCTCGTGCTGGTCCATCTGAATATCAATCATCGCGACATTCGGGCGGTCCTGGTCGAGGATTTCGACATCCTCGATTATATGCTGCTCGAGCACGTCAACGGTGTTCAGCAGGAATATGCCCAACCCCAGACTTACCAGCAGCAAAGCTGTTTGATTTTGCGGACGGTAAAGCCCGCTCACCGCGAGGCGCATGGCGTAGGACCAGCGCGGCCGTATAGCCCGGCGACAAGCAAACCGCATGACAATTCCAGTAAGTGCGAGCAGCGCTAGCACCGCCGCCACGCCGCCCAAGTACATACCGGCCTGCTTGATACTACCCAGCTGAAGGGTCGCGAAAGCCAGCAAAGCGCCGGTAAGCAGCACAAGCGTGGCAACCCCCGCCCAGTCCAAGCCGCGCAAGGATCCGGGATCATCATCGCGAAGCGACATCATGGGGCTGATGCGACGGAGCCGGGTGATCGGGTAAAGCCCTGCCAGCATTGTAAACAGTGCTCCCACACCCCAGGCCGAGGCGGCGGCGGAGAGGTTATAGTCGGCGGTTACGGGAACGGGAATGAAGGGGGCTAGCAAGAACGGCACCACCCGGGCCAGCAAGGCCCCCACGACCACGCCCAGCGAAGCGCCCACCACCGCGAGGCCGACCAGTTGCACGGCAAACAAGCCGCCGGCATGGAAAAGCGACGCCCCGATGCAGCGCAATTGCGCCACCGCGCGACGCTTGGCGTTCACGAAAAATTGCACCGCCCCCGCCACGCCGAGGCAACCGATGACCAGCGAGGTGAAACCCATCAAGCCGAGGTAGCGGGTTAAACGATCGGTTCCGCCGAGCAACTCCTCGCGCCTTTCCGCCACCGTGTCCACGCTAAGTCCGCGTGAACGCGCTACCGCCTCGAGCTCGACAATCGCACGTGGATCATCCTCCCCTGCCGCATGCGCGAGATACCATTCAAAACGCGCCATCATGCCGGGTTGCTCGAAACGCTCAACGGTGACCATGCGCAACGGCATGAACACGCGCGGTGCTATCAAGGATCGCGCTGGCACTTCACCCGGGGTCTGGCGCAAGGCGCCCCCCACGCGCGCCTGCGTTCCTCCCAGACTGACCTCATCGCCGGGTTGGAGCCCGAGCTGCATCATCAAGACTTCATCAATCAAGATCGAACCATCGCGCTTGAAAGCCTCCGCAGCCGAAGCAGGTTCCGTGGAAAGGTCGCCATAAAAAGGAAAGGCATCCTCAAAAGCCTGAACCTCAACCAGGCGGGCCGCGCCGCCAGGGCGGCTATCCAGCAGCATGGTGCGGTAGCTGATAAGCCGCGCCTTGCGACCCGGCCACACATCGGCAAGTTGCTGTTGCTCTGGAGTGAAAGGCCGGCGGCTCTTCAGCGTGATGTCCGCGCCCAGCAAGTTGCGTCCTTGAAGCTCAATCGCCGCGGATAAATCACGCCGGAAGGATTCGATCGCGGCCAGCGCCCCTACCCCGATGGCGATGGCGGCAATGTAGAGAATAAAGCGGGACGGCCGGCCCGGAAATCCCGCCAAGCCATGCGCAGTGCAAATTTCATGCGGATGGCTCCACCAGACGCCCGCCTTTCAGTTCGAGCGTATGCTGACAGCGGGCGGCCAGTTCCCGGTCGTGTGTCACCAATAGCAGTGTGGTGCCGCGTTCCCGGTTCATGTCAAACAGCAGGTCCATGATGCGACCGGCATTCGCGCGGTCCAGATTTCCGGTGGGTTCGTCCGCAAACAACGCTGCGGGATCGTTCGCAAAGGCACGGGCAATGGCCACCCTTTGCTGCTCGCCACCGGATAACTGTCCGGGATAATGATGCAGGCGATGTCCCAGTCCCACCCGCTCCAGCAATTCGCCACCGCGCTCATGTGCATGATTTCGGCCCAGCAACTCCACAGGCACCATCACATTCTCAATGGCCGTAAGCGTATTCAGCAATTGGAATGACTGAAACACAAAACCCACGGTCTCCAGGCGCCGCCGGGCCCGGGCATCCTCGTTTTGCAAACGCCAATCGGCGCCGTTCAGCTTGACTGTTCCCTCGCTCGGATCATCCAACCCCGCAGCCAGGCTCAGCAACGTGGTCTTGCCGCTACCGGAGGGCCCCAAGAGCGCCACCGTTGAACCTGCTGCCAGCGAGAAACTGATACCCTCGACCGCGGTCACACCGCCATCGGCAGAAGGGAATCTTTTCGAAACTTGTTCGAAGGTTAAAACATTGTTCATTTTACTACCTTAAATTGTGACGTAGGTTACTACCGGAATGAACAAGCGTCAAAAAACCACCATTATTTTCACCATCACACTTGCTTCGCTCATACCGCTGGCGTCCGGCATCGCAGAAGAGCTCATCAAGCGCGTGGTTTTCCTGGGCGATAGCCTGACCGCTGGCTACGCGCTCGACCTTGATCAGGCCTACCCCGCACTGCTTCAGCATAAGATCAATGAGGCAGGGCTCCCGTTCACCGTGGTCAACTCCGGCATCAGCGGCGACACCACGGCGGGAGGGCTGCGGCGTATGGATTGGCTCATGCGCAAGCCGATTGATGTGCTGGTTGTCGCACTCGGGGCCAACGACGGCTTGCGGGGACTTTCACTTGCCGCGCTCGAGGAAAACTTGAACGGTATCATCGACAAGGCACGCGACCACAATCCGGACATCCGCATTCTGCTGGCCGGCATGCTCCTGCCCGCGAATATGGGATCGGATTATAAAGATGGTTTCGATGCGGTTTTCCCTCGAGTCGCCGGGTCTAAAGACGTTGCGTTCATGCCCTTTTTGCTCGAGGACGTGGCTGGCGTTCCGAACCTGAATCTTCCCGACGGCATTCACCCTACCGCCGAAGGCTACCGCATCATTGCCACTAATTTATGGTCATATCTCAAACCGTTGCTCGAGAACGGTCCTCGAATCCAGCCGGATTGAGGGAACGCTCATACCTCCATCATCCCCCAACCCCGGCATCTTGACTTTCCGCAGTCAAACCATATTGTTTACCACGCAAAAAAGGGAAATCTCATGGAATCTTTAATACGAAACAATCTAATCAAAATCACCGACGCGGCGCTGAAGGAGCTGGTCAAACTGGAAGCGACCAACGACAACTTCCTGCGCATCTCCGTTGTTCCCGGCGGCTGCTCGGGCATGACTTATTCGGCCGCGATCGATAATGCCCTTACCGATGATGACCAAATCGTTTACGAGGATGGATCACTCAGGGTGATTGCCGATGCGGGAAGCGCGATGTTTCTCGACGGCCTGGAAATTGATTTTTCCGACGACCTCATCGCCTCCGGATTCCGCTTCAAGAATCCGAAGGCCAAAAAGGGTTGCGGCTGCGGTTCCAGCTTCGCGGTTTAAATCATGACCATCAAACCCATCGAACTGCTGGGCGGCGAGTCCGTTTATTGCATCAATACCAGCCAGTTAGCCAACGCCAAAAAACTGGCCTTCGATGACCCGGAGAGCTCGGTGAAGATTCAGGCCGAGATCGACACCCTTGAAAACAAGCTCTCCCGCAATGAACGAGCCGCCCTGGCCTTCGTGCTGATCGACCGCCTGCTGAAGACCTCGCCGCATACCTGACGCACCAAACTCGCGACGCAAGGACGAAGCATGATCATTCAACCGCGTCCATTCAATTTACGAAAATTCATCACCGTCATGTCGGTGCTATTGGTCGCACTCTACGTGTACTACCAGCGCGAGCCTCCGCTTCAGTTCTGGAGGCTAAGCGGCTCAACCATGGGCACCACCTATTCGGTCAAGTTGCTGGAAAACCGGCTCGGCAGCGCCGGGGTCGCCGGGCTGAAAAAGGAGATCGATGATCTCCTGGTGGAAGTAAATCGCCAGATGTCGACCTATATTCCCGGGAGCGAAATCAATGTCTTCAACGCTATGACCAGCTCGGCCCCCTCAAGCGTTTCCGCCGGGTTCGCCTCCGTGGTCAAGCGAGCAGTTGAGTTGTGCCAGGACACCACGGGCGCTTTTAATCCTACGCTTGATCGTCTGATCAACGCTTGGGGATTCGGTCCGGAAGGACCTCGCTACAAGCCGGACTTTGTCGAGATAACCGAGGATTTATCCTTCGTGGGCTGCAACATGATCGAATACCTCGGAGACAATTCCATTCGCAAGGTCGAGCCCGAAGTCACCATAAACCTTAACGCCATTGCCAAAGGCTGGGCGGTCGACCAAGTCGCGGCACTGATCGAATCCAAAAGCGTTACGAATTACTTCGTGGAAATCGGTGGTGAAGTTTTCGCACGCGGCATTAGTGAGAAGATTCGCCCATGGCGGGTGGGCATTGACCGTCCCGAGGAGGGCTCCGCCCCCGGCGAGGCTTATGATCTAATCGTCGAGCTTGATGGAAGAGCCCTGGCCACCTCGGGCGATTATCGAAATTTCGCGCTGGGCGATGACGGCATCAAATTCAACCACATCCTCGACCCGCGCAGCGGTAGCCCAACCACAACCTCGTTAGCCAGCGTCTCGGTAACGGCCCCCGACTGTGCGACCGCTGACGCCATCGCCACGGCCCTTTTTGTGATGGGGACGGAAGAAGGCCTTGCCTGGGTAGAGGCTCACCCCGGAATCGAGGCCGCTTTCATCGAACACACGCCTGATCAAGGCTTTGCAAGTACCTTTAGCTCCGGTTTTGTCTTTCTGACCCCCTAAATCGGTAACATCGGGGTTGATTTCCTGATTCCACGACATTTATGATGGCGCGCCACTAAAATTTGAGCGCAGGTATCATGGGATACAGGGAAATAGCATGTATTTAAAGCGTCTGGAAATCGTCGGCTTCAAGAGTTTCGCCGAGAAAACCCGCCTGGAATTCGAACCGGGCATGACCTCCATCGTCGGCCCCAACGGCTGCGGTAAAAGCAACGTCAGCGATGCCATTCGCTGGGTGCTGGGCGAACAAAGCGCCAAAGCCCTGCGTGGCGGCAAGATGGAGGATGTCATCTTCAGCGGCACCGATAGCGCCAAGCCACTCGGCATGGCCGAAGTCAGCCTGACCCTGACCGATTGCGAAAGCGCCCTCGGCGTCGATTACAACGAGGTCACCGTCACCCGCCGCGTGTTCCGGTCCGGCGAAGGCCAGTACATGATCAACCGCGCCCCCTGCCGCTTGAAGGATATTCAGCGACTGTTCATGGACACCGGCGTCGGCACCAATTCCTACTCCATCATGGAGCAAGGGAAGATCGACCGCATCCTCAGCTCGCACCCGGAAGATCGCCGCGCGGTATTCGAGGAGGCCAGCGGCATCACCAAGTTTAAGGCCGATAAGCGCGAAGCCCTCCGCAAACTCGAGCAGACCGAGGCCAACCTCCTCCGCCTCGATGACATCATCCGCGAGGTGAAACGCCAGATCATTTCGCTTCAGCGTCAGGCCGGCAAGGCTCGCCGCTACACCGAAATGCGCGATCAATTGCGCGGCATCGAACTGTACTACACCCGCGAACGCCTTCAGGCGCTGGAGAGCGAAATCCGCGGCATCGAAACGCGCCTTAAATCGATGCAGGAACAGGAAGAAGCGGCCCGCAACGACATTACGCTGGAAGAAACCACCGCAGCCAGTAAGCGCGAGGCGCTCGAGGCGGTCGAAGCGGAAATCAACCAGCTCATGGAGCAGGGCCTGCAAGCCAAGGCCGAACTGAACCGGCTCCACGACCTCGTGCAGGTAAATCAGGAACGAATCACCGAATTGCAGCAGCTTTCCGAGCGTGACTCTAAAAATGCCGATGAAGCCCGCGGACGTCTGGCTGAGCACACCCGCAACCGCGACGAAGAGGAATCCCGCCGTCAATCCACCGCCGCCGCCCGCGACGACATGGAAAAAGCGCTCGCTGCCGCGGTCGAACGCCTTCAACAGGACGAGAAAAACGTTCAGGAATCTTCCCGCCAGATCAATCAGCTGCGCACCGAGCAGGTCGACCTCGAATCGCGTCAGGCGCGCCTGCAGAACGAGTTGAACGAAATTGACGCCGAAGAGCGCAAGAACGACCTGCGCCGCGAACGCCTGGCCGCCGAGTTGAGCGAAGCCAAGCGCGGACGTGAGGATTTTGAGCAGCGCCAACAGGAAGTCGAAACCAGCGTGGCCCGGCGCAGGGAGGCGGTTCAACAGGCGGAGCAACAGGTCGAGACCGCCAAACAAGGCAAGGCCGATCACGCTGGTGCAGTCGCTGCAAGTCAGGCCGAGCTTGCCAAACTCAAACCGGAGGCCGCTGGCATCGAAGCAAAAATCAATTTGTTAAACGCCAGCCGGGATGAGCAGGAAGGTTTTCCTGAAGGTGCCCGCCGCATTCTCGCCAAAGACCCTGCCCTGCCCTATGACGAAGCCGATGTGCTAGGTCCACTGGCTGAGCAGGTGCGGGCACAGGATGGCTATCAGCGTGCACTGGAGGCCGTGATGCGTCCCTTCATTGATGCCATTGTAGTGCGACACGACGAAACCGCGGCCTATCTTTTGCGCGCCTTGGCCGACCACAATCTCGGCTCCGCGCGGCTGGTCTCGTTGCGCGTGGTCGAACAGGCGGAAGCTCCGGTGCCCGCCGGCTGCAGCAGGTTGCTCGACCATTTGCAAAGTCCCGATGAACTGGCGCCTTTGCTCAAACAGCTTTTCGGCCGCGTGATGATGGTTGAAGAGGCCAGCCAACTACCCGGAAAGCCGGAAAGCGATTTTATCTACCTGACCCGCGACGGCATCCTGCTAGCCGCCGGGCGGGGCGAGTACTGGAACCCGGAAGATCAGGCTACCACCCCGCTCGCCCGCCACCACTTGCTGACCACGTGGGGCGAGGAACTCAGCGCCGCGCGAAAGAAAATCAGTGCGACGCAAGACCAGTTGAATCTATTGCAGCAGGAGGCGGCCGACATGGACCGTCTGCTCGAGGAAAAGCGCAACGCCCTCGACGCCGACCGGCGGGAATTAGCCCTCGTGCAGGGCGAACAACAAGTCATTGCCAAGGAATTCACGCAGGTTACCAAGCGGGTGGAGACCATTTCCTACGAACTCGAGGCGCTGACTTCCGGCAACAAGAGCGGTAATGACCGGCGCGCGGAGATCCAGGCCACGCTCGATAAAAACCGTGAACGTCAGGCCGATATCCGAACCTCGCTCGCCAATTTGACCAATCAGATCCGCGAACTGGAGCAGACCCGCAACGCCAGCCAGACCGAAGCCACGGAAAAACGCGTCCGCTACTCGGAACTCAAGCAAAGCGCGGAGTATATGGCCTCGCGCGTCGAGCAGCTTGTCAACCGCATCAAGGAGCTCGAAAGCCTCATCGACGAACGCACGCGCGGCGTAAGTTCGAATCAGGAGCGCATCGGCAACCTAACCTCCGGCATAGAACAGGCGAAGGAAAAACTCGCCCCGATCGAGGAACAAATCACGATTATTGCCGGAAAACAGGAGGAAACCCGCACCCGGAAGAGCGCCTTGCATGACGAGATGCAGGCTGGCGAACAGGCGCTGAAAGAGAAGCGCGAGAAACTCGATCAGTTACAGCGCAACCGCAACCAGCAGGACATCGAACTCGCTCAACAAAAGATGCGTAAAAGCAATCTCGTGGAGCGGGTCACCGGCGACTATCGCATTACCATTGAAGATATCCGCACGGCCCCTGAGCCGACCTGGGAAGATGGCCAGCGTCCGGGAACCGAGGCCATCGAAATTACCATTGCCGAAACGCGAGCCAAGCTCGAGGCCATGGGTCCGGTCAACCTCGTTGCCATCGAGGAGCACGCCGAACTCGAAGAGCGTTTCCAGTTCCTCACCGCCCAGCAAAACGACCTCATCAACTCCAAGACCCAGTTGATGGAGATGATCAAGCAGATCAATGCCACCACCACGGAACTGTTCTCCACCACCTTCAACAAAGTGAACGAGAACTTTCAGCAAATGTTCGGCAAGTTATTCGGAGGCGGCAGCGCCAAGCTGGTACTCATCGACGAGGGCGACATCCTCGAGTCCGGCATCGAAATCATCGCCCGCCCGCCGGGCAAGAAGCTGCAGACCGTATCCTTGCTATCCGGCGGCGAACGCACCATGACCGCGGTGGCCCTGCTCTTCTCGCTCTATATGGTCAAGCCCAGCCCCTTCTGCGTGCTCGACGAGCTGGATGCCGCGCTCGACGACGCCAACATCGGACGTTTCGTGGATACCGTGAAAGGGTTTATCGACAACTCCCAGTTCGTGGTCATCACCCACAACCGCCAAACCATCGCCGCCTCCCGCGCCATCTACGGCGTCACCATGGAAAAGCAAGGCATCTCCAAAATCATCTCGGTGAAATTTTCCGACTATGAAAACGCCGATGCTTAACCGCCCAGCCCCAGCGCCTCAGCAGTCAGGGCTTCGGTTTGTTTTTGAATCGCGTTGAGGAAGCGGCCGCCCATGGCGCCGTCGATGACCCGGTGGTCGAAGGTGAAGCTGAGGTACATCTGGTCGTGAATGACGATTTCCTCGCCGAGCACGACCGGGGCCTTGAAGACCGCGCCCATGCCGAGGGTGGCCACTTGTGGCTGATTGATAATCGGGGTGCCGATGAGACTGCCGAAGGCGCCGAAATTGGAAATGGAAAAGGTCCCACCCTCGATGTCATCCCGCCCGAGCGATTTGCTGCGAGCCAATTTGATGAGACGATCGAGCTCAAGCGCAATCTCAGGAAGACTCAGCTGATCTGCCCGCTTGACCACCGGCACCACCAAACTTTCGTCCGGCAGGGCCACCGCGCAACCAATGTTGATGTCCTTGCGCAGAATGATATTGGTCCCGCTGACCGAGGCATTGATCATGGGGAATTCACGCAGCACCCGCGCGGTGACATACAAGATGACCGCGGTGAAGCTGAGCTTGAGTTGATGGGTCGCGAGAAATTCATCCTGTACAAGATTCCTAAGCCGCACGATGGAACTCATATCCACCGCATGCACCATCGTCACATGCGCACTGGTGCGGATGGACTGCACCATGTGATCGGCGATGGTGCGCCGAATCGAGGTCATGGGCACCACCTCGCCGGCCGACGCCAACTCCGGATCTATTCTGTGCGACTCCGTCGCAACATGCCCGCCCGTCCGCGCCGGACGACGCGCCAGATACTGCAGAATATCATTACGGGTAATCCGCCCCCGCCGTCCCGTACCCTTGATGCCCTGCAACTCTGCCATTGAAATGTCGTTCTGAAGCGCCAGCCGCATGACATACGGTGAAAGCCAGGCGCTGGTGATGTCTGGCAAATTCAACTCCATCGCAGGATTTTCCGCCGGTCGCGCGCTGACTAACACCTGCTCGCTGTCGCTGCCGCCATGATGCGGCCGATTCGCAGCCGTCTCCGGCGTTTCCTCCTGCTCACCCTCCGTTTCAATCATACCGATGACCTCGCCCACCGCGGCCATCTCCCCTTCCCGCTTGAGACATTGGCCCATGCTGCCGGCAACCGGACTCTCAACCTCAATGCTGATCTTGTCGCTCTCGATCTCAGCAATGACCTCGTCGATGGCAATCGCATCGCCCGGCCTCTTGAGCCACCGCGTAATGGTGCCCTCGGCCACGCTCTGGCCCATCTGTGGCATGATGACAGGTACCTTCATATTCAACCTCAATATTCGATAAGCTCCAGCAGCGCCTGCTCGATGTCGTCGACGCCGGGACGAAATGCCTGCTCCAGTTCGGGCGCAAACGGCACTGGACAATCAGGCGCGGTCAAACGGCGAACCGGCGCATCGAGCAGATGAAACGCTTGTTCGGCCACCAGCGCCGCCAGCTCCGCGCCGAATCCGCAGGTGCGACATCCTTCATGCAGCACCAGTACGCGGTTGGTGGCCGCCACCGCCGCGATGATGGTATCGCGGTCGTAAGGCTTGAGCGTGCGCATGTCCACCACCATCACACTGTACTCCGCATCCTGCTCGATGCGTTCGGCCGCCCGCATCGCTTCGTGCACCATCGCCCCGTAGGTCAAGACCACCGCATCGCGCCCGGAACGACATATGCGCGCCGCGCCCAGAGGCGCTTGCTCGATCGCGACCGGGACGACTTCCTTGACGTGGCGGTAGAGATACTTGTTCTCGAGAAAAACAACCGGATTCGGATCCAGCACCGAGGTCATGATGAGTCCACGGGCATCGGACGGAAACGCCGGGTACACCACCTTGATGCCCGGCATCATGCAGAACAGTGCCTCCAATTCCTCCGAATGAAATGGTCCACCCCCGAACCCGCCGCCGCAGGGCGCCCGCACCGTCATGGGCAATGAAGTGCCGGTGCGATATCGAAACGTGCCGGCATTGTTGAGGAGCTGGTGGATGGCGGTGGTGCCGAAATCCGCAAATTGCAACTCGACCACCGGCTTGAGGCCCTGGCTGGCCATGCCGATGGCGACGCCCATCATCGCCGACTCGGCCAGCGGCGTGTCAAACACCCGCGCCTCGCCAAATTCCTCCTGAAACCCGAGCGTCATTTTGAATGCGCCGCCGAAATGGCCGATGTCCTCGCCGAACATGACCACTTCCGGATGCCGCCGCATGACCTCCATCAATCCTTGCCGGATGCCCTCGAGGTAGGTGATTTCAACCTGGCTCATACACCCCCTCCAACAGCGAATCCGGCGAAGGTCCCGGCTCGCTCATCGCCGCGCGAAAAGCCGCATCCACCTCTTCGCGGGTAGCCTGCTGAAAAGCGTGCCAATCGGCGTCGGTCAACTCGCGGCGATCCGCCACCGTGCAGCGACACATCTCAATGGGATCGCGGGCTCGGTAGCTGTCCAGCAAATCTCGCGGCACATACGAAAAATCATCATGCTCACCATGCCCTCGCATGCGCATGGTGTCCGCCTCCACCAATACGGCCCGCGGATGCTCGCGGATGTCGGCGGCGATATCGCGCAACAGTTCGTACATGGCGCAAGCATCATTGCCATCGACTTGATGCCCCTCGATGCCGTAGCCAATCGCCCGGTCGACCAGATGCCGGCAACGGTATTGCTCATTCGAAGGAGTCGAATAGGCATAATGATTGTTTTCGATGATAAAGATCACCGGAACTTGCTTCACCGCCGCAAAATTCACCGCCTCATGGAAATCACCGGTGCTGGTGCCGCCATCGCCGATAAACGCGAAACCGACCGACGGAATCCCCCGGTGACGCCGCGCCATTACGCCCCCGGTCACTACCGGAAGCATGGCCCCGAGGTGTGAAATCATGGCGTAAACCCCATGAGCGAGATTGCCGTAATGGATATTGCCATCGCGACCCCGCGTGGGTCCTCCGGGCTTGGCAAGCCACTGGCGGAAGATATTCAGTGTGCTCTCGCCGCGTCCGATGTGTAGAGACAAATTGCGAATACAGGGCGCAAACAAGTCATCCGGCCCGCCGGCGCATGCCGCCGCTGCCCCCGTCGCCTCCTGGCCCATACCGGTATAGACGCCACCGTATATTTTACCCTGATGATAAAGACGAATCAGGCGCTGTTCGATGGTTCGCGCCATCAACATCCACCTCAGCATAGTCACGCCCGGTGACTGGCCGCTATGTCCTGCCTCCGTCATAACGTTTAACATGTTGCAATGACTCAAGAATAACGTCAATCGCATCATAAAAACCCCATTGCGGGCCGATTGCACTTGCGAAAAACCTTATCTTGACGCACCTTTTCCCTCACCTTTTTCAGGAGATATACCTTATGAACTACATCACCCAGGACAAACTCGTCATACTTGGTGCGGCCGGCGCCATCGGATCCAATCTCACGCAATCCGCCCTGACCTTGGGTCTTACCCCCAACGTATGCATGTATGACCCTTTCGAGAAAGGCCTCAAGGGGGCAGCAGAGGAAATCTACCATTGCGCATTTCCGGGTGCCCGCGTGACTTGGACCACCGACATCAAGGAGGCGCTCACCGGTGCCTCCTACATCATCTCCTCCGGCGGTGCGCCCCGCAAGGAAGGCATGACCCGCGAAGACCTGCTTAAGGGCAACTGCGAAATCGCCGCCCAACTCGGCAAGGACATCAAGGCCTACTGCCCCAACCTCAAGCTGGCCGTGGTGATTTTTAATCCAGCCGATATCACCGGGCTTACCGTGCTCGTGCACAGCGGCTTGCATCCCTCCAAAGTTGCCACCCTCGCCGCGCTTGACAGCACCCGCCTGCAGACCGCCCTCGCTCAGCACTTCAACTTACCGCAAGACGACATCACCAATTGCCGCACCTATGGCGGCCATGGCGAACAAATGGCGGTGTTCGCCAGCACCGCCAAGGTACAGGGTGTGCCGCTCAATGAAGTGATCGGAACCGACCGCCTGACCAACGACACCTGGGAAAACATCAAGAAACACGTCCAACAAGGCGGCAAGAAAATCATCGAACTGCGGGGCCGCAGCTCCTTCCAGAGCCCGTCTCACCAAAGTCTCATGGTCGTGAAAGCTGTCATGGATGGAGAAGGCTATCCTTGGCCGGTGGGCTGTTATGTTGATCACGTTTTGCACGACTTTCACGCCATTATGATGGCCATGGAGACAACCTTGACCAAGGACGGTATTTCGTGGGTGATTCCGCCCGGTACGGAGGAAGAGCTTCGTGAGTTGCATGCGTCCTACGGACACCTTTGCAAGCTACGCGACGAGGTCATCGCCATGGGGGTGCTTCCGCCCATTGACCAATGGAAAGAAGTCAACCCCCATCTAGGTTAATCCCGCGTGGGTAAGTCGCGCCACGAATATGTCTACGGCATCAACCCCGCTTTTGAGGTGTTGCGCGGAGGCAAACGAAAGGTCCATGAGGCCTTCCTCAACGAGCACGCCCAAGATAATCCCCGGCTAAAAAAACTCGCCCAGTTCTTGCAAACCCGCATGGTGCCGATCGAATGGGTCACCAAACAACGCATCTTTGAGCTGGCGGAAAGCAAGGATCACCAGGGCGCGGTCCTGAAGACTGAACCCTACCCCTACGCCCGGGCGGAGGATTTGTACGACCGGGAACGTCTTCTCCTGCTCGACAACACCGAGGATCCTCACAACACCGGCGCCATTATTCGCTGCGCTGACGTTTTCGGCTACCACGCCATTCTCGCCCCGCTTAAGGGCGTGCCCGAGGTATACCCCTCGGTGGTCAAAGTTTCCGCCGGCGCCACCGAGCATCTGGACATCGCGCGCGAGGGCTCCGCCAATCAGCACATGATGAAAGCCCGCGAAACCGGCCATGTTGTGGTGGCCCTCGACGCAAAAGGCACCATCGACCTGCGCGACCTCGCCCCCGCCCTGCCCTCCCGCCACCTGCTGGTCATCGGTGGCGAGGCCAAGGCGGTCAGCCAATTCATCCTGAATGAAGCCGATCACATCGCCAGTATCCCCCAGCAAGGCAAAATCAATTCGCTAAACGCTTCGGTGGCCGCCGGCATTGCCATGTACGCCCTTTCCCGCGCTGGCGGATAAATGATTCGACATGATGGATGGACCGCCACATGATGCTTTCAGGAGTTAGCTTATGAAAACTATTCGTTCTATTCTCTTCTGCCTCGTCGCTATGGCCCCGTTGGCGCATGCCCAGTCCGCCCCGGAAGACGCGGTCGATCAGTACTTCCGCGCCTTTAGAGCCGGCGACATCGAATCCATGGCCGCGCTCATGCATCCGGACGAACTGGCCAGCATGAAGCAGGAGTTGATTCCCATCATCGCCCAGGGCATCGATGCGGTGGAAAGCGGCACCAGCGTCGACCCGCTGCAGCTTAAACTATTCTCCGACACGGACTCCATCGAAGTGATCTCAAAGGAGTCGCCCGAGGATTTTTTCGTGCGCTTCATGTCGTGGATCAATCGTATGAATCCCATGATGCAGGAAAGCATCCGGGATGCCTCGATCCAGACCATCGGTCACGTGACGGAGGGCGAGAACATCGCGCATGTGGTTTACCGCATCTCGGTCATGGCACAGGGGGCTCGGGTCACACAAGTGAACGTCATGCCCGCGAAAAAGAGCGACGAGGAGTGGCGCCTCATGATGTCCGGCGAGATCAAGGGGATCAGCTCCCTCCTGAAGCAAAAAATGCCGCGTTTTTGAAGCGACCTACCGCCAGTTCGTTCTTTGCGATTCCTGATGATCCGGAACTTCGCCTGACCTGGCCGACCGGCAACACCAACCTGTTCAAAGATCCTGCCCGCTTTTTCGCGGTCACGCGGGCTAATGCCGCATATGGCATGCCCGGTTGGACGCGCGACTGCGGAAAAAAATTTCACCGTGGCGCAGATATAGCGCCGGTCAACCCCCTGCCCACCGGCCAATTCACCACCGTCATGTTCAGCGATTGTGAAGCGGGTAAAGAGTATGAAAGCGAGGAGCCTACATGGGCGGTGGATGAAGAAATCTTCACCGTTGCCGCGGGAGTGGTGGAAGAAATCAACACGATCCCCGATGCGACCACACTAGGCTGCTACATCATGATCCGTCATCGCTGGCCCGCGTCAGGTTCATCATTTTTTACACTCTATGCCCACCTTGCCAAGATCGAGGTTCAAGCAGGCGAACCGGTGAAGTCGGGTCAAACGATCGGGCGTATGGGACAAACCAGTTCTTCTCCTGATGCCCGCAACTGGATGGCCATCGCTCCCCACCTGCACTTCGAAGTGCTGGATGCATCGCTGGAAAGCTACCATCCGGTTGACTTCCTGACGCGCTACCTACGTTGACGAACCCTCGTCCGGCTCGCTTTTTTCGAGCGCCCAGGCCATGTCATCCGCTCGCGCCATTACATCCTCGTCCACAAAGATCGGTGCCTTGAACTGCAGAGCCAGAGCAATCGAATCGCTTGGCCGGGCATCCACTTCCAGCATATTACGACTCCCGTCCTCAAGCTGCTGGTACATGAATAGTCTGGCGAAATAGGTGTCTTCCTTCAGGTCATTAATGACCACCTTCTTGAGCACCACCCCCAGCCCATTCATAATGCTTTGGATCAAGTCGTGTGTAAGCGGACGGGGCTTATGTAATTCGTGCATGGCCATGGTGATCGCCGTTGCCACATGATTATCAACAAAGATAGCGATCACTTTTGCCCCATCAGTCAGGAACACACCGCACCCGTTCGGCGTGGGCACCAGCGCCTTGATGGCTACAGGAATTTCAGGTCGGGCATTCATCACATTCCCTTGGTGATGTGATACACCATGTAAAATATGCCGAGAATCATGACTGCTGACAAAATTGAATCCACGTATTGACCTTGTTTAGTGTGCTTCGTGCCGCGCTCCTTACCTAATCATCCGCTTTTCGACTGCAGGGTCAAGCGGTCATCACCCGCGACATGATCAAACACCACGGTTGCACCGGTTAATATTTTACCCTCCAGCAGTTCACTGGCCAGACGGTCCACCACGTCGCGCATGATGACCCGTTTCAACGGGCGCGCCCCGAATACCGGGTCGTATCCCTCTGCGGCCACGAAATCCAACGCCGCCGGCGTTAGTTCAAGCGTGATATGCTTGTCTTGTAAATGGTGCCGCACCCGCTCAACTTGAATATCCACGATGCGTCGCAATTGTTCACGGCCCAGACTGTGGAAAATGATGATGTCATCCACCCGGTTCAAGAATTCAGGCCGGAAACTCCCGCGCAGCAAGTCGTGTACGCGTGCCTCCATCTGCTCGTAAACAGGATCATCCATGTCCAACTCCGGATGCATGCTTAGCGTTTCGTGAATGATCGACCCGCCGATGTTTGAGGTCATGATCACGATGGTGTTTTTGAAGTCCACCGTGCGCCCCTGCCCGTCGGTCAGCCGTCCGTCATCCAGCAATTGAAGCAAAACGTTGAAGACATCCGGGTGCGCCTTCTCTACCTCATCGAAAAGTACCACCGCGTAAGGCTTGCGCCGGATTTGCTCGGTCAAGTAGCCGCCCTCGTCGTAGCCCACGTAACCCGGCGGCGCGCCGATCATGCGGCTGACCGAATGTTTCTCCATATACTCCGACATGTCGATGCGGACCATGGCGCGTTCGTCATCAAAAAGAAACGCCGCCAGCGCCCGGCATAATTCGGTTTTACCCACGCCGGTCGGTCCGAGAAAAATAAATGATCCGATGGGACGATTCGGATCCTGCAGGCCCGAACGCGATCGCCGCACCGCATTCGCCACCGCCTTGATCGCCTCGGATTGACCCACCACCCGCTCCTGCAGACGCTCCTCCATGGTAAGAAGCTTGGTCTTTTCCGTCTCCAGCAGCTTACTTAGCGGAATGTGGGTCCAGCTCGACACCACCGACGCGATATCCTCCTCGTCCACCTCCTCCTTCAACATCCGCTCATCTTTTTGAAGCGCGGTCAACTTCGCCTGCGCCTCCTTGATCTGCGCCTCCACGCCGGGAATTTTCCCGTACATGATTTCCGCCGCGCGACCGAGGTCGTTCTCGCGCTTGGCCGCCTCTTCATCGGCGCGCATCAACTCGAGCGCCTGCGACAAATCGCGCACCGCCGCGATCAGTTCCTTTTCCCGCTCCCAGTGCAATTTGAGCCGGGCATCGTCTTCGCGTAAACGTTGAAGCTCTTCCTCCAACTTTGCCAATCGCTCTTGAGATCCTGCATCCTTTTCCTTCTTCAGCGCCTCGCGCTCGATTTCCAATTGCAGGATGCGCCGACGAATGGTGTCGATCTCCACCGGCATGCTGTCGATCTCCATGCGCAGCCGGCTCGCCGCCTCATCAATCAGATCGATCGCCTTATCAGGAAGAAAGCGCTCGGTAATGTATCGGTCGGACAACGTCGCCGCCGCCACCAGCGCCGCATCCTGAATGCGCACGCCGTGATGCACCTCGTAGCGCTCCTTCAGCCCGCGCAGAATCGCGATGGTGTCCTCGACCGTCGGCTCGCCCACCAGCACGGGCTGGAAACGACGCTCTAGCGCGGCATCCTTTTCGATGTGCTTGCGGTATTCATCCAAGGTCGTTGCGCCAATGGCCCGCAGTTCACCACGCGCGAGTGGTGGTTTGATCATGTTCGAGGCATCCACCGCGCCCTCCGATCCGCCCGCGCCGACCAGCGTGTGCAGCTCATCGATAAACAGGATGATTTTGCCCTCCGCCGCCATGACCTCTTTGATGAAGGCCTTGAAACGATCCTCGAACTCGCCGCGATACTTGGCCCCGGCGATCATCGCCCCGATATCCAGCGAAACCACAATCTTGTTGGCCAGGCTTTCCGGCACATCACCCGCGACGATACGTTGAGCCAATCCCTCCACGATCGCGGTCTTCCCCACCCCCGGCTCGCCGATGAGCACGGGATTGTTCTTGGTGCGGCGCGAAAGCACCTGAATGACCCGGCGGATTTCATTGTCACGACCGATGACCGGATCCAGCTTCCCGTTCCGCGCCGCCTCGGTCAAATCGTGGCCGTACTTCTTCAGCACCTCGTACTTGTCTTCCGGGTTCTGGTCGGTCACCCGCTGATTTCCCCGCACCGCCTGCAGGGCCTTTAGCGCCTCCGTGTGGGTCAGGCCGGACTGTTTCGCTAATTCAAAAAACGGGGAATCCTTCTGTTCCAGTGCCGCCAGTAACAGGTGCTCGACGCTGACATAATCATCCCGCATCGACTTCGCCGTCGTGCCCGCCCGCTCCATCACGGCGCGCAGGGATTTAGAGAGATAGCGCTCCGTGGCCCCGCCGACCTTAGCCTGCTTTTCCAGATGCTGCGCGAGCGAGTGCTCCAGCCCGGTCGCATCCACGCCCAGCCGCTTCAACAACGGCACAACCAGGCCATCCGGCTGCCTCAGCAGACCCACGGCCAGATGCTCAGGGGTAATCTCCGCATGCCCCGCCTCCCCAGCCAACGCCTGGGCCGCCTGCAAAGCTTCCTGCGCTTTAATCGTGAATTTATCGAGTTGCATGATTTGGACCTTCCGGAATTTTGACGTTTTTCGACCCGCTCATCCGTACCTGTGTTCATACTACCAAAACACCTTTACCGCGCGCGATCATCTGGTAATTTTAACAACGCGCATGATTCGATCCCTCAACCAGCTTATCGCCATCGCCCGCCTGACCGCGCTGGAGGCTTCGCGGCAACCCATTTTTTTACTGCTGACCACCTCGGTAATGGTGTTTATCGGATTGATGCCAGTGCTGATAACCCATGTTATCGGCGACGCTGCGCGCATGGTAAGAGACAGCGCCCTGGCCCTTCAGTTGGTCTCCGGCCTCATTCTCGCCTGCTACGCGGCCTCCGCCACCATAACCCGTGAACTTCGCCAGGGCACCTTGGCCTCCATCGTCAGCAAACCCATCCCGCGGGAGCTATTCCTGCTGGCGAAATTCACCGGTGTGGCCTTTATCATGGCCGCCTATGCCCTGATTACCACCCTGGCCACCATGTTAAGCGTGCGCACCGCTTCCATCGCCTTCGTTTACGACTGGTGGGGCATAGGACCGCTACTCGCGGCCATTTTTGTCGCCTACGCCTGGTCCGCCCTGCAAAACTTCTACACCCGCGTTCCTTTCGTGTCCCGCGCCTACCTCTCCCTGACCCTTGCCGTCGTGGCCGCATTTCTGGTTTCCTGCTTTATCCCTGCTGAATATGGAGAAACCTCTTTTGGTGCAGCCTTACCGTGGAACATTTTCCCCGCCGGAATCCTGCTCGCCATGGCCATGATCCTATTCAGTGCCCTGGCTGTCGCGCTCGCCACCCGGCTGGACATGCTGCCGACGGTCTCCCTTTGCCTGGGCCTGTTGCTCGCGGGAATGATGTCCGATTACCTGCTCGGCTCACGCGCCCATGAAGGCATCATATTTGCCCTGCTCTATGCCCTTGTCCCGAACTGGCAGCATTACTGGGCCATCGATGCCCTGCATAGCGGTAGCATTCCGTTGAGTTACGTCGGCGCGACCGCAATCTACACGATTGTTTACGGCTCCGCCGTGCTGGCCTGCGGCCTGTTGAGCTTCAGAACCATGGAAGTAAAATGAACGAACACCAGCCCGGTATAGAGATCAACAACGTCACCAAGATTTTCCGCGACTTCTGGCGACGCCCGAAAGTGACCGCCGTCAACGACATCAGCTTCAACGTCCGGCGCGGCGAGATCTTCGGCCTGCTCGGCCCGAACGGCTCAGGGAAAAGCACCACCATCAAAATGATTCTCGGTCTGCTGCACCCTACGCGGGGCGAGTTGAAGGTGCTGGGCAAATCGCCTCGCGACGTGCCGGTGAAGCGCCGCATTGGCTACCTGCCCGAGGAGTCATACCTCTATGGCTACCTCTCCTCCACCGAAACCCTCGACTTCTACGGACAGCTCTTCAATCTCGATCGCGGTCAACGTTCCGAACGCATCGACCAGCTTCTCGACATGATTGGCCTCAAGCACGTCAAGGGACGCACCGTCGGAGAATACTCCAAGGGCATGGCCCGGCGCATTGGTCTCGCTCAAGCACTCATTAACGATCCCGACCTCGTGATCCTCGACGAGCCAACATCCGGGCTCGATCCCATCGGCTGTCGTCAGGTCAAAGACCTCATCCTTTTGCTCGCAAAGCAAGGGAAAACCGTCCTGCTCTCCTCGCACCTCTTGGCCGACGTCGAGGACGTCTGCGATCGCGTGGCCATTCTTTACAATGGCGAAGTTCAGGCGCTCGGCTCGATCGATGAGCTACTTGAGGAAACCACCCGCTACCGGCTCACCCTTCCTCCGGCCGCGACCCGCGAGCAGGTTGAAGAGCTGGTGGCCCGCAGCGAGCAACTCAGCGGCGCCAAGCCCGACCTGGATCATCCACGCCGCGACCTTGAGCAATTCTTCCTCCACGTGGTCGACCGTGCCCGTAAGCAGTCCGCCTCAGCCTCGGGTGTGGGTCGCGAGCAAGCACTCGCCGCTTTTCTCGGCAAAGGCAAACCCAACGAAGAAAACTGATGTCGCAAGTTTTCGCCATAGCCATGGTCGCGTTACGCAATGCCATCCGCTCCCGGATGGTGATTTGCCTTATCGCGCTGCTGGCGGTGGTTATGATCGGACTGCCCTTGACCATCAAGGGCGACGGCACGCCCGGCGGCCACCTGCAAGTGCTGCTTTCCTACACCCTCGGCTTCGCCACCTTCATCCTGGCCCTCACCACCTTGTGGGCGGGCAGCGCATCGGTGGCGCTCGAGGTGCGCGACAAAACCGTTCAGATGATGGTCACCAAGCCCGTTTCCGCCTGGCAGCTCTGGCTGGGCAAGTGGACCGGATTACTCATGCTAAACGCCGCGCTGCTCACCTTCTGCGGCGTCGTCACCTTGATCATGCTGCAATGGACGCTTCGACAGGACGCGACATTAGGCAGCGCGGAGCGCGAGGAAATCACCGCCCTGCTCGCCGCGCGCGAAGTAGTAAAACCACTGGTGCCGGATTATCGCGCCGGGGGGATCGAAGATTTAGCAGAGCACATGCGCGAGCATGCCCTGCCGGACAACGTAAGCTACGCCGAGGCCGTCCGCACCTTCACCCAGCGTCGTCAAGCCCGCGCCAATACGTTATCCGGCGCGGGACAGTTGAGCTGGAGTTTCTCCCCGCTCGAAAACCTGACCCGCGACGAAAACATCATCCTTCAATATCGCTTCGCCTCATCGTTTGTCGGCCAAGCCCCGGTGAAGGGACGCTGGCAACTTCAGGCCGAAGGAATCGACAAACTGCGCGAGATGGAAATCATGGCAAATCCGCACATGCAGAATGAAGTTACATTCACGATGGACAAAAGCTGGGCCGGCCTACCGTTGACCCTGACCTTTACCCGCGACGAGGCGAACAGCACCGCGCTGATCTTTGATCCCGTCGACGGACTCGACCTCCTTGTGCCACGTGGCGGTTTTGCGGGTAACTACCTCCGCGCCCTGTTGGTTATTTTCGGTCAACTCGCTTTCATTGGGGCGCTTGGCGTTACTGCCGGATGCCTTTTCTCACTTCCGGTCGCAACCTTTGTTTCGCTCACGCTGCTCCTGCTGGTCAGTATGGGTGGCAACATTCAAAAGATAGCCAGCGAGGGCATCGTCATCGAAACCCACAGCCACGGCCACGATGAACCCGGCCATGTGCACGGACCGGAATGCGAAGAGGAAAATGGAGCGATGAGCTTGCAACAAATCCTTTTCATCCCCATCGCTTATCTCTTCAAGGCACTCGCCCTCTTCCTCGCTCCGCTCGCCAACCAAAGCGCGCTCAGCGCGCTCTCGGAGGGCTATCTCATCGATATCGCCTGGACCCTGCGCGGACTACTCGTCCAGGGATTCGTCTACTCCCTCTTCATAGGCGCCCTGGCCGCCGCCGCCCTCCGCCGCCGCGAATTGGCGCTGCCCGCCCTGTAACCATGCCCACGCTCCTCACAACAAATTGTAGGGCGGGCGCGGTTGAGTCTTCGAAAACTTCCCGCCCTACAATCCGATCCAATCCAAAATCTAAAATCCTAAATTCACCGGCGACCGTTCCAGCCCTAAAACACGTCACGACGGTCTAACCCCATGAACCGCCACCCCGTCATTCTGCTTTTAATCATCATCGCTGGCTTCGCGCTCGGTGGCTTTATGAACCGGCGACTGGTCGATCAACGACGCGACTATGGCATTACCCAGGCCGACCCGCTGGTCAATGCGCCGCCACTGGTCGTTTTTACCACCGTCGCTTTCGGCGGGTTTCGCGGAATTGTTGCGGACCTGCTCTGGCTTCGTTCCTCGCGCTTGCAGGAGGAGGGCAAATACTTCGAGCTCGTGCAACTCGCCGACTGGATCACCAAACTGGAACCGCGCTTCACCCAGGTCTGGGCCTATCACGCCTGGAATCTGGCCTACAACATAAGCGTGTTGTTTGACGACCCGGAAAGCCGCTGGCGATGGGTGCGGCATGGCTTCAGCATGCTGCGGGACGAAGGCCTGCGCTACAACCCCGGCGAACCCGGACTGCTCTTCGAACTCGGCTGGATCTTCCAGCACAAGCTCGGCGGCAATACCGACGATGCCCACCGGTTTTACAAACGCGCATGGGCGGAGGAAATGGAGACGCTCTTTCCCGGTGGACGACCAGATTTCACGGCCATCGAGCGCGACCCCGAGCTTCTTCGCCGGATGCAAGACGACTACAATCTCGACCCCGCCCGCATCAACACCATCGAATCCACCTACGGCCCGCTCGACTGGCGCCTCCCGGCCACCCATGCCATTTATTGGGCGCAAAAAAGCCGCGAGGTCGCCACCGGCATCGATATCACGTTCGCCGAGCGCATGCTTTATCAATCGATGAGTGATAGTATGCGGCACGGACGTTTATTCCGTCTGCCAGGTGAAGCGGATTTCATCCTTACCCCCGAGCTCGATCATTTGCCCCGGGTTCGCGCCACCTTCCAACGCTACCTCGCCGCCCGCGAGGATCCGGTCGGACTCGATTCCGCCTATCGCTTCTTCCTGCGCGAGGCGGTGTTTTATGCCTTCCTTTACGGTCGCTTCGATGAAGCGGAAAACTGCCTCGCCGAGCTTAAGATCTTTTCGCCGGACATTCCTGCCGATGTTGATGCACAGCGTTTCGTGCTCGAGATTCTATCCCGCTCCGAAAGCGAACGCTCTAGTGCACAAGTCTTTGCCATGGTTGAATCCGCCTTTTACCGCGCCGCCATCGCAGGCATGAGCGGCGATCAAGCCGGTGCCGATGAACTGGAAAACATCGCTGAGACCACCTGGCGTGAATTCGTTCAAAACCGCAACTGGAGCCCGGAAGTCCAAGCCCGCCTCGGTCTACCCCCGCTCGAGATCATCCGCGCCAGTGCGCGGGCGCGGTTGCGAAAAGACTGAGCTTCGCCTCCAATCATTTTCCTCATCACGCTCACGGCTCCGACGGAGCGGAGCCCTCCAGATTTCGCATACATGAACCAACACTAAAAACGTCGTAACGTCTTCGTGCGACTTCAGCCCGCGACTCTCTCCAGCCGTGCCACCGTCTCGACATGAAAGGTCTGCGGGAAAAGATCCACAGGCTGAACTTCAACTAAACGGTACTGCCCGCTCTCACACAGCATCTTAGCATCGCGCGCGAGACTGCCGGGATGACAGCTCACGTAGATGATTCTGCGTGGTGCCAACTCCAGCATGGTTTCCACCGCCTTCTCGTGCATTCCCGCGCGAGGTGGATCGGTGATAATGACATCCGGCTGCTCACCCGTGCCCTGCATGGCCTCGCGCAGATGCTTCATATCGGTGGCAATAAAATGCGCATGATGCAAACCATTGCGCTCCGCATTCTGCTTGGCATCCGCCACCGCCGCCGGCTCCAGCTCAAACCCATACGCCGCGCGGGCCTTGCGTCCGACGAAAAGCGTGATGGAACCGGTGCCGCAGTAGAGGTCGTATAATACATCGCCATCCCCCACCCCTGCCATCGTCTCCGCCGTGCGATACAACCGCAACGCCTGCGCGCTGTTGGTCTGGAAAAACGAATTCGGCGAAATCAAAAAGGTCAGCCCGTCCAGCACCTCGCGAATCGCGCCCGGCCCGTGCAGCACGTGATGCTCCTCGCCGTAGGCAACCAGGTTCTTGCGCGACGTCGTGCTGTTCACCAGCGTGGTCAACCCTTCGCCTAAACCACCCAGCATCCACGCCGTATAATCCTTCATGAGCTCCGGCTCATACGTGGAGGTGATCAAGTTCACCATCAACTCATCCGTGCTGCCCGCATGACGCACCATCAGATTGCGCAACTGCCCCGTATGCGTGAACGTGGAATAGGCGGGACGGCGATTTTGCAGGAAAAAGTCACGCGTGAGCTGCACGGCCCGATTCGTCCGCTCACTCGCGATGTGGCAGTTGTCGATATCAATAATTTTGTTGAAGCACCCGCGCCGGTGGAACCCAAGCGAGAAATCCGACGGCTTCATCCGTTCATCCGGATGAAGTCCAAGTTCCTCGTCGAGAATGAATCGCTCGTTCGAGAACGTCATGTCGATCTTGTTGCGGTAATGATAGGCCTGCTCCGAAGGCAGGGTCGGCGGCACCGCGATGTCGAACCCGCCGAGATGACGCAGCGCGTCCTCCACCACCTTGCGCTTGAATTCGAGCTGGCGCGCATAATCGACATGCTGCCACTTGCACCCGCCGCACACCCCGTAATGCGCGCAGACCGGCCGCACCCGGTCTGCCGAAGGTTTAAGCACCTCGACCAGACGCGTCTCGAGGTAGTTCTTCTTAATCTTGGTAATGGCCGCACGCACCCGGTCGCCGGGCGTCACCATGCCGCGCACCAGCACGACCAACCCCTCTGGAAGCTTGGCGATGCAGGCATCGCCTTCGCCGGTATCAAGGACGTCGAGCTCG
>JBMTVS010000005.1:0-30571 GCA_049451655.1 Kiritimatiellia bacterium | reverse complement strand
TATGTGTGTAGATTTGAGGATGGGTCTTTGGGGTTGGATTCCGGGAAGGTGTATGTCGTTGCTGGCGAAAATCGCGGCGTGCTCTTAATCGGCTGGATTGATTTTCCTGTGGGCCATCGCCTGCAGGTACGCCACGACTTCAGCGATGCGCTCTTCACGGTTTGGATCCCCCGGCGCTACCGGGGGCATGCGGGTACCGTGCCGGACGGATGAGGGATCATTCAGCCAGCGCGTCAGATATTCTGGCTTCCAGTACTCGGTTACGCTGACCGGATAATTCAATTCAACGGAAAGGTCTCCGCCCTGACCATTGATCTTGTGGCACGTGATGCAGTGATGGCGAAAATGATTGAAACCTTTCATCACGACCTCACCCGACTCATCCGGCGGGGCAATTTTAGGGAAACGCTGCTTAAAGGAAATCGGCTCCATACCGGTCATTTGATAGGACCAGACGCCCACGTCTGATTTCCTCCCGTCTTCCCAAATCAGATAAAATGGCCCGAGCGGAACGTTTACCGACTTCTTAATAAATGAAAAGGGCCCGCCATCCGCCCGCTCAAAGACGAGGAAAGCGTCGCGCAGGTTGAGTTCACTGACTGGAAGTGAGGGCTGATAACCATCCGTGCAGGTAATCAATAATTCTTCAAGTGTATGCCACTCGTTGCCGTATACATGCTCCATTAACTCGCGCATGGCGATGCCGCGATAGGACAGGGTCTCGCCGACCACGGGATCCTCCAGGGTGATCGTATTGACCCTGAATATGCCGGTAAGGTCTGCGATGGTAAATTCAACCGGGGAGGTTCCGGGTCGCTGCAGGGTGATGGTGGCGTCGCCAGCCTGACCCGCCGACGACCAACACATGGAAGACGCCAGCATAAAAACAAAAAATGAAACGCGTGATTTGAGCACGTCGAAACCCTATTCGACTCATCGCCCAAAGGCGAACTTTTGATTTGGTTCATTCAAGGCGGGTGGGTGGCCTTAGCTTTAATAGCGCGGTTTAATCGATTCAATCCGGATGCTTTGACTAGAGGCGGGCATGAGCAATCATGGGATAGTGATGACGCAATTACTGACCAGCCCCTTTCAACATAAGGATGTAAAACTGTACCTGAAGGTGTTCATTGGGTATGTTTCAGTAATGACCTTCTTTTTTGATGTGGATTCAGGGACATAAATGTCTGATTCAGTTTTCGTTTTGTTGATCAATAATGCCGCGCTTTTGATGACGCTGGCCTATGCCTACAGCCTCATCAAGGTGTATGAAAAAGAGGATTCGCCTCTTTGGGTGAAGGCTTTTCTGGGATTGGTGGTCGGTGCGATCGGGCTGTCCATCATGTTGCTCTCCTATGAGCCGGAAAGCGGCGTCAAATTTGACTCGCGATCCATTCTGCTGGCTGGATCCGGCTTATTTCTGGGACCCGTCCCCACGCTCATCGCCATGTCGCTCACCGGCGGGTTCGCGTGGTTGCAGCCCGGACCGGGCGCCCCCACGGGCACGGCAATCATCCTGGCCTCCGGATTGATCGGCATCTTGTGGCGCGGATGGCGCCGTCAGCGGTTGGCCGATCTATCGTGGTTCGAGCTTTATCTTTTTGGGCTTATCGTTCATGCCGCCATTCTGAACCTGTTTTATCTGATGCCGTTCGATGAGGCTTTGAATGTGCTGGAAAAGACCTGGGTGCCAGTGATCGTCTTGTATCCCGTGCTCACCATGTTTTTCGGCAGAATGATGTCGGTACGCCTGCAGCGCGACCGCATCGACCGCATGGTTCGTGAGAGCGAGGAGCGGCACCGGACCCTGTTTGAAAACAATAAGACGGTCATGTTACTGGTGGATCCAGTGACCTGGAGCATTGTGGATGCCAATCATGCCGCCACGGAATTTTACGGCATTGCCCGCCATGATTTGCGCGGACGCCATGCCGGCGAGCTGAAGGCCGCGCCCGAAAACGCGGCAGATGATAATACCGGGGACGAGCCGGTCTTGCCCTCACGCCCGGGAGAAGCCATGTCCGCCCGGCACAAAGCCAAGGGCGGAATCGTACGCGATGTCGAAGTCTATAGTGATGCCATCACGCTCGACGGACGTTGCCTGCAGTACGAAATTATTCACGATATCACCAACCAGAAGCGACTTGAGGACCAGTTACGTCAGGCCCAGAAAATGGAAGCGGTGGGTTGGTTGGCCGGCGGCATTGCCCACGATTACAACAACAAGCTGCAAGCTGTGCTGGGATTCGCCGAAATGGCGGAGAAGGAGGCGGTGGGACGTCCGCGTTTGCGTGGCTACCTCGGCGAAATTCGCAAGGCAGCCCGTCACTCCGCTCAACTAACATCGCAACTCATGGCCTTCGCCCGCAAGCAAACCCTGCTGCCCGAAGTCCTGAATATGAACTCCACCATTGCCCACATGTTGAAGATGATTAAGAACATGCTGGGCGAGGATATCGATCTTGAATGGCGCCCGGGTCACGAGCTGTGGAATGTGCTCACCGACGCATCTCAATTCGACCGCGTTCTGGTCAACCTCGCACTCAACGCGCGCGACGCCATGCCCGATGTCGGGCGCATCATCATCGAAACCGCCAATGTTCAGGTTGATGAAGATCTGGCTTCGTCCATACCGGAGGCTTCCCCCGGTGATTATGTAATGGTCAGTATATCCGACACCGGCGCCGGTATGTCGCGCGATCAACTGCGTCACATTTTCGAACCCTTCTACACCACCAAGGAAGTCGGACGCGGCACGGGACTGGGGTTGGCCTCCGTTTATGGTGTAGTGAAGCAAAACAAAGGATTTATCAACGTCAAGAGCGAGCTTGGCGTCGGCACTACCTTCGAGATTTTCTTCCCCAGGACCCGTGAAAAGCTGCCCGAGCCGGTGTTTGACCCTTCCGCTGGCCGAACCGAGCGCGGTCAAGAGACCATTCTGCTGGTCGAGGATGAGAAACTGGTGCTGGAACTGATTCAGGAGACGCTGCGCGACGCCGGGTATACGGTGTTGGCGGCTTGTGAGCCGCGCGAGGCTTTAAACACAGCCGAAAAGTTTGAAGGTAAAATTGATATGCTGGTTACCGATGTCGTCATGCCGGGGATGAATGGCCGCGTACTTTACGATACGCTTTCGGAAACGCGCCCCGGTCTTAAAGTGCTTTATATGTCCGGCTACACCGCCAATGCCAACATTAGCCGCGGCGTTCTTGACTCTGACATCAACTACATGCAGAAGCCCTTCTCAATCGGCACCATCGCTAATAAAGTGCGCGAAGTGCTCGATGGTTCCAAGTCCCGCAGGATGCTTGTCACGGAAGACGACGTTCACTAAACGCTCGATTAATTGCGCACACCAATTCGTGACGTTTAAACCTGCATGCACAGCGCCCATGCGGTGGATTATACTGATGATCTAGGACGACTTTTCGATTTCGGTGATTTGCTTGCGGAGGTCGTCGATTTCTTTTTTCCAGTAGGCAGCGTTGCCCCAGTCGGGGGCGAGGCGGTTGAAGCCGCCGTCGTCGTTTTGCCGGGCGCACCAGGCGGTATAGTGAATAAATCGCATGGCGCGGAGGGCCTCGATGATTTTGAGTTCGTGATAGGGAAAGGCGCGAAATGTTTCGTAACCGCTGATGATGAGATCTAGTTCAGCGCGGCAACGCTCGGGGCGGTCGGGCAGAAGCATCCAGATGTCCTGAATGGCGGGGCCGGTGGCCATGTCGTCAAAGTCGATCAGGCGCAACGCCTCGCCGGGGCGGTCGAGTAGATTCTGGGCATGGCAGTCGGCGTGGATACGGATGAGGTTGAGGTTCGCGAAGGCGGGGGTGATGAGGTCGATCAATTCATCGGCGATATTCGCATAATCCTCCCACAGGCTTTCGTACGGGAAGGGGGTGTCGAGGATGGCTTGAACGTGCTCGACGGTGGCGTGCTCCGGATGCAGACGGATGCGATCGCGCGGGGTCGCGGTTTCGCCGACCTGATGAACGCGGGCGAGGAGACGTCCCAGTTCTATCCATCGCTCGCGCGGCGGCTCGACGAGTGGACGTCCGCCGATTTTCGGGAAAATAGTATAGAACACACCATGCGCATCCTCGAGCAGACCATCATTATGGTCGAACAGCGGCGCGACCACGGGAACCTCCGCCTCTTTGAGTTGCCGCAGAAAGGTCAGTTCATCAAGCAACGCCTCGCGCGACCAGCGACCGGGCCGGTAGAACTTGATAATGAACCAAGCGCCATCCTCCGCCTGAACCTCGTAGACGCGATTGATGTAGGAGTTTAGCTGACGGCAGAGGTTCGTACACCGCACGCCCAACGCCTCCTCGACCTGCGCGATGACGTGGTCAGGCGTGAGGTGGGAGAAGTCGGCGAGGGTGTCATGATGCATTAGTTTTCTGAATCAGTTGCTCCAGCTTCTGCATCGCGGCGCCGGAGTCGATGGATTGGGCGGCGAGGGTGATGCCTTCCTGGATGGAGGCAGCTTTTTGGCCGGCGACGATGGCGAGGGCGGCGTTGAGGAGGACAATGTCGCGGGGCGGACCTTTCAACTCGCCACTCAAGATGGATTTAATGATGGTCGCGTTGTGGGCGGGGTCGCCGCCGGCGAGATCGGCGGGCTGGCAGAGGGCGAGACCATAGTCGGCGGGGTTGAGGGTCATGACGTTGGTCTGACCGTCCTTGACCTCGGCTACTTCGCTGGGGGCGGTAAGCGTGACTTCGTCGAGTCCGTCATGGCCATGCACGATGAAAAGATGCCGGGCCCCAAGCTCGGCAGCGGCTTCGGCAAGCACCGGCACCAGCGAACGACTATAGACGCCTAGCATGCCGTAGCGGGCGTTGGCGGGGTTGGAGAGCGGACCGAGGATGTTGAAGATGCTGCGTACCCCGATTTCGCGGCGCGGTCCGATGGCATGCTTCATGGCGGGATGCAGGGCAGGCGCGAAGAGGAAGGCGATGCCGATCTCCTTCATGCAGGCGGACATCACGTCCGGCGCGACGGCCAGATTCACTCCGAGCGCTTCGAGCACGTCGGCGCTGCCGCTTTTGCTGGAAACGCTGCGGTTGCCATGCTTGGCCACTGTAATGCCGGCACCCGCTACGACCAAAGCTACCGTGGTGGAAATATTAAACGTATGTGCGCCATCACCTCCGGTGCCGCAGGTGTCAACCACCACATCGGCGTGCGGCTCGACCACGGTGAAATGCTCACGCATGGCGTTGGCGCTACCGGCGATGACTTCAGGCGTCTCGCCGACCATACGAAGCGCGACCAGATAGGCGGCAATCTGCGCCGGGGTAGCTTCGCCGCCCATGATTTGCCGCATAGTAAGCAGAGCTTCGTGGCCGGTGATGGGTTTCCCTTCAACGAGCTTGGCGATGGCTTCACGAATCATGTTTGTCTCCTTGGTTATTTTCGATGACTTCCTGTTTCACAATAATCCCGGTTTTCCCTCGCCATTCATCGATTACCGTCCCGCGCCAGAGCGGGATGCCGAATAGGTAGGCGGCGCGGCCGATCATGTGGGCGGCTACAGGGGCGGTGGCGAGGAAGAAGAGGATGATGAGGATGGCCGGGGCGACCACTTTCATTTCCTCGAAGTAAAGAGCGACCGCGGTGACGATGCAGATGATGCCAACGGTGCCGACTTTGGTGGCGGCGTGCATGCGGGTGAAGAGATCAGGCATACGGACAATGCCGATGGCGGACAGCAACATGAAGATGCTCCCGCTCATCATGAAAAAGGCGATAAAGAAATCTTTCAATGCGGCTCCCCCCGGCTGATAAAAAGGGCCAACGCGACCGTGCCAATGAAGGCGATCAAGGCAAGGGCTATGCCGGCGGTGAGGTAGACGTATTCGTTGGTGCGAATAGCATGAACGGACAGGATACCTACCACCACCGAGGCGATTAAATCGAGGGCGATGATGCGATCCGGCAGCGAGGGACCGCGCAGCACGCGGATCATGGATAAGGCCATGGATGCCGTGAGCAGCACAATGGAAATCCGGCAGAAGAGCTCAAGCAATTCGCTCATCGCATCACCGCCAGAAGTCTACGCTCCATATCCTTGGTTTCACGGCGGACTTTTTCGGGATCACTTACGAACATCGAGTGAATATAAAGCGTTTTGCGATCGAAGGAAACATCGAGGCTGAGGGTGCCAGGGGTAAGGGTGATGAGGTTGGCGAGCATGGTGATTTCGATGTCGGTTTTGGCATCCATGGGAATCGCAATGATCCCTGGCTTCATGTAGTAGGTCGGGGTTACCACGTCATAGGCGACCCGCACGCTGGAAATAAGCAGTTCGAGGATGAAGTATAGGATGAAGCGGATGGTTTGCGGCACCTTCGTGAAGTAGGAGGATGTTCCGCTAGTTCCGTGTATCGAGCCAAGAATCAAGTAACCAACAAAGAAGCCTACCAGCAGGTTGATCAGGCTAATGCCACCGGTCATCATAGCCCAGAGCAGGGCGAGCAGGATGTTGTAAAGGAACATGGTCAGTGATCCCTCCCGACAACCGGATTGACGGCCTCGATGTAGGCGGCGCCCGACTTTAATTGTTCCCCTGCCTCTAGAAACAGGTCGTACACTGGCCCGGCAAAAAGTCCGAGGGCCGCGCTGCCAGCGGCGAGCAGAACGATGGGGGCGAGCAGGGTCCAACGCTCGCGGGTGGTCCAGGGTTGGAGGTCGGGCGCTGCACCTTGCCCGCTCTCCGGACGGGGTTTCCAGAATACTTCATTCCAGATCTTGGTCATCGAAAAGAGGGTGAGCAGGCCCACGCCCATGGCCACGCCAATGATGAGGAATTGTCCCTGCGCGAAACCCGGCAGGACCAGCGAAAGCTTGGCGAAAAATCCGGAGAGGGGCGGAAGGCCGGCGAGGGCCATGGCGGCGACGAGAAAGAGAATGGCGAGTCCGGGATAAACGTTTAGCAAACCGCCGAGGCGCTTCAAGTCGTTGGTGCCGGTCTTGTGCGCGACCGCGCCGGCAATGAGGAAGAGGTTCGTTTTCGCGATGATATTGTGAACGATGTAGAGCATCGACCCGGCGAGGGTGGCAGCGGTGAAGAGGCCTAGCCCCATGATCATGTAGCCAATCTGGCTGACGATGTGAAAGGAGAGCAGGCGGCGGAATTCCATTTGCGCGGCGGCGCCAAGTACGCCGGTGACCATGGTAAAGCCGGCCATGATGAGCAGGATGCGGTGGGTGAAACTTTCGTCCTGCATGAAAACAAGGGTGAACATCCTTATCAACGCGTAAACACCGACTTTTGTGAGCAGTCCCGCGAACAGCGCCGACACCGGACTGGGCGGGGTGTGGTAGGAGGCGGGCAGCCAGAAGAAGAGCGGGAAGGCCGCGGCTTTGATGCCGAAGGCGATGAGGAACATGATGCTTACCGCGTTGATGATGTCGCTATGTTCACTGCCCCGGATAATAAGCGCGAGGTCAGCCATGTTGAGTGTTCCGGTGATGCCATAGAGTATTCCGACACCGGCAAGGAACAGTGCCGAGGACAGAAAGTTCATCGCGAGGTACTTGATGGAACCTTCGAGTTGCGGTCGCTCGCCGCCCAGCGAGAGCAGAACGAAAGAGGCCATAAGCATGGTCTCGAACCAGACGTAGAGATTGAAGAGGTCGCCGGTGAGAAAGGCGCCGTTGACACCCATGAGCAGGACGTTGAAGAAAACGTGGTACTGATGTTTCTCGCGCTCAGCGTCCATCATGCTTAACCCATAAACGGCGGCGACGAGGCCGATGAGTCCGGACATTATCAGCATGATGGCGCTGAACAGATCCGCGACCAGCGTGATGCCGTAAGGCGCGGGCCAGCTTCCGACTTGCAAGGCGAGGATGCCACCCGAGCGGATTTCGACGAGCAGGAAAGTCGCCAGCGCGAGGTTGAGCGCGCCGGCCGTGATGGAGATGAGACGCTGGCGGGCGAGATTGCGGCGGCCGAGTATGCAGAGGATGGCGGCCAGCAACGGCAGAACAATGGGAATGGAGAGCAGGAGGTTCACGCGTCGGTGCCTCGCAGCTTGTCCATGTCATCGGTGTCGAATTCCTGGTGCGTTCGCAAAAGCAGCACCACTGCGAAGGCAAGCAGGGCGAAACTTATGACGATAGCCGTCAAGATGAGGGCTTGCGGGAGCGGGTCGGCGATCAGCGTGGTAGGGGCTTCGAGTCCTTCCGGCACCACGGGCGGCCGACCGCGCGATAAACCGGCCGCGGTGAAGATAAGCAGGTTGGCGCCGTGGCTAAGCAGGGTGAGCCCGATAATAAATTTGGGCAGGCTGCGTCGCATCATGAGATACAGCCCGGCGGCGTAGAGGGCACCAATAACGATGGCCAGCACCAGTTCCATCAATCGTCTCCCGGCTGTTGCGAGGTGTCGGCGAGGGCGAGGATAATGGTCGCGGTGACGCCTAGCACCACGAGATAAACGCCGATATCGAAGAAGAGCGGGGTGCTGAGGTTGATTTTGATGCTGGGTCCGAGGTTGAGCTTGGCCCAGGCCGAGGTCATGAAGGGTTGCGCGGAGAGGAATGAGAACAAGCCGCTTAAGAGCGAGATCAGCAGGCCGGCGCCGATGATGGAACGGCTGTCGAAGCGCAACAAACTGCGAGCGGTGGTAACGTCGTAGGCGAGGGCGAATAACGTGTAGGCGGCCGCCGCGGCGAGTCCGCCTACAAAGCCGCCGCCGGGTTCGTTGTGGCCGCGGAACAGGACGTAGACCGAGAACAGCATGATCACCGGAAACAGGTAGCGCGTGGAGCGACGCAGGATGAGCGACCTCATGACTTATCTCCTTTCGCTTTCGCGCGCAGACGCAGAAGCGCGAGCGAGCCGATGCCGGCCACGGCAAGCACGGTGATTTCGCCGAGGGTGTCGAGGCCCCGGTAGTCGACGAGGATGACGTTCACGATGTTGCGTCCGTGGGCGAGCGGGACGCTGGTTTCAGCGTAATACGAGGAAACCGGCGGGCTGAGTTGGAGGCCTTGCGCGATGAGAATCATTACGGTGACGACCGAACCCGCCAACAAAGCAAGGATGGCGTCGCGGATGTGGACCCCGCGGTCGGAACGCACCGAAATGGGGGGCAGGTAGTAGAAAGCGGAGACGAGCAAAACCACGCTCAAGGTTTCCACCACGAGTTGGGTCATGGCGAGATCGGGTGCGCCATATTGAATGAAAAACAAGGCTACGGAAAAACCGACCACCCCCATGGCGGCCACTGCGCCGAGGCGGGAATTGGTGAGCGTGGCGGCCAGCGCGGCGATAACGATCAGAATGCTCAACGCCAACTGCGGCATGGGAATCGGCGTGAGCTGGTCGAAGTTGAAGGCAAATCCGGCGCGATTGAAACCGATGACGAAAAGAGCCCAGGTGGTGATGATGATGATTTGCAGGTAACGGCGCAGGGATCCGCTCTGCAGGTATTTCGATTGCCATTTCGCGAGGCCCAACAGGCCGTTCAGGGTGCGCTGATAGCCGCGGTCAGGTCCGAAAATCGAGGCGGCTTTGGCAAAGCGTGCACCAAAGCGGCGGACCGGCGAGGCGGCGATGATAATCACCACCCCCGCGGCCAGGGTGACGATACTGAGGATCAGTTCACGGTTGAAGCCGTGCCAGAGATGGAGGTGAATATCCGCGCCATGACCGAGGATAGCGGACGCCACCGACCCGGCGAGGGCGTCGCCGAAGCGTCCCGGAAGCAGGCCGCCGAACAAGGTCAAGCCGCCGAGCAATACCGGGCCGAGCAGCATGGTCCAGGGGGCTTCGTGCGGCTGTTTGGGCGTGGGTTGCGGTGAGGCAAAAAACGGGCGGATGCCGACTTGAAATGCAACGAGTACGAAACAAGCGCTGGCTGCCACGGCGAGTGCGGTGATGGCGGGGTGAAGCAGCGCGGCGTACATCAGTTCCTTGGCGATAAAGCCAAAAGCCAGAGGAATACCGGCCATCGATAGTGCGGCGATGAGCGCGGCGGCCGCGGTTAGGGGCATGGCTTTTTTCAAGCCGCCAAGTTTGCTGACATTCTTCTCGCCGGTTTCGTGATCGATGGCGCCAGCGACGAGGAAGAGAGCGGCTTTGTAGAGTGCATGGGCGAGGATAAACACCGAAACGGCTTTCGCGGCGGCGGGCGTGCCAAGGCCGATGAGCATGACCATGCCGCCGAGCGCGGCGACCGTGGTGTAGGCGAGCAGGCGTTTCAAGTAGACCTGTCCAGTGGCCATGAGCGCGCCGGTCAGCAGCGTCGCGGCACCGATGCCGGTGACCCAAAAGGTCCAAGCTTCCGTTCCGCCAAGCGCGGGTTGGAGGCGGGCCAGCAGATAGACGCCTGCCTTGACCATGGTCGAGGAATGGAGATAGGCGCTGGCCGGGGTGGGGGCTTGCATGGCGTTGGGCAGCCAGAAGTGAAAAGGCACTTGGGCGGATTTGGTGAACGCGCCGATGAGCACGAGAGTGAGGATGGCGGGATAATATGAATGCGTGGTGATGAGATCGGTGCGGGTCAGCATCTCCGAAAGCGTGAAGGTGCCGGTGACCTGACCCATCAAGAGCAGGCCCGCGAGCAGGAAGAGTCCGCCGAGTCCAGTGACCAGCAAGGCTTGCAGAGCGGCCTTGCGCGAGGCTTCCTCTTGATGGTTGAAGCCGATGAGCAGGTAGGAGGTAAAGCTGGTGAGTTCCCAGAAGATAAAGAGCAGGATGATGTTGTCGGCCAGCACCACGCCCACCATGGAGGCCATGAACATGAGGGTGTACATGACGAACCGGTGCTGCCGAGGATCGCCATGCAGATAGCCATGGGTATACAGCACAACGAGCGTTCCGATGCCGCAAATCATCAGGACGAAGAGCAATGAAAGCCCGTCCATGCGGAAGCTCAAGGCGAGGTCCATCGATGCGACCCAGTCGATGCTGGTCGAGATCGTCGCGCCACCAGCGATCTGCTCGAACTGAAGCAGCGCCCATGTGGTGATGACCAAGGGAAGCATAGCCGCCAAAAGGGTTGAACGATCCCCCGATAATTTTCGGGCGAAGGGAAGTATGGCGGCAGCGATGAAGCCGCTGATGACCACGTATAACATCAAAGCTCCTCGCTGATGATAAGTGTGTTCGCCGACATGCGGCGGAATCTAACCCAACCAGCGCGAATCCACAATCTAAACCAAGGCCGCGCGCCAGACGGTAAGATCGCTGCCGGCGAAGAATTGCTTGGCCGGGGTGATGGCGGCGGGGCGACCATTGATGTGCACGGCCTTGAACTGATCGTGGAGAACGAATTGTTCCGCGCTGTTGCCGTAGCCCTTGGTCACGTAGGAGGTTTCGATATAAAGCTCGCCGTCGCAAACTTTCGCCGTGATGTTCAATTCGCTGCGCTTGCCCTCGCGCCAGTTATGGGTGAGGCCGTCGTCGAACGCGTAGGTGTAATCGGCCGTGGTCGTGGAGTTTTTCTTGAGCAGGATATGGAATACGACGTCACGCGGTTTGAATTCGTTGGTTTCCGGTAATTCCGGCGTCATGGGGATAACGCTACCCTCGCGCAGATAGACCGGGGTTTGCAAGTGACCGACGGCGACGACCTTCTTTTGTCCGCCCGCCAACCACTTGTCTTCCATGACCGAGAACCAGGAGCAACTACCCGGCAAGGTGACTTCGCGCGTGCGCTCGTGCTCGTTCAGCACCGGGGCCTGCAGGATGGCGGGGCCGGTGAGGAAGGTGTCGTCGAGATAGCCCAGCGGGAGGGCGGGGTCATCCGCGAAGTCGTAGAACAGCGGGCGCAGAATGGCCTCGCCGGTTTCGGCCTGGCGGACAAACAAATTATAGAGATAGGGACGCAGCTGGTAGCGCAACTGAATGTAGTGTTTGGTGATGCGCAGCGTTTCCGCGTCGAACGCCCAAGGCTCCTGGTCGCGGGTGCCGCTGCAGGAGTGGTTGCGCATGAAGGGAAATAGAAAGCATGCTTTCATCCAGTCCTGCATAAGCTGGGGCCAGCAATTTCCACCGAAGCCTCCGACGTCGGGTCCGTTGAATGGGACGCCGGAAAGGGCGAGATTGAGCGAGACCGCGATGCAGTTGCGCAGGTAGTGATAATTCGACATGTTGTCGCCGGTCCAGAGCGCGGAATATTTGCTCATGCCGGTGCTGCCTGAGCGGCTAAGCAGGAAGGCGCGTTCGCCGGGGTGGGCGGCCTCGAATCCTTCGCGCGTGGCCATGGCCATGCCGATGGCGTATTGATTGTGGTGCGTGTCGTGGGGCAGGCGACCGCGATTGAAGAGCATATCCTCGTTCAACACGTCGCCGGTGGAGGGATCGTTCATATCAATCCAGCAACCACCGAATCCGAGCGCGGCGAAACCCTTCACCCACTTGGTCCACCAGTGGCGGGCGTGAGGCATGGAGAAATCGGGAAACAGCGTGTCGCCGGGCCAGACCTGACCGATGTAATCTCGTCCGGCGGGGTTGCGGCAAAAGGCATCGGCTTTTTTGCCGGATTTGTAGACGTTGTATTTTGGATCGTGCTTCACCCCCGGATCAATGATGGGCAAGACGCGTCGGCCTTTTTTCTTGAGCGCCTTCAGCGTCTTTTCCGGTTTGGCGAAATGACCGTTATTGAAAGTAAAGACGCGGTAGCCGTCCATGTAATCGATGTCCAGCCAGAGGCCGTCGCAGGGAATGCCATGCTCGGTAAATTTTTGATCGAGCAGATTCAGGCAATCCCCGGATTTGTAGCCCCAGCGGCATTGGTGATAGCCAAGCGCCCAAGCCGGAGGTAGCGGGGTTGGGCCGACCAGCATCTGCAACTTCCGGGTGAGTTCGGGCAGGCTGGGACCAACGATGATGTAAAGGTCGGGCTGGCCGTTCTCGGCGCCGATGGTGATTACCTTTTTTGCCGTGGCTTCGAGCTTCATCTGGCCGCCACCAATGTCGGCGCCACTGCTGGTGGACATGAAGGTAGCGTGCGGGTTGTCGAGCAGGAGGCCGATATAGTTATTACCGCGCTTTATGATCAGGTAGGGAATCGCCACGTACATGGGATCCGGGCGGTCCCATTCGACTTCCTTCCAGTTAAAGTCGCCGAAGACGTCGGTGTTCCAGAACTTGGTCTTGATGCCGGAGAGTTCGAGGCCGCGCATCTTCTCGCCCATGCCGTAGAACTGCATGTCGGGGGTTTGCTCGAACACAAAGATGGAACGCTGGCCGCAGACGCCGAAGGTTTGGCCGGCGGGGGAGGTGAGCAGCTGTTCGCCATCCGGGGATGAAACGGTGAGGCCGAAGGGTTGTGCGAGTGAAAAAGCCGTGGATTTTTTCACGGCGGGGGGCGTTTTTAGCCCGGCCATGGAATGATTTTTCGGCCAGCGCTTCGAGGTTGCCGTGATGCGGTAGATGTCCTGCTGGTAACTGCGCGCAGTCAGCGTGACGGATTCACGACCAATTTTGGATGTTTTACCTGGCTGAACCTGATCAGCGAAATCAAAGTTCGCTGGATAGGGAATTTTTCTGAAGTACATGTACGATTTGATCCCGACTTAACGTAAAGCGTTTTAATGAATCTGTGCATTACGTCAAGCCTTCCTTCGTATATGTTTCGTTTACCTAAAGTTTCCCTGTTCGATGCGTTTTTGCAGGAAATGTTTTTCCTGCAGGCAGCGGGCATTATCCGGCAAAGTTGGCCGGGCGAAGTCGAGTGGCGTGGACGTGGGCATTTTCTCGCCGGTGAAGGTGTGGCATCCCTTTAGGGTGAGGGTGTCACGCTTGATCTCGATATGAAGCGCCTGGCCTGGGGGTAGCGGTTCTTCGAGCGCGAAGCGCCAGCCTGCGTGGTGGAGGTCGAGGCAGAGGGTTAGCGTTTCACCCTCGTAATGCGGTTCGATACACAGGGAAAATTCGAGGCCGGTGCGTTGGAAATTGAGCTCAAGGCTTGCACCGTGGCCGAAGGCGAGTTCGGCGCTGATTTTTTTCCAGCGGGAAGGCAGGCGCGGGGCAAGGTGCAGTTCCCCGTCGAGCAGGCGGGGCTGGAAGCCGAGAAAATCCTGAAAGGCATTGCGGGCGAATTCGGAGGTGCTCCAGGCTTGAGCCCAGGTTCCGGAGAGTTGCGGGAAGTTGCCGGTACGCGGGATGGCTTCGAGAAGTTCGCTCATCGAGCCGCGACAGCCCATATTCAGGATCTGGTTGGTGAGGTTCTTCGTCAGTTTGGCGGCGAGTTCCTGTTGTCCAGTGCGGCAGAGCGCGGTGATGGTGAAGCCGGCGTTCCAGCCCCAGACAGTGCCGTTATGATAGGCGGCATCGAAGTGATGCCACTCGTCGTTGTGATGATAAGGATGAAAATACGGGTCACGCTGACTCAATGAGGCGATGCCGTATGGGTAAAGCAATTCCGGGACCGCGTTTTTCACGACCTGCTCCGCCTTGGCTTCATCGAGTAGCGGTTCGAGCATGGGAATGGAAAGCAGCATAAGCTGGTTGGGGCGTACCTTCTCGTCGCGCCGGTTGGTTTCCGTGATGCGGTCGGCGAGAATCTTTTTGCGGGCATTCCAAAAGCGGCGGATAAAGTTTGAGCGCAACTTGTCAGCTAGGTTTCGCCAGCGGCGGGCCGAAGAGGTGTCTCGGTTGAGTTGCGCGAGGCGCTCGCCGGAGAGGAGGGCGTTGTGCCACAAGGCTTGAATGTCGTTGGCGCGGTTGCCGCGGGCGGACCAGGGGAGATTGCCTTCGATGCGGGCGTCCATCCAGGTGTCGGCGTCGTCGTGGGTCAGGAATCCTTCGGCGTCGACGTGCTTCTTGATTGCGCCGTCGAGGGCGAGCTTGACCTGCGGGTAGGTTTCGCGGGCGAGCGAGGTGTCGCCGGTGTACTGGAGGTACTCGAAAAGTTCGCGGATCAGCCACGGGGTGCCGTCGGCGGTGTTGTAGATGATATCGGTGGCGCTTTGTACGCGGTTGGGGACACGACCGTAATTGATCGACTTAGGGTTGCGGTCCTGGTAGCGCAGGAAATTCAGGATGACCTCGCGGGCGTCGTCGAACAGGCCGGTCACCAGCAAGGTGCCGGGGAGGGCGATGAAGGTGTCGCGACCCCAATTGTTTTTGAACCAGGGCAGCCCGGCCCATATGCCTTTACCGAACTCCTCGGTGACCAGAAAATAGCTGGTGAGCTTCGCCCAGGCCACGGCGCGGTCGTAGGCGGCATCGCCGGTTTCGATGACGCTGCGGCCGAGGATGTCCTCGATGGTAACGCGGTGAGCGGCGCGGCCGTTTTTACGGGCAAGGGCGGCCGCTCTTTTGGCCGCGCGGGCTGGTTGGCGGTCGAACGCGATGTAAACGGTGACTTCGCGTGCGGCATCGAGCGCTTCAAACGCGGGACCGCGTAGGTTGCCATGCGTGGCAATGCCTTTCAGTTTAAGCGGAACTGTGGCGCAAATCCCGGCGGCGAAGCGATGATGTTTGAAGGTGATGACAAAGCCATCGCTGGCCGGACGGATTTTTTGTTCGCCGGCGCCTACGTCGAAGAGCAGGTTGATGCACGGCTTTGTCTTGGTTTTGTTGGAAAATGTGATGGCGAGGGCGCGCTGGCGGTGGAGGATGGAGAGCTCGTCGGAAGTTCCGCCTGCGTATTGATGCCGGATGCCGTGCGGCAAAATATCCGCGCCGTTCGCCTGTTCCTTCGAGAAGGTGTTCTTGCCGGTCGTTACGATGAAATCGCGAAAGAGCGGCTGACCTTCGAGCCAATAACCAGATCCGCCGCCGGTTGCGTGCGTCAGTCCTTCGTGATAACCCTCGATGTTGTCGCCGTAAAAATACTGCGCCTTGCGGCGGGCCGGAATGCGGATGCCGGTATCCATGCCGTTAACGCTCCTCGCGTTTGGCCTGCTGCCAGAAGTTTTCAAGTTCCTCGAGCGGGCAATCGGACATGGTTTTGCCTTGGGCATGCACGGCTTGTTCGACGAATTCGAAACGGCGGGTGAATTTGGCGATGGTTTTCTGCAGCAGCTCCTCCGGGTTGTGGCCGGAGAATCGACACACATTCACCGAGGCAAACATCAAGTCGCCCAGCTCTTCGCCAATGTCTTTTTCGTCATCGCGGGCGACGGCATCTTTCACTTCCTCGACTTCCTCAGCAACCTTGTCGATGGCGCCCTGGATGTTCTCCCAGTCGAAGCCGACGCGGGCGGCGCGTTTTTGCACGAGGTGGGCCTTGCTTAGCGCGGGCAAACTTTTCGGCACACCCTCGAGGGTAGCGCGCGGGCCTTCTTTCTTCTCTGACTTCTTGATGGCTTCCCAGTTTTTTAAAACCTCGTCGGCGTCGCTTACCTGTAGGTCGCCGAAGACGTGGGGATGACGGCGGATCAGCTTCTCGCTGATCGCGGAGGCGACATCGTCGAAGGTGAAAGCGCCTTCTTCGGAACAGAGTTGGGCCTGGAACACGACTTGGAGGAGTAGATCGCCGAGTTCCTCCTTTAGTTTACTGCGGTCGCCGCTGTCGATGGCGTCGAGGACTTCGTGGCTTTCCTCTACTAGGTGTTCCTTGAGGGTGGCGAGGGTTTGCTTCAGATCCCACGGGCAACCAGTGGGCGAACGGAGGGTCGCCATGATGGAAATCAGGCGATCGATGGGTTTCCAATCCTCGGGTGGCGGCGCGTGGCCCTGACGGGTGGCGTCGGTCACGAGTGAGCCGTTCAGGTAATAGCGTCGAGCAGCTCGTTCAGCGGGGCGTCTTCCGAACCGTCGAGCACGGCATCCACGCCGCTGAAGTCCTGATGGGAGGTAAACTGGTCGGGTACCACGATACAGCGCATGCCGGAGGCAAGGGCGGACTTGCCGGCGTCCTGGGTGCCGGCAACGGCGATGCAGGCGCGGGCGGATTTGTTCAGGCTGCGCGGGTGACGAAGCCAGCATTCAGTGCGGGGAAAATGACGCTCGTCTTCGGGAAACAGGATGAGCTCCACACCCCGGCTGGCGAGCCCGGATTTGGCCAATGCGCTGCGAGCAATATCCTCGGGTAGCGCACTCAAGGCGGCGGCTTTCATGCCTCGCTTTGTACTTTCATCAATCAACCCGTGGAAGGCGGTATGCACCGAGAGTCCGTCATTCTTCATGGACGCAAGGTAAGTCGTTATGATTTTGTCCGCGGCATCGCGATCGAGCTTGCCTTGTCCAAGCGCGTTCACCACTTGTTCGGCGACCATGGCAGGCGCGGATGATTTACAATAGCGGGCGAATACATGTTCATTCAGCTCGATACCTGCCTCACCCAGCACGGCCTTCGCGGCAGCAAACAGTTTTTCCCGGGCGGGAAGCGCGGCTCCCTCCAATTCAAACAGCAAGATAAAAGGTGAAGAGTTGGTTTCGCTATCCATCGACATAATCAAAATCTCCTGAAGTCCATCACGTTGAATTGAAGAATGTAGAGAGGATGAAGGGTGATGGTCAAGCCTGCATGGAAGTGACCGTTTGCTGGTTGCAACCGCCATGTCGGACCGGTCGCTTCCGGATATTTGCCTTTAGATCGCTTTGCTGCGCAGCTTTTGTGCGAGTTCGTCGAAGAGGCTATACATGACGGGAACCAAAATCAGGGTTAGAACGGTGGCGGCGGCGAGTCCGAAGATAACCGCTACCGCCATGGGGGCCCACCAGTCGCTTGATTCGGCGCCAGCGATAAGGCGGGGCGGCCATTGATGGATTTCAAGGCTTAATCCCACCGCCATGGGGATGAGTCCTAGTATGGTGGTGGTGGCGGTAAGCAACACCGGGCGCAAACGCAGGCGGCCCGCGATGACGACAGCCTCGGTGGCGTCGTATTGCTCCGCGCGCCTTTGCCGGATGCAATCAATCAGTACGATGGCGTTGTTCACGACAATACCGGCCAGGCTAATCACCCCGACCCCGGTCATGATGATGCTGAACTTCATGCCGGTGAGCAGTAATCCCCACATGACGCCAATCATCGAAAGCACAACCGAGAAAATGATGATGAGGGGCAGGAACACGGAGTTAAACTGAACGACGAGGATGACAATGATCAATCCCAACGCGATCAGAAAGGCGCGACTGAGAAATGCGCTGGACTTCTGCATCTCCTCGGTGTCGCCGACATAGCGGATGGAGTAGCCTTGCGGCAGACGCAAATCCGCGAGGGCGGCTTGCACCTCGCGGATAAGTTCGTCGACGCCGCGTCCCTGGTTGTTGCCGTTGATGGTAATGACGCGCTTCTGATCCTTGCGGTTGATCGAGCCTTTGCCGCCGGTGTAACGCACCTCGCCGAGCGAGCTTAATGGGACCGCATGACCGGATCGCAGCGGAATAAAGATGCGTTCCAGCAGGTCGAGAGTGTCCCGTTCAGCGCGCGGGAGACGTACCGTGATGTCGAACTCCTCTTCGCCCGCGCGAAACTTGCTGGTCTCCATGCCGTAGATGACGGAGCGCAGGAAGTGGCCGATGGCACGGGTGTCGAGACCGAGCAGCGCGGCGCGATGGCGATCGACCTCGAACTGTAATTCGGGCAAGGCGGCCTCCAAATTGTCCTGAACATCGACCAGGCCGGGAATGGTCTCGATGCGCCGGGTGATTTCGCCGGCCAAGTCACCCAGCGTTTCAAAATTATCCCCGGCCAATTCGATACTGACCGGCGCCCCGGTGGGCGGGCCTTCTTCCTCGCGCTCGACGGTGATTTCGGCACCGGCCAGAACCGGCAAGCCGGCCCGCAGCGCTTCGACCAGTTCGATGGTGTTGCCGGTACGTTCCGCCGACGGGACAAATTCGACGTGGACTTGCCCGGCATGCAAGGCGGTACTACTCATCGACATCAGGCCATCGCCGGCTTGTCCGACGGTAGCGAGGTAGAATTTGATGTCGTCATAGCCGGGCAGCATCGCTTCGATTTCGCGAATGGCGGCGTCGGTGACCTCGATGGGGGTGCCTTGCGGATAGCTCAAGTTAATCTTCGCATTGCGTGGTTCGGTCTCCGGAAACAATTCCACGCCGTCGCCCAGATGGGCGTACATCTCGAAACTGAAAAACAGGAACATGAAACCGAGGGTCATCACGCCGGCGCGATGGCGGAGAGCTCCTCGCAAGAAACGTTCGTAGCCGACGACAAAGGGATGCGGTTTTTCCGGCTCGGCCTCTACAGCAGAGGTGCGGGTCGTATGCGGCCGGGCGAGTAAGGCGGAGCAGACCGCAGGATTGATCACGAGAGCGACGAACAGCGATGAACTTAAGGTGATGATGAGGGTCTGGGGCAGAAATGACATGAACTGGCCCATGATATCCGGCCAGTAGAGCAGGGGGGCAAAGGCGAGGCAGGTGGTGGCGGTGGAGGTGATGACCGGCCAAGCCACCTCGGCCGCGCCCTGCCGCGCCGCTTCCATGCGCTTAAGCCCAAGGCTGCGCAGACGGAATATATTTTCCACGATGACGATGGCATTATCGACCAGCATGCCGAGGGCGAGCACGAGGCTGAAGAGTACAATCATGTTCAAGGTCGTTCCGCGAACCACCATTACGGCAAAGGCAATCATCATGGAGAGGGGAATCGCGGTGGCGACAATCAAGCTTGTGCGCCCGCCCATAAATACCACCAGCACCAGGGCCACCAGCACGAAACCCGATACAATGTTATTCTCGAGTTCGTCGACGATCATGTTGATGTACTCCGACTGATCCATCACATAGGTGACGGTGATGCCCGGCGGCAGGGGAAAGGCGTCTATAATGGTCTTTATCTGATCGACGAGCGCGACGGTATTTTCGCGGTTGCGTTTCTTGACCTGCAAGGTGACACAGGGAGAGCCGTTCAGTCGCGAGATGGAAGCGAGATCCTTATACGTGTCGCTCACGGTGGCGACGTCCCGCAAATAAACGGGAGCTCCGGCTTGCTCGCGCAGCAGGATGTCGCCGAGTGCGCCAGCAAGCTTGTACTCGCCCGGGACGCGCACCTGGAATTTCTGTCCGGCGGCTTCGATGCTGCCGGCGGATACGGTCCGGTTCTCGGCGGCAATCCGATCCATGACTTCATCGATGGTGATATCGCGTTCGATCAGGCGAGTAAGGTCAAGCTCGACGCGAATCTCGCGCTCGCGGGTGCCGGCGATCGTGGCCTGGCGAACGCCGGGAACAAGCTCGATGGCATCCTGCAAATCCTCGGCGATGGTCTTGAGTCGGGTGAGGTCCTCGTCGCCGGATAGACTGAAGATGAAGATGGGCACGTCGGTGCTGAAGTTGATGGCTTGTATGATTGGTTCGTCGAGGTCACGAGGCAGGTCGGGTCGGGCGAGGTCGACCTTGTCCCGAACTTTCTGCAACGCGATGTCGATATCCTCGCCGGAAAAATATTCGATGACCACCGAGCTAACGCCTTCGGCCGAAGTGGAGGTGACATGCTTGACGCCTTCAAGATCGCTGAATTGTTTCTCGAGCGGAATTGTAACGAGTTTCTCAATGTCCTCCGGCGCGGTACCCTCGTACAGCGAGGTGACGAACACGTAGGGGATGGTGATGTCGGGTGCGCCCTCGCGTGGCAATTCGCGGTAGGCGATGTAGCCGGATATGGCCAGCACTGCGATAAATACGAATACCGCAGTGCGAAATTTAATGGCGTAGTTGCTGATAATCATGGCTGGTTGGCGATACGTATGAGCGCTCCGTCGACCAGGTCGCGGTTGCCCTTGACGATGACGACGTCACCCTCGCGCAAGCCGTCCTCAATAATCGTGGAAGCGCCGTGAATCTTGCCGATACGAACGAGTCTTCGCACCGCGCGTCCGTCCGCGGCGACGAAAACGAAGTACTCTCCCCGCCGGGGGATGATCGCGTCGAGTGGCACCGCCAGACTCGCGACGCCAGTGCGCTCCGGGATCCGGACTTCCGCGATCATGCCGGGTTTGAGGGTGCCGTCCGGGTTGGCGGCGCGTACTTCAACTTTGAAAGCGTTGTTTTCCGGACGGGCCGCCGCGGCGATAAATGTGACGGTGCCGGTAGTCGTTGAGCTGGTTGAGGCGGCGACTGTGAAGGCCAGGGACTGTCCGGTTTGCAGATGGTTGATTTGTCTTTCCGGCACGTCGAGCAGCAGTGTGACCGGGTCATTGACCACCAACTCGAAGACGGTTTTACCCTCGGGTGCGTGTTCGCCCTCTTCGACAAATCGCTCATTAATAATGCCGTTGGCCGGGCTGAAGACACGACACTGGGACAGATGAGCGCTAACTTCGCGGAGATTGACTTCGGCACGGTTGAGCCGGTTGCGAATTCGATCCAGATCACTCTCCGAAACCGCGCCGGCCTGATCGAGGTCGTTCCAGCGTGCGGCTTCATCGTTGGCTTCGCGCCATTCAATTTCGGCGGCATCGAGCAAGGCCTTCCAGATGCGATCGTCGATCTCGAGCAGGAGTTGTCCGTTGGTGACGGAGGCGCCGCGGTCGACATGAATTCGGGTGATGCGCCCGGGTTTGTCGACGGGGAGATGTGTCCGAAGCGAGGGTTCGATGCGTCCGGGCAGAAGCAGGTCGTCGTTTCTCTCTTGTGCGATAAGGGTCATGACCTCGACCGGGTAAACCGGCTCCGGCGGCGGGGGAACGATCTCCTCATGACGTCGTAAGGTCATCGAGACGATAATAAGAACGAGCATGACCCCTATGAGTATCCAGATGATCTGGTTGGTGGTGGGTTTCAGGTTTAGTTTCATGGCGGGTTCCGGTTGGGGATGACGCCGCCGCAGGCATAAGCGAGGTCGGCGAGGGCATTTTGTATGGCGAGCAGGCTTTGCAGGCGCTGGATGCGGGATTTATTCAGCTCGAGGTTGCGGTCGCTTAACTCGAGGCTGGTGCCCAGGCCGCGTTCGAGACGCAGGCGGGCGATATCGAGCGCCTTTTCCGCCAGAACGATGGTTTCATCGGCGCCATCAAGGGCGCGACTGGCTTGGGTTAGATTGCGGTAGGCGGTTTCGACCTCAAGGTCGATGGCGCGCTCGAGGTCGGTGATTTCCTCTTCCGCGATGATTTTCTTCATCGCCTTTTCCGCGCGCAATGCGCCGCGCTCGCCCCCGTCCCAAAGGTTCCAGCTCAGGCGCAGTCCGGCCAGCCATTGCCAGTCCCAGCCGGCCTCGAGCGGATTCAATTCAGAAGGGTCGCTTCCTTGATAGGTGGCGAAAGCCTTCACTTCGGGAAAGTAATCGCCGAGGGTAACGCGGATATCCGCTTCCAGCACATCCAGAAAAACGCGAGCCTGTCGCAGTTCCCAGCGGTTCGCGCGGGCGTGCGTGGTCAAATCCGGCAAGGTAGCCTCCGTGACGTCATCGACCGGCCATGCGCCATCGAGGCTCCAATTATCGTCCTCGAGGTAGAGGAGGTTGCGCAGGGCGGCGCGGGCGAGGGCGAATTCATTTTCGGCGACGAGAAGGAGGGGGCGTTCGTTCGCGAGCCGGACGCGCGCGCTGAGCCATTCGAATTCGGAGAGCACACCGGTCTCGTATTTCAGGCGGGCCTCAGTCTCGGTGTCGCTCAATAACTGCACGGAGTCGCGTGCAACTTCGGCGGCCTCGCGCCTAAAGAGGACCAGATAGAAGGCGCGGATGATGTCGCGACGGGACTGCGCTTCAACGCGAGCGGCTTCCTCGTCCGCCTGTTCGCGGTAGGAGCGGGCGGCATTCAGGGCGGCCCGAACGCTGCCGCCGGAGAAGAGGAGTTGCTCGGCGGTGGCGGAGGCGATGTATTGGTCCTGATCGATGGTCGTGTCGGCGACGAGCGGGTAATTTACGGGGTCGCCAAGGCGGGCATAGGAGGCGGAGGCGCTTAGCTTGGGCAAGGTTTGGCCGCGAATCTGGCGGATGGTGAATGTTGAGATTTCCTGTTCGCGCCGGGCATTCGCCAGGGCTACCGATTGGGCAAGGCCGCGATCCAGGCACTCCTCGAGGTTGTAGACCGACTGGGCTCGGGCCGTCGCGATGACCAGCAGGATACCGGCCGCGAGAATGGTTGCCTTCATGAATGCAACGTGAACAATAATCTTTACATTGTCAAGATTATTCCGCATGGTTGCATTGTGCGTGGAAGAAAAAGCTATCATCACGGCGATTTACGCAAGGCGCTGGTCGACGCGGCGGCGACCCTCGCGGCCGAACACGGGCCGGAGTCGGTCAGCTTGCGGGAGGTAGCCAAGCGGGCAGGCGTATCGCATGCTGCGCCTTATCATCATTTCGCCGGCAAGGCTGACTTGCTTCATGCGGTGGGGATGGAGGGGTTGCGCTTGATGAACGAGGAAATGGAGCAGGCTCGCCGGAAGAAATACAAGAAACCGGCTGACCGGTTGAGTGGCCTGGGCATGGCTTATATTCGTTTCGCGGTGACTTATCCCCATTATTTCAAGGCAATCTTCCGGGGCGCGCGTCCGGATCGAAGCTTGCCGGATGACGAAAACCTTGGACTGCGCAATTTCGATGCCCTGGTGGAAGTTGTTCAGGAGTGTCTTGGAGAGCGGGGCCGCCCCAGCAAGCGGGCGGAATGCCTGGTGCTTTCCGCCTGGGCCATTGTGCATGGCATGGCGAGCCTGGGCGTGGAGCAGGCATTCGATCAAACCCCCTTCGCGGGGAGAAAGATTGAGCAGTTGGCGGAATTGGTGACCCGCACAACCCAACCTATTTTCGATCACGAATCGTCGCGGAATAAAAAAAGCCGGGCTTGATGCCCGGCTTCTTCATCAGCGAATGTTGCTGCTCAGGGTTGTCCGGCGAGGTCTTCGGCGATTTCCTCGGCGGCCTCGACGGCAAACTGTTTGCGTTCTGCGGCGTCGGGGTAGACGGCGGCATTTTGACCATCGGCCCAGGCGACCGCAATGTCGGTGACGCCAATGGAGCCGAAGGCATTTTCAATAACCGGGCTGATTCCGTCGCGGCTGTCGCCTTCCTTGTAAACGTCACCGGAAGCGACCAGCAACACGACCTTACGGAGCTGGTGAAGCGGCTTGATGCCTTCGGCACCCTGCTCGAACGCGATGCCGGGGGCAATGACCTGATCCAGCCAGGCTTTCATGATGGCCGGCGGGCCGCCGTTCCACATGGGCATGGTCAATACAATGACATCGGCCTGACGGAAGTTTTCCGCCTGCTTGGTGGCATAATGGATGGCCATTTCCTCTTTCTTGCTGGGCTCGTAGCCGGGCTCGATTACCGGCATCCAGAAGCGGCGGTAGCCATCATAGGAAAGGAAAGGCGGTGTCTCTTGATAGAGATCGACGTTTTCGACGGTGACTTCCGGATTCAGGGAAATCAGCTTGGAGATAAAGGCCGCCGCCAGTTGCTTGGAGGCCGACTCTTCAATCGGGCGCGGGTTAGCGCAAATGTGCAATATGTTCATCCATGTTTCCTTTTCTATTTATTCAGCAAAGCGCGGAGCATAACGAAGTCTTTTTTAAATATCCAGACTTCCTGTATGCGGATTTTCAAGCTTGGCCAGGTAGTTTTCCAGCTCGCGGCCGTACTCGGTGTCCTTGCCGGCGAGGGCGAGTTGCTTGTGCACGGCGAGTAGTCCCTCCTTGCCGGACTCCGCTTCCTGAGCGTTTGCATAACGGCGTGCGGGGTCAGGGTCAAGAAATCTTCTCAACACATCCACGAAGACTTCGTTTTGACGGACGTGTTCGGGCAAGAGGTCAGGAAGCTCCCCGGCGACGCGCAACTTCATGTCGAGCAATTGCTGCTCGGTCTTTGCGTTGCCACTAATCAAAGGTTCGCCGCGCAGCATTTCAAGCATAACGAGACCCACGGTATAAAGGTCGGAAGCGATCAAGGCTGGTTCGCGAGCATGCATTTCCGGCGCCATATAGACGGGGGTGCCCAGCAAGAAGGTAACCTTTTCGTTTACGAGGGTGGCCCGGCCGTAGTCGATCAGCTTAACGTATCCGAGTCGATTGATCATGATGTTGGCGGGCTTGACGTCGCAATGGATGTAACCGGCATCGTGCAGTCCCTCGAGCGCTCGCAGCACGCGGCGTATGATGTAGGCCACCACGCCGGGTTGAATGGCGACTTTTCCGTCGTCGCGGATGCGAAAAATGACGTCCGTGAATCTGCTCCACTCCTCCGCGGTGCTGTTCGCGCGGGCCAGTTCCAGATGGCTACCGTCGAGAAGGTAACGCAGGCCGACGCCGTTGATGGACTCCATCTGCAGGTAGCCGATACCGTTATACTCCTCGTAAATGTCCGGAGCGACGATGTTCGGACTCTTTACGGTCTGCAGCTTGGAGGTCTGCACGGCGATGCGGCCCATGTCGGTCCAGTATTTCTTGGCATTGGGGTAAATGGACGGATCAAAGACTTTAATGGCGTGGCGGGTAACCGAGCCGCGCGCGCCCTGGCGGAGGCCGAGATAGACCACGCCCTGCCGGCCGCGTCCGAGTTCGCGGATGAAACGGTAGGCCACCGGATAATAGATGGCCTTTGCTTCGAGGATGGCGCGGTAGTTCGCGGCGAGCTGGGTCATGCCCTTGCCGCCGCTGCGGTCGGTGGCCGGACCGGCGAAAACGGTGGCCTGAATCGTGGACATATCCTCCGGCGTGGCCAATACGGTGCTTTGACTGAGCATGGTTTCGTTCATAGGTTTGGGAGTGAGCCTAGCAGGAGCGCGCGCACAGGGCGAACCTCGAATGCGGGTTTTCGCCGGACGGGTTTGACGGGTCGGACAGTTGACAGGAGGGGGCGGCTCCCCGAAACTGCGGCATTTATGAGCACCTCTACGGACATTATTATCGTTGGCGGCGGGATTGTCGGTCTGGCCACGGCGCATGCCCTGCTGAGCCGTTTTGATACGCGGGTTACGGTGCTGGAGGCGGAGGACGGCATCGCCCGCCATCAGACCGGGCATAACAGCGGGGTGATTCACTCCGGTCTTTACTATAAGCCCGGCTCGCTCAAGGCGACCAACTGCACGCGCGGGTATGCCATGCTGTTGGATTTCTGTCGCGAGCATGCGGTGCAGCATGAAGTGTGCGGGAAGGTAGTGGTGGCGACCCGCGAGGAGGAGTTGCCCGCGCTGCAGACGCTGGAGGAGCGTGGGCGGGCGAATGGCCTGGACGGCGTGCGGCGCATCACCGCGGAGGAAATTCGCGAGCGTGAGCCGGAGTGCGCGGGCATCGCGGGGTTGTTTGTGCCGCAGACCGGAATCATCGATTACAAGGATGTCTGTGCGGCGTTGGCGCGTGATCTCGAGAAAAACGGCGGCCATGTTTTGACCGGTCATCGCGTTGCTTCGATTCAGGGCGGCGACGGTTCGCTACGAGTGACCTGCGCGAACGGCAATGAAATCGAAGCACGTCATTTCATTAATTGCGCCGGATTGCAGTCCGACCGCATCGCTCGCATGGCCGGGATTGATCCGGGGGTGAAAATTATTCCCTTTCGTGGCGAATACTACGAGCTGGTGCCGGATCGGCATCATTTGGTGCGTGATTTGATTTATCCGGTGCCCGACCCGCGGTTCCCGTTTCTTGGCGTGCACTTTACTCGCATGGTCAAGGGCGGCGTTGAGGCAGGTCCGAACGCGGTGCTGGCCTTCCGGCGCGAGGGCTATACGCGAACCTCGTTCTCGTTGCGCGACAGCGCGGAGATGGCCGGCTTCGGCGGGTTCTGGAAGATGGCGGGCAAGTATTGGCGGACCGCGGCGGGCGAGTTTCATCGATCCTTTAGCAAGCCCGCATTCGTCAAGGCGCTGCAACGTTTGCTGCCTGCGATTCGCGAGGAGGATCTGGTGCCGGGCGGGGCGGGGGTGCGGGCGCAGGCATTGACTGCGGAGGGCGCGTTGGTGGACGACTTCCGCATCGAGCGAGCCCGCAACATGATTCATGTATTAAACGCACCTTCGCCTGCAGCGACGTCATCATTAAGTATTGGCGCAACTATCGCCGATCTGGCTCGCGAGCAATTCTCGCTGGCGGAGAAGCATTGATGGATGCGCTGAGCCGCGACTTCAAGAAACGATTCTTTCCCGGTGCCTCCGCGCGCGACTGGCGGGATTGGCGCTGGCAGTTGAAGCATCGCATGCGTGACCTCGCTTCGATCGAACGCGTATTTGAGCTCAGCGATGACGAACGCGCGGCGCTGGAGCGACTGGGGAACCGCTTGCCGGTCGGCATTACGCCTTACTACGCCAGCCGGTTGTTTCCGGAGGCGGCGACGCATCCGCTGCGTCCGACGGTGATTCCGGTAACGGACGAGTTCACCCACTCGCCCGGCGAATATACCGACCCGCTCGGCGAGGATGCTCACAATCCGGTGCCGGGACTGGTGCACACATATCCGGATAAAGTGTTATTTCTGGTCACCGATTTTTGCGCCACCTACTGCCGCTACTGCATGCGTTCGCGCATGGTGGGGCAGGGAACGTTTCTACCGGATCACGGCATGTGGGAGAAGGCCTTTGCCTATATTGCGGCTCATCCGGAGGTTCGCGATGTGTTGATTTCGGGCGGGGATCCGCTGATTCTGTCCGACGAGCGAATTGAATATCTGCTCCAGAGGTTGAAGAGAATTCCACACGTTGAGTTCGTTCGCATCGGCAGCAAGGTGCCCATCGTGCTGCCCCAGCGCATCACGCCCGCGCTTTGCCGGATGCTGAAAAAGTATCATCCGCTGTTCATGAGCATACATGTCATTCATCCGGATGAATTGTCGGAGGAGAGCGTCGCGGCCTGCGGTCGGTTGGCGGATGCGGGGGTTCCGCTGGGTGGGCAAATGGTTTTATTGAAGGGCGTGAACGACGAACCGTCGGTCATGCGGCAATTGGTGCATGCCCAGTTGCGGGCCCGGGTGAAGCCGTATTATCTGCATCAATGCGATGCGATTACCGGGTCGATGCATTTCCGGACTCCGGTACAGGCCGGGATTGATCTGATTCGCTCGTTGCATGGTCATACCACGGGCTATGCGGTGCCCATGTATATGATCGACGCGCCCGGCGGCGGGGGCAAGGTGCCGGTTAGCCCGGACTACCGGGTCGGGCACATCGATGACGATCTCGTCCTCGAAAATTATGCCGGGCGGCGCTACCGCTACCGCGATCCGGGGTTGGCGGAAAAGGTGGCTGCGGCGACCCGGACTTCCTGAGGTGGGCGGATGCGCTATCTGCTCTTGATGATTGCGGCGGGGTTGCTGGTTTCCTGCACGTCCCGCGAAATCCGCCGAGGTATCAACTACTGGGAATATGCCGACTGGCCGCGCGACGCGGCTGAATTTAACGAGGCGTTATACGCATACACCAAGGACTGGTTTCCGGCCTATGATTTGCCGGTTTTCGAATTGAAGCTGTACCGCGATCCGGAGGATGTGCCGGGCGTACAGTTTGCCGACCGCGTGCGCAGCGGGGGCGCTATCGCGGAGCTGGTGTCGGGACGTTTGCATATTCCGGTCTGGACGGCGCACCGGTTCGCCTTCGGCGATCACAGCCGTTCACCCTGGCGTTTGCTTCGGCATGAAATAGCTCATCTTCATTTGCATGAGGCCACGGCGATAACTCTGCCAGTGGACTTGGCCGTGCGTATCGGAACGGATCGTCTGCCGACCGCACCCTGGTGGCTGCAGGAGGGTTGGGCGACGATGATTGAGAATGCGGCGATGAGCGATGGCTCGGTTCGAGCGATGAAGGTCAACTACGAGCGGCAGCGGCACTTGTATCACTTGATGCGCCATCAACAATTACCGGACCCGTTTATGGTCATCCGCCGGCCCTTCATGCTGCTGGGCAATGCCGCCGACTACGCGGTGGCTTACGCGCTGTTTCGCGATGTCGCGCGCGACGATGGCAAGGGCGTCCCGGGCGGAGGCCGGGCATCGGTGCGCCGTTACATGGAGATGGCGCAGCGTGGCTTTTTTGCGGAGGACGCCGATCTGCATCATGAACTCAGGGCCCTACTGTTGGACAATGACCAGCGGCTGCGGGAGGATTGGATCAAGCAATGGCAATCCCACATTTCCAGCGCTGGCTCACGCGCTTTTAAGGATTTATGGGTGGGGGAATCGAGCGATGATGAATGGATTTCCAACTGGAAGAAGCGGCAGTAAACTACCGATACAACCCTGACAGCAAATCGCTCCCCATCGTCTGTATATCGTTAATTTTCTTGCAGGACTCGAAGACGTCTTCCATGGCGAGGAGTTCTTCGAGGACGATGAAGCGGACGACGGCGTTGCTGGCCGGGGTCATCAATAATTGAATGTCGCCGCGCTCCTGCGTGAATGAGAAAGCTAGTTTATCTTTGCGCACCTGGTAGGCGCGGTTGACGTCGTGCAGGGTGTGCACGAAAAACTCCTCACGGCGGAAGGCGCGAATCAAGCGCGACATGACAAACTCTGCCACGTCCTCGGAAGGGAAGCTGAGTTTGACCGCGATTTCGTTCTGGTCGATGTCCTCGCGCTCATTGCGGACGCCGCTGCCATGACGGAACATGGCGATGAGCAAAGGTGGGGCGATAAGGGTGGTCAGGACGGTCATCATGATGGAGACGCCGAAAATACCCGGCTCGATGATGCCGAGGGAAAGTCCCATGCCGGCGATAATCAGTGCCACCTCGCCGCGAGGCAGCATACCGAGACCAACGCGCAGGCCGCCGCGAAAATTGAACCCGGCCAGCATCGCGGGGAGTCCGCAGCCGAGGACTTTTGAGATCGTGGCGAGGAGGGTGTAGACCAAGCCCATCACCAGCACCTCGCCCATGGCCGCGAAATCGACCAGCATGCCCATCACGCAGAAGAATACCGGTACGACCAGATCGTACATGCTCTTAAGTTGCTCTTGCAGGAATTGGGCGAGGTCGGTGGTGGAGAGGGAGAGGCCCATGATGTAGGCGCCGATGATCATGGCCAAGCCGGACTTTTCTGAGAGGGCTGCCAACAGTAACGCCATGCCAAAGGCGAGCGAGGTCATGGCGGCCGGCGATTTGACCTGCTTCAGGAGTTTTGAGATGCGGCCGGCAATCATGATCCCGATAGCGCTGCAGATCAGCCAGAAGCCGAAGGCCTTGCCCGCGACGATGCCGATATTGCCCCAGGGAATGTGCTCCGAGGCGTCGCCCATTTGGGCCACGCCGACCACGATGGCGAGCAGGACAATACCGAGCACGTCATCCAGCACCGCTGCGGCCATGATGGTGACGCCTTCCGGGGAGTCGGTTTTGCGTCGCTCGGCGAGGATGCGGGCGGTGATGCCGACCGAGGTCGCCGTGGCAATGACGCCGAGAAACATGGCCGACGGATCGAACATATGCTCGGACACGCCGAATAATACCGCGCACCAGGCCCCGACTCCGAAGGCGATTATGACCCCACCCAATCCGACTACGACCCCGGCAACGGAATAACGCAGGAAAAGCTTCAGGTTGGTTTCCAGTCCGGCTATGAAGAGCAGCAGAACCGATGCCATGGTGGCGAGTCCGTTCAGTGGCTAGGAGACATTGATGATTTCCCGAGAGTGCGGGAATAAGGGGCAAATGCCAGAGAGGTCCATGGCGCCGAGCGCGAACGGGCCGATGAGCATACCGGAGGCCAGCTCACCCAGGACATCGGGCAGATGCAGCCAGCGACGGAAAAAGAGCCCG
>JBMTVS010000004.1:0-31387 GCA_049451655.1 Kiritimatiellia bacterium | reverse complement strand
AGCATGCGTAAGGCAGTATTTGAAATCGCGGCATCCGCCATGACGGTTTCAAAGTGATAACCGGCCGGCATCCATGATGCGGTCTCCGGGGCTGATCGATGAACCGGCTGATGAGACCAGCGCCGCACCTGTGCCGCCGCCGCGCGTTTCAATAAAGTAGTTATACGGACGGGCGAACTCGACCGACGCAGACTCCAACGTCGAGCCGCCAGATCAGGATGATGCACCATTAATGCACCGCCATCGGTTAAGGGAAGTGGCTTGGTGAAGCTATACACCACCAGATCGCCACGATGATGACCATCTTCCTTGCTGGATCCGGCCGACAACGAGTTCAGGGCGCGATCTTCGATCAACCATAATCCATAGTGATCACATAATGCGCGCAACGCCGCCATGGGTGGCGCGATACCAAAGTAATGAATGACATACACGGCCCTGGTCGAGGGCGTGATGCGTCGTTCGAGATCGACAAGATCGATCTGCGCGGTGGCATCGATTCCGTAAAAACTGATGGTCGCGCCCGACTTGACCAGGGCATCCACTTCCGATCCGCAATGGTAAGCCGGAACCAGCACCTCGCCGCCATTATCCAGACCGGTCAGGCATGCCGCTTGATAGATGGCCGTGCGGGCCTTGAGGGTGAGCCAGACATCCTGCTGCTGAAAACCCGCCAATGCCGAGCGGGGGTGAATGTCGCCGGCGAGCATGGAGTACCGGAGTTGCGGCCGAGCGGAAATATAGCGACGCAGTGGTTTCATGATTTAACCCAGGTAGGAGAGACCGGTCTCGCGAATCCACGCCTCCTTCAGGGGACCGGGACGGATGCCGAGACGTGGCACCAAGCGAAAGCGCCAGCATTTCGCATAAAGTAAATCGCGCAGTGTGGCGCGAATACGCAGGAAATTAACCCGCCACAGGGAGCGGGCGGGAAAGGCGATAATGCGCCGGCACGCATAGAGCTGTCCGCCCAAATGGTTTTTGTGTTCGTAACGACCTCGCATGCTATCGATCCAGCGCGCACCTTCGCGCATGGCATGGCGTGCAAGTTCAGCAAACGTCAGGCGATAGACATCGAGCTCGAGGCGGACGGCTTCGGTGTAGCGAGCGTCGAGATAGGCGTAATAGCCAAGTCCATGGCGGTAGGCATATTTGTAACCGATGGGACGTTGACCGGCGGATATAGTGAGGAGCCGGAGATTGCCGAGTCGATCCTGGGTTGTAGCCGCCTCACGGTGGAAGCTGGTTGAACCCGGCCAATCACCAAAGTGGCCGGCTTGTCCGGCGTCAATCCAGCGTTGCTGGTGAGCACACAGGAAGGCGTCGAACGTGGACTCGACGTTGTCTTGTCCGGTTGCCAGCGTGGAGGACAGTGGCTGACCGGATTCCTCGAGCTTGCGAAGGGCGCGCCGGGTTCGTTTACGTTCCTGTTTAGAAAGCAGCGCAAGCTGGGTTGACCAGTCCTCTTTCAATTGAAAATAGGTCTGATCGCCTGCTGGTTCGATGCGAACCGAACAGGATTCGGTGCCAGCGCCGGCCAACGCACGGTAAAAGTGAAGATAGCGCCGGCACTTTCCGGCAATCGGTCCCAGCAGCAGCATATCCCAGCCCTCCAATTCATTAAGTCCACGCAACAGCGATTCCGCCACGGCGTCCGCGTATTCAATTTCCACCATCAGGGAGACGGTCACGGGCGTGTAATCCAAACCCATCAATCGCAACAAACTCACCCGCAGCGGGCCCCGCCCGAAGGTCTCGCGGCAGAGGGGGAGCAATCCCACCATGGCTCCGTCGACCTCAAAGACGTGGATCAGAAGCGTGCGATCCCGGTGGTAGTGCTTCCACCAAACCCGCAACCAATCGAAGGTCAGAAAGATCTCCCCGTCCAGTCGCGCCACGAAATCGTCCCACCGCTCTCGTATCGGTTCCGCCGATGCGAAGGATTTATAAACGCTCACCTGCATGCTCAATCCATCCGCTCCCAAACGGGGACATAGCCGTTATGTCCCAAATCTTCCAATCCCTGGAAAAACCGCCCATGAAATCTTCCAACCATTGGAAATCAACGAGTTACAACATATTGACAACTGCGTAACAGCTTGTATGTCCCCGCGGAGGAACATCGGTTAATCGGTTTATCAATTAAGCCGACTACTGCTATGTCCCCGCGCGGGGGATGGGCGCGGCCGCGGTTCGCATGGCCTGCCAACTGGTTCTCAGGCAGGGTCCCAGTACTGTCCGATGGTTGCGCTGGAGACCATAACGAACCGCATACCGCATAAATCGCATGAGCCACTGACCGCCACTGATTAGCCGGTAGGCGGCGACCTCGAGGGCGGAATGGTGTTTCTGCCAGTATTGAAGCAGCGCGCGCTGCTGCTCGACCGCGAAGCGGGAGGGCTCCCGCGAAGAACTGGCGCGCCCAAGATGAATCGCCTCCGCCCCGGGATAGTAGACGACCTCCCACCCCGCATCGCGCGCCCGGCGACACCAGTCCACCTCCTCGGCGTACATGAAGAATCGCTCGTCCATCATCCCGACCTCGTAAATCATGGCCTGCCGCACCAGCAGGAAGCATCCGTTGAGGTAGTCGACCGGCATCGTCCGGTCGTGACCGAAATAGAACATGTGCTCGCCCGAAAAAAAGGCGTGGCCGGGAAACAGCTTCCGTAAACCGCTGGCCTGGCAGAAATTGTTCCACAGATTCGGAAAGCGCCGACAGGTGTCCTGTCGCCGTCCGTCCGGCCAGCGAATGCCCGGGGCGAGGATGCCGATGTTCTCGTGCGCGTCCGCATAGGCGACCAGTTTTTCAAGACAACCGGGCAACACCTCGACATCGGAGTTGATCAAGGCGCAATACCGACCCTCCGCCACCCTCATCCCGATGTTGTTGCCGGCGGCGAAGCCCAGATTGAGCGCGTTGCGAATCACCGTGCACCGCGGAAAGGTCATCTCCACCAGCCCAGCCGAGTTATCGGTGGAGGCGTTGTCGACCACGATAACCTCAAGTTTGAGTTCGCGGCTCTGCCAGGGCAAGCTGGCGAGACACTTGAGGAGTAATTCGCTGGTGTTCCAGTTGACGATGATCACGGATATATCGGGTTGACTCATTTCGGCACTTTCTCGAGGGGATAAGGAATGCGCGATGGCGCATGTTGATGGTGATGAACCGCCGCACCCACCCGGGCCCGGCGCGCGAGTTGACGACCTTGTTCGGCGCGATGAATCAGCCAGCTCCGCGCTGGATGAGCACTGGCCTCATACACGCCAAGGTGGCGCACTTCATGACCGGGCAAGCCATCCTTGAACCCTGCGGTCCCGCGGTTGCCGTCCGGATCGTAACCACCAAAATCGTAATAACGCGCGCCCTGTTCCCGCAGCCAGGCCATCATGCGCAGGTTCACCAGATGAAAGGCACCGCTGGATAATCCATCATTCGCCGTCGCGCCCAACAACCCCAACCCACCCTCGCCCATCCGCGAGGCGGTCAGCGCGGCGACCGGCTTGTCCTTCAAGCGGGCAATCATGATGTGCATCTTCAAATGCGCGGGCAGGCGGCGCTGCATATGCTGGAATTCATCGATATCGATGAAGGGCAGGAAACCCTTCCTCACCACCATTTCGCGGTACATGTGCTTGAAGGATTCATAGAGATAATCGCCCGTCCCCTCCTCAATCGCCACGCCCAACTGATCCGCACGTTTCAACGCGCGGCGCCAACTGCGGTTGAGCCCGGAACGAATGACATCCATCCCCGGCGTGAGATCGATGACCAGCGTGCGATAGCCGTCTCGCGCGCGCTCGAAGCCCGCCGCGGCAAGCACGTCGGCGCAGGGATTTCCCGGCGTGTCCCACTCCGCCGGCGCGAGCCGCAGCAGATAGCCGCGCCGCACCGATACCTCTTCACGCAAGGCCGAGATAAACGCGCGGAAGGTTTCGACATCATTGCCCTCGCCCCGCCACACCGGACCCCACGGCATGTAGGCCAGTCCGCCACCGAGCAAGGGTAGGCGTCGCGCCACCGCCTGACCCATCGCCACCACGGCTCGCCCACGCATGAAGCGGAAGTTCCAGAGCGACGCCTCACCCCAACGCGCGACGCCATACTCGCGGGTCTGATAGATATTGGCATCCCCGAATGCCTGAAGCGAATCGTCCCAGAGCGCATCATCAACGGGATCGAAACCAAGATGATACTCACTACTCATGCATGCACCGGTTCAAGAGCTTGTTGTATGCGCTGCTTAATGCCGGAGGCGTAACCCAACCACCGGTAGGCACCGCGTAATTTCCGCTCGAATTCGGGTAACGGATCCCATGGATCAACCCTTACCCGTCCGATTAGTCCGTGATGCCCGTTGCCGGCAGGCGATGGATTCGTGCCGAAGACATGCGTATACCCGGCATCATGCGCCCAGGACACATGGCTGGCCCGGGCGCTTCCATACGGAAAACTGAATCCATTGACCGGCCGCTCCGTGACGTGCTCGAGCAGTGCTTTGGATGCGGCCAATTGATAACGTGCTTCGCGCTCCTCCAGTCGCGCAAAATCCGCGTGGTTCATTCCATGCGAGGCTATCGTCACCAGCGGTTCACGAGCCAGCACGCGCAGCTCGTCGCCGGAGATAATCATCTCGTCTTGCGCATCAAACTCTCCACCCGGCGGCCAACCGGGTTTACATCCGAGCAATCCGGCCGGCACAAAAAGCGTCACCGGGATGTTGCGTGCCATTAGGTTCGGCAACGCACGCTGGATCGTGGAAACGAAGCCGTCATCGATCGTCACCGCAACACAAGGCCAGGCGGGCTGGCGTTCGTCACCGGCAAGCGCCGCGATGGGCTTCGCCAAGGCTACCAACGCATCAAGTTGAGCACGAAACGCATCAAGCCGCGACTCCGGAAGCGTATGGTAGTAAACAATCATCAAACGGGGTCGCCACCGACTCGCGGAATCACACGCGGCGGTGAAACTGGCAATCATGCTACCCATGCGAGGATGTTTCATGCCGCCCTCCTCAAGGAACGCGACGCCCGCTGAACCGCGCCGACCCAATCGTAAGCGCCCCGCACCTTCGCCGCGAACAAGGCGATGTCGTCATGGCTGTTCACGGGAATGCGCGGCAACAGCAACGGATCTTGCGAGGTGCGGGCTCGCCCTACGCGGGTGGTGACGCCTCGCGTATAGCCGGCATCTTCCAGTGCATCCCGTAAGCGGACGACATAATCCCGATCTTCCGATGGAAACGCATAAGGATGCGCGAAGGTAGTGACCGGCTCATGCACATGATCTTCGAGGAGCGCGCGCGACTCCACCAACTCCCTCCTGAGGTTAGAGTCCGGCAGCCGATGCAGCTCGGCGTGCGTCATCGAATGAGAACCAAAACGCATCCCCGCTTCATGCAGCCGGCGAACCTCGGGCCAGGTTAAGCAAGTGCGACCCTTGAACGTTTGACGTGGCATAGCCATGAATTCGGTCGGTATGAACATGGTAGCGCTGAACCCGTACGACTCGAGGACCGGCCAGACGCAATGCAGGAGATCGTAGAATCCATCATCAAACGTAATACAGATAGCGCGGGGAATCAGGCTGCCATCGATAAGTCCTTGCCATCCCCGCTCGAGGTCAACGCTCTGGTATTCATGATCGCGCAGCCATTTCATGTGTTCGACAAAACGTTCCGGCCGCGTGTTGGTCTGATAGTAGGGATGACCGCCATCATGCTCTTCGTCCGACACCGAGTGATACATCAGAATCGGCAACACCTGGCCGTGACCGTCGCGTTGCGGGGGACGCATGGCAGCGGCAAGACTAATCGTCCGGTCAAGTCGCCACCGCATGGCCTTCTCCCAAAAGCGTTGGTTCCTCGTGGCTGGCGAGCCGTTCGATCAGCCCTAGATATTCCTGCTGCTTGACCTCCCAGTTGTTCGCCGCGACATAGGCATATCCGCGATCAATCAACTGCGCGCGTCGCACTGGATCGCGAGACAGCTCGACCATCGCAGCCGCCATTTCCTCGACATCACCGGAGCGGAAAAATTGCACCGTTTGCTCATCGAAATAATATGTGTCTATCGCGGTGCGGGAAACCAGGACCGGTACACCTTGTGACATGTACTCGAGAATCTTCGTGCTATAAGCCTCGTTACCGAACGAGTCGGCCCGTTTTGGAACAACGCCGAGATCAGCACGGGCAAGCAATCCCAGCACCTCGTGAAAAGGCACCGCATCGCGTATTTTTACGCATTCGCTCAATCCGAGGTCGTGGACTAATCGCTGCAAGGCAGGCTTCTCGCTGCCTTCACCGTAAAGGTGAAATTCGGCGCGCGGCATCTGGCGATGCGCGATCGCGAAAGCGCGGATCGCGATATCGAGACCTTGATGCCACTGAAATCCGCCCGGATAGACGATTAAAAATGGTTGGTGATTGAGGCGGCGCGCCTGTCCGTTTTTGCCGGGTGGTACGACCACGTAATTAAGCACCACCGAACAATGTTCAGCATCAATCGAGCGCTTCACCAACCAGCCATGCCAAATATGGTTCGCCACGATGACATGGTCGGCAAAACGACACGAGAGGCGCTCGATCAGCAACAAGACCCGGTAACTGATTCCGTGACGGGTGGCTCCAAACTTACTGAGGTAAAACTCCGGCACAAGATCGTGGATATCAAGTATCACGCGACTACCCATTAGCTTCGGCAATAGCGCCGCGAAAACTTCAAAGTCCGGCACGGAGTGCACGTGAATGACGTCATAACGAGCCTGCATGTTTTTACGGGCCAGCACCCATGAGGACAGCACGAAAAACTGCAATATCCTCAACAAATAGGATCGTTTACGTTCTTCGTTGCGGGTTCGCTCCTGAATGCGGAGTACCCGAACGCCACGAACCCATTCCGTGGCGAGCTGGCCTGGACGGCGCAAGGCCAGCACGTCGACCTGATCGCCTCGCTTTGCCAGGGTTTCGGCATAGCGGATTATGCGGTTGTCCGTGTCATAAAAGGCATAGGCCATCATGCAAACACGGTGACGGGAACGCGGCTCGATGTTTCCGCAATGCCGCGCGAAATGCTCCGCCACTTGATGAGGCTTGGCCTGCCAGCAGATATCCCCGTAGACATGCTGCGCGTAATCAAGAAAATCAAAATAAAGCTCCGCCGCGAATTCCTCGCGACCGGGCTTGTTGTCGAGAGCCAGGTAGTCGGGATGAACAATAACCAGCGCCATACCGCCTTGCTCTGCAATCCAGTCGAGCTTCCGCTTCCATACGTCAGCGTTCCGCTCACCCAGCATAACGAACAAAGTGAAGTCCTGGGCCAGGGTGTAGGGAAGTTCGACATAGCGGCGGTTGGCGGTGTGACTATGCACCCAGTAAGGAAAGATAGTGCCTGCGCCATGCGACTGCGGCTCATAGGGATCGGTATCGAAGGTGGAGGAGTCATACATCACATCCAATTCGCCGATCCAATCCAGGTTCCGAACGGTCGACGGAGCACGAAATCCTTTCACCTGCCACTCTTTCAGGTATTGCTGCATCCGTGGCAGGTGGCGATCAAACACGCGGCGGGAGAGAAATGTTCGCCAGTCGTGATATAAGCCATGCAAGCCGATTTCAGCGCCACCCCCGGCCAATTCCTCGCGCAGGTCGGCCGGACAAACATATCGGCCCTCCGGGACAAAGAAATAAGCAGGATGAATGTTGCGCGCCCGCTCCAGACGTGCCAGTTCACGACACCGGGCAAGGCCGCGCGCGGTATCAACGTCATGGGTGATGACCAGTGCAAATTGCTTGCCCTCAGGCCAGCCCGGCCAATCCGGCGGCGGGGTAGCCGAGGCAGGATGCACCGGCCAGTGGTCCGCGACCTTTTTGCGGCGATGCCGGTTGATGCGCTGGCGGACATACACTTGAGCCCTCCGCGGCAACACATGCTTGGCGTAATATCGTCCCGGATACATTTGCTAGACCTTCGGCCCGTCACGTCCCGGACCCGGAACGCCAGCAGGTTGATGAGTACGGCCCGCCCGGGCCGTGGCTTTTCCCTTTTTCATGTTGCCCTGTTCAATCCGTCAGGCATCCGCCCGCAACCACACCGGAAGGCTCGGCGAAACTTTGTTCAAGAGCGCTCCGGCCAGGTGAATACGGTCGTGATGCAACAAACGGGAAGCGGCGCGCACGGTGGAAAGGCGATCGACATCCGCCTCCACCACGAGAATAAAATCATGAAGCTTGTGACCGATCGAAAGCGCGGGACTGGACCGGTTTACCGGCGGAAGATTAACCACCACATAGGTGTAGTCATCACCGCGCAATTGATCGAGCAGACGAGACCATCGAAATGCCGTCGATCGCACGGGGTCGCGACCCCCATCATCTTCGGAATCCGCGGTGAGCAGGTTATGCTCGATCCCGCTAATGTTTCCCTGCGTGTCGTATCGCACTTCCACGCCGCTCGCGGAGGCCAGCATGCCGAGGGTATTCCGGGCGCTGCTATCTCCTGTCCTTTCCTCCTCGCGGGCACGAAGCAAGAGAACACGACCGTCCTGAAGACGGGCTAATGAGGCGGCAACTCCCGCGCACAACGTGGATACACCAGCGCCCTCGCGACAACCAGCCAGGCCGATAAGGTACGGGCGCAACATCCGGTTTCCATTACGCTGCATCAAGCGATCCACCAACGCGTCGCAATATGGCTCCAGGCGATGATGCAACCGCGTGACCGCCCGTCGACGGGCCGGCAAAAACGGGTTCGCTCCACTTCGCGCATGCCCCGACCGGGGAATGTCGAGCAAGGCGAGAATCGGAGCTCGCTTTTCAAGGTCATGCACCCGGCGCACCCGGACGCCTCCTGTCATCAGTTGATGCAGCCACAGCAAGGCCATAACCGCCACAGGGCCGCCCGCCGAGGCCATAGCCATATTGAGCGAAAGACGAGGCCGGTGATTAATCGCGGAAAGCGAAGCAGGTTGAACCACACTAATGTTGCTGAGCTTTCCGGCGTCAAGGGCCTCGTTGATACGCGCTTCCTCCATGTTGCGGGAAAAATGGCGGTACTGCTCCTCTTGCATCTGGCGCGTGCGTTCGAGTTGATCGATGCGGTTACGTAATTCATCGATGCGCTGCGACTCAACGAGGGCCTCGCGCAATTGCTCACGCAACACGGTGGCCGTTGCCTGAAGTCCGGCCAACTCGGCGGCCTCGATCGACAGGTAGGCGGGCGCATTGATTTCCGCGACTTTATTGGTGGACGCGGCCTCACTACTTTCCTCCGCGGCGGCGCGCATCGAGGCGAAAAGCGTATCGCGCTGATCGCGCAACTCTTGCACGGGAATGCTGTCCGGCGTGAAGACCTTGAGCAATTCGGCTTCGCGTTGACGCAACATGGTCAACCTCTCCTGCACACTGAAGCGCAGCGATTCCTCGAGCGCATTTGTGGATGTTCCGGGTTGAACGACCCGAAACGCGCGCTCGGGCAGACCTTCCATGATCCGGATGCGCGCCTGGGCTCCCGCCAATTGAGCTTCCGCTTCACCCAGCAAACGCCGTATCTCCCCGATCCGGGAAATCAGTGCTATCCCGGATTCACGCGCCATGGCTACACCCGCTTCCGCTTTCAAGCGGCGCAACTCCTCCTCGGTTTCCACCAGGCGGGCGCGACTCTGATCGGTTTGCTGAACCAGAAAATCAAATGCGCCCCCGGCGCGATGAACCGCGAGATGCTTGATCATGTAATTCGCCACCAGCTCCCGCATGACATTAAGCGACAATTCCGGAGATTCGCTTTGAAAGGACAGGTTGATCATGTTACTGCGGCGCGGAACTTCGATGTAAAGTCCGCGCAGCACCGCGGTTATTGCACGCTCGCGAATGAGTTCGTCCTGCTTGATACCGGGAAAATTCTCCGGCCCGATACGATCAACCACGCCAGCGACGGTATCGCGGTTGCGTATGATCTCGATTTCAGAATTGATAATATTTTCGCCCCGCAAGTCCGGCGTCAGGACGCGTCCTGTTCCCGCGCCCGGATCAAGTACGGTGGTGTCGGCGACATACCGCAGCAGCAAGCGCGCCTCGGAGCGGAACAGGCGCGGACTGAAAAGATAAAGAGCCGCGGCCAGAAGCAATCCGAGCAGCACGCCCAACCAGAGAACGCGTCGATGCGCATGCAGAAAGGTCATCATGTCGGACGACGACCAACCGGCCGCAGCCGCGGTTTCCGGCGCGTGATGCATCGAGTGCGTCGAAGTGATGGCAAGTGGTGGGGTCACGGCTTCATCCTTAAGCAGTCTCGCGATAGAGCATGGCACCAGCCCATTGCAGCATGGGGGTTGGCATCATTCGAAAAAGATGGTTATGAACACCGTTTAGCATGTCCGCGCCCTCCACGTAGGTTCCGGCATCCGTGTGGTAGCGGTAGGTCTGCACAATATTTTCACAACCTCCCCACCCGGCCTTGAAGCGGCGCAGGCCCTCATGATGGAGATCCGTGCGCCCCAGCGAGAGCTCGTGGCAGCCCTGATCGCGGCACCAACGAATTCCCTCCCACATGACAAGGTCGTTTGGACGCCAGGACTGAAAGCGCATATCGCTGGCACCCATCTTGTATAGGGCGCGACCAGCAAAATGAAGAAACAGGGCGGCGGCCACGGGCTCACCGTGATTATGGACGGTGACGATGTTACCGCCGCCCTGCTTTAAAAAATTTCGTTGCAACACCCGGAAGAACTTTCCAGGTTGCGGGGGTAATCCATGACGACGGCGGGTAATGGTCTGCAAGCGATAGAGCGCGGACAACTGCTCATCGCCCCCGCCGCACACCAGTTCCAACCCACTCTTTCGCGCCTTCTGAACCGCGCGCCGGACTTCGGGTCGCAATTTGCTCCAAAGCTCTTTTTCGTCGCCTTTCAAATCAACGGTGTGGAGGTAATAAGAAGTCTGCGGCTGCGCTTGCGACCCGGCATCCACCGGCCCACGGTAGTCGATACTGCGCCATCCACGGGCAGTGGCCATACGCATCACCGCTTCCATAAGCCGGGTCAGATCGTCCGGCGAGCGGGCAAGCGCCGGACAGTAGTCGCTGAAAGGAAGCGATACGCCACGTCTGCCCCGCCACCAGCCATCCACTTCCATCAACGGTAAGGCAGAGCGCGGTTGATCCTCCTCGTTGAGCAACAAATATCGCGGGCTGAAGGCATAGGTCTCGACCAGTGTTCGCGCCCAGGCTCGACTGTGAAACACGGTGGCTTGTGGCCAGTTCGCAGCAAAGTCATCCCACCAGGAGATGCTGAGCGGATCGACCTGAACCACGCCGGGCGCCACGCTGGTCCAGCGCGCGTTCATATCGGCACCTCGGGCACGGAGAAGGGTAAAGGTCGGGCTGGATTCCCTGCCACCACCGCGCCGGGCGGCACATCATGTGTCACCACACTGCCCGCACCAACCAGAGCCCCCGCGCCTATGGTCACGTTGCCAAGTATAACCGCTCCAGAACCAATGGATGCGCGAGACTCCACATGAATGCGCTCGCAATGCCAGTCCTCTTCGGTCTGCAGGGCACCATCTTCCCGGGTGGCGTGCGGATGACGGTCGTTCACAAAGACCACGTGATGTCCGATGAAAACTTCGTCATCGATGGTCACACCGGTACAAATAAAAGCGTGGCTGGAGATCTTGCACCGGCGGCCGACCGCCGCATCCTTTTGAATTTCGACGAACGGGCCAACCCGGGTCTGGTCGCCGATATGGCAACCATAAAGATTCACAAAATCGCCGACGTGAACATTCTTGCCCAGCTTGACATCGGGAGCGATATGCTGAAGTGGCTTAGCCTTCATTTCTTCACCTTGGTTGCGGCGCGGCGCTTTGTTAATGGCAACTTGACCCGCCCCCCTCCCTGCTCGAGGGATTGCAGCGAGGCTTCGAGAATGCTTACCAGTTCATGACCCTGCCGCCCGTCGGAGAGCGGCGTGGATTCGTTCATGATGGAATCGATAAAGTGTTCGCACATCAACTTGAGCGGCTCCTCCTGCTTGATGTAGGGCGTATACATATCGCCGTAGTGATATGAATAATGAAACGCCTCGAAGGAGTTGTAGTGCGGTGGACTCTCCACGCGCACATCGTAAATGGTGATTTTCTTGATCGGCTCGAGATCGTCGTAGTGAATCATGCGGCGGCTGCCCACCACGGTCATTTCCCGTACCTTGCGCGGATCGAGCCAACTGTTGTGGACGGTCGCGTATTCGCCGCGCGGGAAGAAGAGCGATAGATTACTGACATGCTCGAGATGGGCGGCGATATGATTCGCGCCCTGACAATTCAAGGCCACCGGAGCTTTGCCCATGATGTAAAGGATGATGGAGAGGTCGTGCGGGGCAAGGTCCCAGGTTACGTTGATATCGGCCTGGAAGAGACCGAGATTAAGGCGGCGGGCAGCGATGTAGCGCAACTCACCAATGTCACCCCCATCGACGATTTCTTTGATTTTGCGAACCGGCGATGAATAGAGATAGGTGTGATCAACCATCAAGGTCAATCCGAGCTTCTTCGCCCGCTTGCACAGGTCTTCACATTGCGCGGCGCTGGCCGCCATGGGCTTCTCGATGAGCACATGCTTGCCAGCATCAAGTGCGGCCCTCGCTTGTTCGTGGTGATACTTGACCGGGGTGGCTATGGCGATGGCATCGATGCTTTTCTCCTTCAACAAGTGATTGAAGTCGCGACTCACGCCGACTTCGGGATAAAGCTCCTGCATACTGGCCAGACGCTTTTCGTCCTGGTCGCACACGGTCTTTACCTTGCAGCCGGGCACCATGCGAAAATTGCGCACCAGGTTTGGCCCCCAATATCCGCACCCGACCACCCCGATCTGCAGGGGACGCCTCATGCGGCTTCCCTTCGAAGATGCGGCCAGGCGGCGTCTGCCACTTGCCCCAGTACCACGGGCAAGGTGCGGAAAATAATGCCGACATCGTGCCAGAGCGAGGGACGCGCGGCATACCGGGCGTCGTAGCGCATCATCTGCAGGAAAGTGGTGCGGTTCTTGCCGTTCACCTGCCACAGGCCGGTCAGACCCGGCCGGGTGTCGAAACGGCGAAGCTGCCATGAAGCGAGATCGTGGTATTCGTAGTCCAGGCAGGGACGCGGGCCGACCAGACTCATCTCGCCGCGAAGCACATTGAATAATTGCGGGAGTTCATCCAGTCCCGCCGCGCGCAAATAGCGGCCGAACGGAATCAAGCGTTTGTCCTTGCGCTGATCGAGCTTGGTTAAAGGGCGGTCCTCCTTCATCAAATCCTGCACATGACGGGCGTGCACGCCGGTATCGGCATCGACCCGCATGGTGCGAAACTTGAAGCAGAGAAACGTGTTGCAAGCGCGCCCCATGCGCGGTTGGCGAAACAGCGCCGGACCGCGCGAGACCAGCTTGATGTAAGTCGCAGTGAGCAGCATGACCGGCGAGGCAAGCGCGATCAGGGCGAGCGAACCGGCCACATCGAGGACGCGCTTCCAGCGAGGATAGTCGGGTGCGAATAAAGGATAGACATGCGCGGCATCGGCTATAACCGGCAAGGAGGATTCGTGAGAGAGCGCCGATGCCGCGCATGAAAGGGTGGAAAAATGTTGTTGCTTCGCCAGTTCCGCCTGACCCCGCTCGGCGGGATAAGCATAGACCTCGTAACGCGGTAGAGGATGGCCGGGCTCGAGTTGACGGCGAATTTCCTCGACCACCCGGTAGGCGTCTCCGGGGTTGGATTGGGCGAGCAAGGCGCCGACGCGGTTCTTGTCGATCCAACCGGCGGCGTCACTGCAGCGCAGCCTTTCAATAATGGCGTCTACGAGTTGATTAAAAGGGAAGAGCTCATGTTTGTCTGCATCCAGGTGGAAAATCACCAGGGCGAAATTCCGTCCGCCGCGATCGGCCAGAAAACGCTCGCGCTGGAGCAGGAGCCAGAACACGCTTTCCGGCAGCAATCTTCCGGTGGCGTTGAAGATGTGTTTATTGTTGAAATGAAAAACGCTGAAGAAAGTTTTCATTGGTCCCACCGCAAAGGCACGTGAATGAGGTCAAAAGGTTGCACATAGAAAGGACGACTCCGTCCGTTGCCGGCGAGCACCTCCTGGTAGTTCAAGACAAAGCGTTCGCGCTGGTCGCCTTTATGCCGAACCACCACCACGGCGCGCGGCTCGGATCGGCCTGGCACAAAACCTCCCGCCTCCATGATGGCATCGAGTACGGTCATCGGCCGGGAAAGCGGCACACGTCCGGGACGCAGCACTTCGCCACCCACCAGAACCGGAGCAGGCTCACGCACGATGACGCTCACGTCCTTGATCTGAAGCTGCGAGGCATACCGGTCGCGAATCCGGAGTTGCAACTCGCCCGGGGTCAAACCCGCGGCCTCGATTTCGCCGATCAGGCTCAACACAATGTTGCCGTCATGGCGGATCACCTGTTCGCTGTTCAGCTCCGGCGCGCCAAAGAAACGGATGGCGAGCAGGTCGCCGCACTGCAGCGCCATGGCGCGGGGCGGCAAGGTATACTCGGCGCGAATGAGCGAGGGTTTCGGATTGCTGCAGGCACCGCCCATCAACAGGCCCGCGCCCAAAGTCACGGGAACAAGCGCACACTTCAGTAGCTGATGAACGCTACCGGCTACGAACCACTTGTTCCCGTTGGACACCATGTCTTGCATGGCTCCAACGTATCAAAGCAAGCCCCAGCCCCAATCGGGCGCATCCCGAGATGCCGCGTTCAATTATCTTAGCTTTTTGAAAATATCATCATGAACCGCGAACGGTTATGAAGCACGCGGGCGAGGTAATCCCGCCCCGAATCCTCGACCCCGATTGCAACATCGACTTTCAGGGAATTGAGGCCTATTCTTTTGGCGAATAAGGAAGAGTTTATAGATTTTAAAGGTCCAACGATAACCGGATCAAAAATGAATTTAATCATGAACCTGCACGAAGAAATAACCGCGATGGCGGACCGGGCGGTGAAGGCCTCGCGGGCACTGGCCCGGCTGACTTCACGCAAGAAGAACGCCATGCTCGAAGCCATGGCCGAGGAGCTCGATCAGCGTCGTGAGGCCATCAAGGCCGCGAACCAGCTCGATATGGAAGCCGGCCGCGCCGCCGGACTCTCCGCCGCCATGCTGGATCGACTTTTGCTCAATGACGCCCGGATCGACGCTATGATCAAGGGCATTCACGATATCGTCGTTCTCCAGGATCCCGTTGGCGAACAAATCAGTCAATGGACCCGCCCCAATGGCCTTGAAATCGTCAAGGTCCGGGTGCCCATTGGCGTCATTGCCATCATCTATGAGTCGCGCCCCAATGTGACCTGCGACTCGTCCGTACTCTGCTTCAAGACCTCGAACGCGGTCATCATGCGCGGCGGCAAGGAGGCCATCCACTCGAACGCCGCGATCGCCGCCGCCCTCCAGGAAGGCGGGGCAAAAAAAGGCATGCCCCCCGATGCCATTCAACTTGTGACCACTACCGACCGCGACGCCATCCGCGAGTTGGTGCAAATGACCGGCAAGGTCGATCTCGCCATCCCGCGCGGCGGCGAAGGGCTCATCAACGCCGTCACCGAACACGCCCGGGTCCCCGTTATTAAGCATTACAAGGGTCTCTGCTCGGTTTATGTGGACAGCGATGCCGACCTTGAGAAAGCGCTCAGCATTACCGAAAACGCCAAGTGCCAGCGGCCCGGCGTCTGCAACGCCATTGAGACCTTGCTCGTGCATGAAAAAATCGCCGCCACCTTCCTGCCCGCCCTGGTCGAACGACTGGCTGAACGCGGCGTCGAACTGCGCGGTGATGAGAAGGCGCGCGCCATCGTGCCCTCCATGAACCCGGCCTCCGATGCCGACTGGGACACCGAATACCTCGACCTCATCCTTGCCGTGCGCGTAGTGGGCAGCATCGACGAAGCCATCACCCACATCGACAACCACGGCTCGCATCACTCCGACGCCATCATTACCGAGAACAAGAACCACGAGAAAACCTTCACCCAACAGGTCGACTCCGCCGCCGTCTACGTCAACGCCTCCACCCGCTTCACCGACGGGGCCGAGTTTGGTATGGGCGCGGAAATTGGCATCAGCACCGACAAACTGCATGCCCGCGGCCCGATGGGACTCGAAGAGCTCACGACCTACAAGTACGTCATTCACGGCACCGGGCAGACCCGCTGACATGCCCATCCGCGAAAAGATCTCAACCATTCTCGATGACCTGAAGGCCTTCGGCGACCCACTCGAGCGCCTCGAATACCTCATCGACCGCGCCCGCGAAATGACGCCGCTACCCGAGGCGGACAAAATCGAGGAAAACCGCATCGAAGGCTGCATGGCCCGGCTTTGGATGACGGAAACCTGCGCAGGCGGCATCTGCCATTTTCACAGCGACTCCGACTCACTGGTGGTCAAATCCATCGCCAGCCTGCTCTGCGAAATCTACGACGGTGCCACCCCGCAGGAAATCCTCGAGCATTCGCCGGAGTTTCTCGCCGAGGCCGGCATCACCAGCCACCTCTCCGCCAACCGCCGCAACGCCCTCACCCGGGTCTGGGCGCGGATTCGCGCCTTCGCCGAGACCTCGCGCGATGAAGCTGTTTGACGCCCACAACCACCTGCAAGACGAACGATTCGCCGGACGACAGGCGGCGCTTTGGCAAGAAGCGGAATCCGCAGGGGTGGTAGCCATGGTGGTCAACGGCTCGTCGGAGGAGGATTGGAACGACGTCGCCACCTTGAGCCGGAAAATCCCCGGCGTCATCGCCAGCTACGGACTGCATCCGTGGTATGTCCCCGCCCGCTCGCCCGGCTGGCTGGAAACGCTGCGCCGGCATATCAGGGAAAACCCTGATGCGGCGGTCGGCGAAATTGGCCTCGACCGCTGGAAGTCCGACCTGCCTTACGACGATCAGGAAGACGTCTTTCTCACCCAATGGAACCTCGCCCGCGAATTCAATCGCCCGGCCAGCATTCACTGCCTGAAGGCGTGGGGTCGCCTGCTCGAACTGCTGCGCGAGCATCCCGCGCCGGCCCGCGGATTCGTCCTGCATAGCTATGGCGGTCCCAAGGAAATGATCAACGACTTCGCCGCGCTCGGCGCTTATTTTTCCTTTCCCGGCTACTACCTGCATGAGCGAAAAGTGAAGCAACGCGAAACCTTCCGCTACGTGCCCACGGACCGCCTTCTCATCGAAACCGACGCGCCCGATCAATCCTTACCTGATAACCTGAATCGTTTTCCCCTGCTCGACGCACAAGGCCACCCCATCAATCACCCCGCCAACCTCGCCGCCGTTTATGAAGGCCTGGCTACCTCGCTCGAGAAACCGGTCGAGGAACTTGCGCGCCAAGTGGAAGAAAATTTCCGCCGGCTGTTTTTCACCACCCGATTGTAGGGCGGAAACGGCCGTAGACCTTCCAGCCCTACTATTCGGTCACGACACACAATCCAAAATCAGTCGACCTCGACCACGATTCCGATTCCTCATCACATCCCCGCCGCATCACCCCGCAACCGCTCCAGCTCCTGCGTCTCTTCCGGGGTCAGCGCATTTCTGGCCCGTTCGAGGCGCTCGATGATTTCGCTGGCGCGCTCGGGGTTGCCGGCTTCGCCATAAATCTCGACCGCCCGCAACAAGACCGCAGCGGACAGTCCGCCTCGCAGTTCCAGTACGCGGTCCATGACCGCCGCCGCTTCTGTTGCATCACCCAACCGCTGATGAATCATGGCCAGCGTGTCCAGCGCGTTGGCATCCTCCGGCATCAGCTCTGCAGCGCGTTTGGCATGCGGGAGGGCTTGCTCGTTATCTCCCTGCAGACTGAGAATGTAGGCCAGCTCGTTGTGCGCGGGACCGAAGTCCGCCTGCTCGAGGCAACGTTGCAGCGGCCGTACCGCCAAATCCAAGCGGCCCGCGGCAATCTGCACGCTGGCCGACCCGAACAAGCCGAGCGGATGATCCGGATCCAAGCCCAACAGCGACCCGCTCACCTCGCGCAAGCGCGTCGCATCCCGCAATTGATAGGTCACCAGCGCCAGCCGCTCCAGTATCGAAATATTCGCAGGCTCGAGGGCGAGCGCGCGCGACAGGAATACACCCGCCTCTTCAAAACGTCCCTCCCGCAGGGCATGATCGCCCAGCAACAGCAGACCCGGCATGAAACCGCGCGCCGCCGCCAGTCGCGCCGAGGCGCGCTGAAACAGTTCCTCGTCCTCTTCCGCGCGCGCTATCAGCGCAAGGCTGTGCCACGCTTCCACCGGCGCCGCCTCATCCTTTAACAGCTCCAGCAAATCCGCCTTCGCTTTCGACGGCTCGCCGCGCGCCAACTCGAGGTTGGCCCGCTCCACCCGCGCGCGTTGCTTCGAATATCCCAGCTCAACCAATTCATCAATCCGCGCCGCCGCCTCGTCGAATCGCCCGCGCAACACATCCACCCGCAACATCCCCTCCAGCGCCGCGAGGTCGGTGGGATGCTGACGCAGCACGCGCTCGAATGCTTGTTCGCTCTCGTCGAGGTTGCGGTCGCGCAGATAAATCCGGGCCAGCGAAAGCTGTATCGCCGCATCCTCCTCACCCAGCAATGCCGCCGCCCGCCGGATGCGCTCGTCCGCCGCATCGCGTTGCCGCGCCTGCCCCAGCATCGACGCCTCCTCCAGCAGCGCGGCCGGACCACGCAACCGCCCGCAAAGCCGCGGAATCAAGCGCGGCGGAAACTGTTCGCGCGTGCGCTCGAATTGCTGGTCGAGCATCGCCCGCAAGGAACTCGCCTCGTCCTCCGTCTCCAACCGCCCGGCGCGGGCGAGCAGGTTCAGCGCGGCGCTGATGTTGTCGGGCCAGATGGACAGCGCGCGGTTGTAGGCGCTCAAGGCCTCCTCATCGCGACCGGCATCCTCCAGCAGGGCACCGAGATCATTCGACAAACGACTCAACCAACGGGTCATCTGCACGCGATGAAACCAGCCCGGGGCGGATGAATCCGCTAGCTCCGGCATCTCCGGAACGGGGACGTCGCGCCAATAGGATTCGTTCCGCGCCAGCAGCTCGTTGATGGCGACATCGTCCGGCGAGGTCTTCAGCACGCGATAAAAAAGCGCCTCCGGCATCGCGGTCATACCTTGCAGCTCGGCGAGATCCGGCGAAGTCAGAAAGACCGCCCGGTCACCGAACTGCTCGTCGCGATTCATCCACGCTCGCAGCAATGGGACCGCCCCCAACCGCGCCGCGTCCTGAAGGTCGGCGTCATCAAACAACGTCGCGTGATGTCGCCCGCGATCGGGATCGCTACCGGCGGCGAGATTCACCAGCGCAACCTCGCGGCCCGCCTTGCGCGCGGCCAGCCGGAGCATGTCGTCGTAGGTGCCGTCCGTGATGAGATAAGTTACTTTGTCCGGTAACTGCTCGATAACGTCATCCGCAAACGCGGCGACTTCAGCGCCTTCGCGCTCACTGATTGTCAGCACATGACCCGCCCCCGCCCCGAAGAGCAAAATCCCCGCGATGACAGGCACCATCCGGTGCGCGGCGGTGCTCTTTTGTCCCTGGGCGAGCAGTTGATAGTAGCCCAGCAGGAATCCAAACCACACCGCCGCTACAAACGACGGCGCCACCAGCAACACCCGCGCTTCCGCGAGCCGGGTCGGCGAACCGGGCAAATCAAACAAGGTGAAGACCCCCAGCGCAAACACCAACGCGCGAAAAGCGTAGATGCCGATTTTGCCGTAGAGGTCATACGGTTCATCCTGCTCGCGTCCGACAATGAAAATGAGCGGCAGGATGTTCATGCCGAACATCAGCAGCCAGCCCACCTTCGGCACGCTGTAGAGCCATTCGCGGTAATAGGTCTGGGCAAATTCGAACAGCACCGGCTGCAGCCCGGCCAAATCACGCAGCGCGGCAACCCGGCCATCTACCATCACCGCGAGATAGATCGCCAGCGACGATGCCCCGGCCAGGAACGATGCCAGCGCGATGAAATAAACGGGGAGCCTCGGCCATCCGCCCTTCCAGAAAAGAAAGAGCCAGGCCACCAAGCACGCAGGCGCGATGAAAATCATGCCCGGGTATTCGATCAGCGCCAGCCCGCCCATGAAACTAGCTAAATAAATATAGCCAACATTTATTTGCTGGCGGTAAAGCAGCAGCGGCAGGATGGAGGCAAGCGCGAGGAGGATGTCCAGCATCGCGAAATCACCGCGCGTCGAAGCCGTCATCACCGGCAGCGAAAAGAGCGCGAACAAGGCCGCCACCACGCCGGCCAGAAAGCGCGGCCAGCGTTCGATTTCGTGCTGGTCCTTGCGGGGCATCAACCGCACATACGGAATGCGGCGCACGATGGCATAGATCAGCCACACGCAACCCGCCCCCGCCAACGCGGTCAAAGCATTCACTGCCCAGGCAAGATTTGCCACCGGCAACGCGGCCAGACCCGCCACCAGCGCCGACCAGACCGGACGCATGTAAGGATGCAGCGGTTCAAGCCCGCCGAACGAGGTCACCATCAACGCCCCCCGCCCCGGCACCGCAAATCCCGGCGCCAGCGCGAGGTAGTAGAGGAGCGCGAAAACGAACAGCCCCGCCCCGGCGCAGTTTTCGATGCCCCTGGATTTCACTAAAAACTCAGCTTCGCGTTTTCCAAACGCCTCGCCAGCTCGTCGAGAACGCGGGCGTCGTCTTGCGGGCCGGCGGACTCGAAGGTCGCGGAGAAGCGCAGGAAGGCGCCCACGTCATCCCACGGCACGGTCGAAACGGACTGCTCGCGGATCAGGTATTGCGAGGCATCCTCGGCGGTGGCGAACTCCTTGCCGCCGCCGCTCTTGGGGGCCGCCGTGTACATGAAGAAAGTGCCGCCCGGCATCTCCGCGTCGAAGCCCGCGTTCTTCAGCACCTGCGTCATCTTCTCGAGACGCACGCGGTAGTGCTCGCGAATCGATTCGGAGAGCGCCATGTCGGCGATGCCCGCGCAGGCCGCGACCTGAATCGCCTTGAACTGGCCGGAGTCGATGTTGTCCTTCACTTCCGCGAAGGCCTGCACCGCCCTGGCCGAACCGGCGACGAAGCCGAGTCGCCATCCGGTCATGTTGTAGCTCTTGCTCATCGAGTGCAGCTCGATGGCTGCGTCGATGCCACCGGGACGTCCGAGAATCGACAACCGCTCCGGGCCGTAGCCGAGCGTGGCATAGGCCGCGTCTTGCACGATGAGGATGTTGTGCTTGTTCGCAAACGCAATCAGCTCGTCGAAAAATTCCGCGGTAGGCGCCGCGCCGGTGGGATTGTTCGGGTAGTTCACGTAGAACAACTTGGTCCGCGCCGCAATGTCGTCCGGAATCGCCTTGAGATCGGGCAGGAAACCATTTTCCTTTTTCAGCGGAATCTTCACCACTTCGCCACCGAGGTATTTCGCGTGCGTGGCCATCACCGGATAACCCGGCACGGTCTGCAGCACGACATCACCCGGGTTGATGAAGCACAGCGGGAGCATGGCCAGCGCGGGCTTGGCGCCGATGCTGTGGTTGATCTGGGTGGCGGGGTCGAGACCCGTGACGCCGAAGAACTTACTCATGTATTCCGCCGCCGCCTGCTGGAAGGCCGCGATGCCGTTGTCGGCGTAGCCGCGGTTCCCGGGGTCATCCACCGCCACCTTCAAGGCCTCGCGAATCGCCGCCGGGGCCATCTGGTCGGGCTCGCCAACGCCGAAGTCCAACAGCTCCACGTCCGGACGCGCCTTGCGCGCCGCCTGCTTGGCGCGTTTGATTTTCTCGAACTTGTAGATTTCGTTGCTGGTGCCGAAGGATTTGCCGCCGATGCGTTCGGCGAAGAGGTTTTGTATGTCCATAGTTAGTGTTCCGGTTGAGGGTTGAAGGTTGCAGGTTGCAGGTTGAAGGGGGGTCGGGGTTCAGGGTTCGGGACCGATTTCGGGGTCGTTGAATGTCTCCAGTCGCATTTCCTGTTGGCATTCGTCGGCGCGGGGGGGGCCGCGGCCATCGCAGCGATTGCACGAGCGCCAGGTGCCATTTTCTTCCAGGCGACCCATGCCGCCACAGGCCGCGCAGACCACGTCGTTGTCATCGAAATAACGTACCATGTGATAGCCCAATCCGAAACAGACCGGGCACATTTCCACAATGCGCTGGTTCTCGCGGTTGCGCACGGTGCCGCGATGAGCGCATTTCTCGCAGGGGATTTTCTGAATGGAAAACGGCGCAAAAAGGTCGCGGTTGTCGGTCAGCCAGAACACCTGCCCGACCAGCAGCAAAAACACCAGCAAGGCCACCGGCATTACGAAACGGTTGCGCCGCTCGTGGCCCGTCGACCCCTTGGTCATGCGCTTGAGGGCCGGAAAAATCATTTTATCGCCTCTGCAAAACGAATGTTGCCATACATATCGCGCGCGATGTCGATTTCGCGGAACCCCGCCTGCTCCAGCAAGCCGCGCACTTCCTCACCCTGTTCGTCGCCGATTTCGAGGAAGAGGTGGCCTTCTGCTTTAAGCGCGGCAAACGCAGCGGGAATGAGCCGGCGAATCACCTCGAGTCCGTCCTCGCCGCCGTAGAGCGCAGCGAGCGGTTCGAAGTCGCGCACGGAGACGTCGAGCGTGGCCAACACGTCGGTGGCGATGTAAGGCGGATTGCTCACCACCGCGTCGAGACTTTCCAGAGCGACGCCCTCGAGCAAATCGCCGAGGCGAAATTCGATGCGCTCCGCGACCTGATTGCGGCGGGCATTGTCGCGGGCGAGCTTGAGCGCATCCGCCGAGACGTCGATGGCCATCACCTTCGCCGCCGGATGCTTGATGGCAAACGTGATGGCAAGGCATCCCGTACCGGTGCCGACATCCGCGATGTTCACCTCCTCGCGCGACCACAGCGCGCCGCAACGCAGCACCCGCATGGCCAGTTCCTCGGTCTCCGGCCGCGGAATCAACGCGCGCGGATCGGTGAGCAGGCTGCACTCGAGAAACGGCGCGTGGCCCAACACATACTGAAGCGGTTCGTGCCGCTCGAGGCGGGTTATTTTCGCTTCCAGCGCTGCCGGGGTCGTGGCATCGACCTCGAGGGTGTCCAGCGCCTCGCGCCCGACCTGCAACGTCTCGCAGACCAGCCACTCCAGCTTCACCCGCGCCTCGGCTACCCCCGCCTGCTCGAGGCGGGGCAGCAGCGTTTCCACCACATCGCGCCCGGTGGTCATCATGCCGCCCCCTTCAGTTCATGGGCGAGGCGGTCCTCGATATCGCGTTGATAGAGCGCGTCCATGAGTTCCGTCATATCGCCTTCGATGAGATTCTTCAAGTTGTACAGGGTGAGGTTGATGCGGTGGTCGGTGACGCGGTTCTGCGGAAAATTGTACGTTCGAATGCGTTCGCTGCGATCGCCGGAGCCGACCTGTAGCTTGCGTTCGCTCGACTGCCGGGCCGCCTCCTCGCTGCGCAACTTGTCGAGCAGGCGGCTGGCCAGCACCTTCATGGCGCGCGCGCGGTTCTTGTGTTGCGAGCGTTCGTCCTGGCACTGCACCACCAGTCCGGTGGGCAAGTGGGTGATGCGCACCGCCGACTCGGTCTTGTTGACCTTCTGTCCGCCCGCGCCCTGCGCGCGGTAGAGGTCGATGCGGATGTCGTCCGGCTTGATGAGCACCTCGTCGCTTTCCTCCGCTTCGGGCAGCACCGCGACCGTCGCCGCCGAGGTGTGCACGCGTCCTTGCGCCTCGGTCTCCGGCACGCGCTGCACGCGATGGCCGCCGCTTTCGTAGCGCAGCACGCGGTACACGCTATCGCCTTGAATGGCGAAAATGATTTCCTTGAAGCCGCCGAGGCTGGCCGGGCTCGAGTCAATCATCTCGATAGTCCAGCCGCGCTGCTCGGCGTAGCGGGAATACATGCGGAACAAATCGCCCGCGAATAGCGCCGCTTCCTCGCCGCCGGTGCCGGCGCGAATTTCCATGATGGTGTTGCGGCTGTCATCGGGATCGGGCGGCAGGAGGGCGATTTTCGCAGCGCGCTCGGCGGCGGGCAACCGCTCCTCGACATCGGCCAGCTCGGTCTCGGCCAGTTCGCGCATCGAGGCATCGGTGTCGTCGCTCTCGATCATCGACTTCAAATCATCGCGCTCGGCCAGCAGGTTCACATAGGTGCGGCACTCCTGCAGGATTTCCTTCACCCGCTGATGCTCGGCCAGCTTCTCGCGCAACCGCCGCGGATTTCCCGCCGTCTCCGGCTGAGCCAGCTCATGCTCCAATTCCCCGACGCGGAGGGCGAGCTTGTCGATGTAGGCGCGGTCAATCATTACGATTTTGGATTTTGGATTTGCGATTTTGGATTGGGGGAGATTGGTACAGTTGAATATTAAATGTTGCAAAAGTTCCAATCATTGGAAGTTTCCTGTCCGAAAAGTTCCAATGCTTGGAAGGTTTTCCCTCCCGGATTTCCAATGATTGGAACTTTTCGTTTGGCGCTTGCCGTAGCTAAGCGTCGCGTTTTTCCTCGCGGGGCAGCACGAGTTCGAGGTGGACGTCGCGGAGTTGGCGGCCGTCGACGGTGGACGGGGCGCCCATCATCAGGTCCATCGCCTTCTGCGTCTTTGGGAAGGCGATGACGTCGCGGATGCTGTCGGCGCCGACCATGAGCATGACCAGGCGGTCGACCCCGAGGGCGATGCCGCCGTGGGGCGGGCAGCCGAAGGAGAGCGCGCCGATGAGGTGACCGAAGCGTTCGTTGATTTCGTCCTGCGGCAGGCCGAGGATTTCAAACATGCGGGCCTGCAGCGCGGGGTCGTGAATACGAATGCTGCCGCCGCCGAGTTCGACGCCGTTGAGCACGATGTCGTAGGCGCGGGCGCGCACCTTGGCGGGCTCGCTGTCGAGCAGCGCGACGTCCTCCGGCTTGGGCGCGGTGAAGGGATGGTGCATGGAGGCGAGATGGCCGTCCGAGCCGCGCTCGAGGAGCGGGAAGTCGGTGACCCAGGTGAACTTGAAGACGTCGTCCGGAATGACCTTGGCCATTTCGGCGGCGAGCAGGCGCAGGCGGCCGAGGGCGACGTTGGCGGTGTCGAGCTGGTCAGCGGCGAAGAGGATGAGGTCGCCAATTTCGATGTTGAGCGCGGAGGTGAGGCCGGCTTTTTCGTCGTCGCTGAAGAACTTGGTGATGGGCGACTTCCAGTTGCCATCCTCCTGCACGCGGATGAAGGCGAGGCCGCCGAGGCCGGCTTCCTTGGCGAGGCCGGTCCAATCGTCGATGACGCCCGCCGAGACGCCGGCAAGGCCCTTGGCGTTGATGGCTTTGACCACGCCGCCGCCCTGCAGGACGTTGGCGAAGACCTTGAACTGGGTGGCGGCGAAGATGCCGGAAAGGTCGGTGAGTTCCATGCCGAAGCGGAGATCGGGTTTGTCGCTGCCGAAGCGGTCCATGGCGTCGCGGTAGGACATGCGCGGAATAGGCGTGGCGATTTCGCCGTGGCCGGACACGCGCATGATTTCAGCGAGCATGCCATCGATGATGGCGAAGATTTCCTCTTCGTCGATGAACGACATCTCGACGTCGATTTGGGTGAATTCGGGCTGGCGGTCGGCGCGCAGGTCCTCGTCGCGGAAGCAGCGGGCGATTTGCAGGTAGCGGTCGATGCCGGCCATCATGAGGAGCTGCTTGTACTGCTGCGGGGCCTGCGGGAGGGCGAAGAACGAGCCGGGCACCACGCGGCTGGGCACGAGGTAGTCGCGCGCGCCTTCGGGAGTGCTCTTGGTCAGGATGGGCGTTTCGATTTCGAGGAAGTCCTTGGTGTCCATATAGGAGCGGACGGCCTGGAGAATCTTGTGGCGCATCTTCAAGTTGCGCTGCATGCCTTCGCGGCGCAGGTCGAGGTAGCGGTATTGGAGACGCAGGTCCTCGCTGACCTTGGCGGCCTTGGCTTCATCCATCGGGAACGGCGGGGTGCGGCTCTTGTTCAGAAGCGTGGCCTGCTTGGCGAAGACTTCGATGGCGCCGGTGGGCAGGGTTTTGTTCACCATCTCGTCGGGGCGGGCGGCGACTTTGCCTTCAACTTGAATGACAAATTCGGCGCGGGCCTGATGGGCAATCTGGTAGGCGTCGGCGGCGTCGGTCGGGTCAAACACCACCTGGGTGACGCCGTAACGGTCGCGCAAATCGACGAATAAAATGCCGCCGTGGTCGCGCACCACGTCCACCCAGCCGGACAGGGTTACGGTTTGTCCCGCATGTTCCGCCCGCAAGTCACCACAGGTATGAGTTCGGTAAGCCATAAGATTTCCTCTGCAAAAGGTGGACATACTACCGCCCCGCCCCCTGAAAATCAACCAATCCGAAGTCCAGCCAACGCGCCGGAATCGCGCGCGTTATATTGTATGTCCCCCACCGGTGCCTTGCCGCTCACCGGACGCGATGCTAGCATGGAGATTGTGAATGCAGCCGATTACATCCGCGAACTTGATTTGCAGCCCCACCCGGAGGGCGGATATTTCCGGGAAACCTACCGGAGCGGGGAAAAAGTGGCCGCCAGCGGGTTGCCCGCGCGCTACGGCGGCGAACGGGCGGTCAGTACCGGCATCTATTTTCTGCTGACCGGCGATACCTTCTCCGCTTTCCACCGCCTGCGCTCGGATGAAATCTGGCATTTTTACGCCGGCGATCCCGTGCGCGTGCACTTGCTCCATGGCAATCACCAGCACGAGGAAGTCGTGGTCGGCCCGCAGCTGGAGCGCGGCCAGACCTTTCAACTGGTCATTCCCGCCGGCTGCTGGTTCGCGGCGCGGGTGGAGAAGCCGGACGGTTTTACGCTGGTCGGCTGTACGGTGGCGCCGGGATTTGATTTCGCCGACTTTGAACTGGCCGAACGCGAACAGCTCGCCGCCGCCCACCCCGCCCACCGCGAACTCATCGCGTCCTTCACCCGTTCATGAGCGCCCGCGTCCAGGCCGTCCACCGGGTCATTGCGCACCTCGAAATGCTCAAGGAATGCGGGGAGAAGGAAATCGACGTCAATCTGGCCGCTTTAAAAGGCCTCAAACAAGCCCTCCACGCACCCCCGGAGACCAATACCGGCATGAAAACCCTCGCCTCCATCGCCCGCCGCATCGCCGCCTGCCAGAAATGCGGGCTCTGCGCCACCCGCACCAACACCGTTCCCGGTCAGGGCAACCCGCAGCCGGAACTGATGTTCGTGGGTGAAGGGCCGGGTGCGGACGAGGACGAGCAGGGCTTGGCGTTTATCGGCCGGGCCGGTCAACTGCTGACTAAAATCATCGAGGCCATGGGCCTCACCCGCGATGAGGTCTTCATCGGCAACATTGTGAAATGCCGCCCGCCCGGCAACCGCGTGCCCGAGCCGGAGGAGATGGAAGCCTGCATTCCTTACTTAAAGGAACAAATTGCGTTGCTGAAGCCCAAGGTGATTGTGTGTCTTGGCGCAACCGCGGTGAAGGGATTTTTCGGGGTCGAGCCGATAGGCATCACCAAGATTCGCGGCAACTGGCGCACCTTTGAAGGCATCGACGTCATGCCCACCTACCACCCGGCCTATCTGCTCCGGAATCCGAACATGAAAAAGGATGTGTGGACGGATATGAAGGAAGTGCTGCGACGGCTCGGGAAGCCGGTGCCGAAATAAGCGCGCGTTGCGTTAGTCGCGGTCGTTCTTGTCGGGCAACTCTTCCGCGCCTTCGTGCCGGCCCTTCTTGAACTCGGTCAAGCTACGGCCCAACGAACGGGCCAGCTCGGGAATGCGGCGCGCGCCAAACAACAATACGAGGGCGAGCAGGATCAGTACTACTTCTGTCCATCCTAAGCTTCTCATCATGGCATTCTTTCGTTTGTCGTCGGTCGTTGTTGATCCAGCATGTACCAGTCACCCACCGCGGGCGAACCTTCTTCAATGTTGGCGGCGGCATGCTTGCCGGACATGATATTGCTGACGCGCACCACCGCAACCGGCTGCTGATCTCGTATTAATGTGAAGCGTTGCCCCTCGTTTGGCAAGACCGCACATTCCAGCACCACGAAGCGTTCGGGGGGATTTACCCGGACCACGCGGCCATATTGGAGAACCAGGTAGGGTTCGTTGGCTGGCGGCGATGCGCCTGACGGGGGCGGCGCTTTCGGGGTCACACAACCCGCGAGGGCGGTGATGCCGATGAGCAGCAGCAACTGGAGCGTCCGAATCATGCCGGCAACCATCGCTTAAGCGGACAGATAGCGCAATCCGGTTTGGTACGGCAATGACGTTTCGCCAATTCGACAATCAACGCGTGGTACTCGTTGTAGAGCGCAGTCTTGTTCGCGTCCGGTTCGTTGGCCAGCCCTTGTGTGAACACCGCCGCGACCTCGTCGTAGCTCGCCCGCTCCTCCAGCCAGCCGTGCCGGACCATAAACCGCCGCGTGTAGGCATCAACCACGAACACCGGTTTTTGTCCCGCGTAGAGCAGCATGCTGTCCGCGGTTTCCTTGCCGATGCCGTGGACCGCGAGCAGGCGATGGCGCACATCAGCTGGGTTCCCGTCGAACATGCGGTCGATGTTGCCGCCGTGCTCGCTCATCAGCCAGCGCGCGAAATGCTGCAGGCGCCTGGCCTTGAGGTTGAAGTACCCGGCCGGACGAATCAGCTCCGCCAGCGCCCGCTCCTCCGCCTCCGCCATGGCCCGGGGCGAGAGCAGGCGCGCCCGCCGCAGGTTGATGATGGCTTTCTCGACGTTGGTCCAGGCGGTGTTCTGGGTCAGGATGGCCCCGGTCATCATTTCGAAGCGCGAGCGGGCCGGCCACCAGTGCTGCGGACCGAAGGCGGCGTGCAAGGCGCGATATACTTCGCGCAGTGGCGCGCGTCTGTTTTGCGAATGCGCCTGATTACATTTGGATGTCTGGCCGGTCATGGTTAGGATGCTACCCGGAGAGCATATTGATGAAACTTCATTTTTTCGGCGGGGCGGACACCGTCACCGGGTCGATGCACATGATCGAAGCCAACGGATCGCATGTGTTGCGCGACGGCGGCATGTATCAGGGGCGGCGCGAGGAATCCCGGCGCATCAATGAAAATCCCGGCTTCGACCCCGGTATTCTCGACGCCATCCTGCTTTCGCACGCCCACATCGACCACTGCGGAAATCTGCCCACCCTTTGCCGCCTCGGATTCGATGGACCGATTCACGCCACCACCGCCACCGCGAAAATCACCGACGTCATGCTGCGCGATTCGGCGTTTATCCAGATGCAGGACGCCGCCTACCTGAACCAGAAGACCAACCGCCGCGGCCAACCCGCCATCAAGCCGCTCTACGATCTCGACGATGCGGTCAACGCCATCAATCGCCTGCGCGGTCATCATTACCGCGCGCCCTTTGAGATTGCCCCCGGCATCACCGTCGAGGATTACGACGCCGGCCACATTCTCGGCGCGGCGGTTTCGCACATCACGGTGAATGAGGGCGGACGCACCGCACGTGTCGGCTTCGCGGTCGACCTGGGGCGTCATCACTTGCCGCTGATTCGCGATCCGGAACAGATGCCGCCGGTCGACGTGCTGGTGATGGAAAGCACCTACGGCAACCGTCGCCACGGCAAGGCCGAGGAAGCGAGCGAGCAGTTGCGTAAGGTCATCGAGCGCACCTGGCGGCGCGGCGGCAAGGTGCTGATTCCCGCCTTCGCCCTCGAGCGGGCGCAGGAACTGGTCTATCACGTCTCCTCGCTGATGATTGACAAGAAGATCGAGCAACGTCCCGTTTACATCGACAGCCCGATGGCGGCGGCGGTGACCAAGATCTTCGACCAGCATCACGATTACCTCGACGAGGATTATGCGGCGATGCGCGAGCAAATGGGTTGCTTGTTGTGCCCGCCCTGGATGCATGCCACCGCCTCGGTTGATGACTCCCGGCGCGTCACCGCGAGCCGCGAACCCTGTGTGGTGATCGCCGCCTCCGGCATGTGCGAGCATGGGCGCATCCTGCATCACTTGAAGCACGGCATCGAGGACGACCGCAATAGCGTGGTCATCGTCGGCTACCAGGCCCAGCACACCCTCGGCCGACGTCTGGTCGAGCGGCGGGGCGAGGTGAAGATTTTCGGCGACATGTTCCAGCGTCGTGCCGAAGTGGCGGTGCTGGATGCCTTCAGTGCCCACGCCGATGTCGATGATCTGATCGCGTATGCGGAAAAATCGCAGGCCAAGTCCATTCATCTGGTGCATGGCGAACAGGAGGCGCGCGAGGCGCTGGCTAATGAATTACGTAACCGTCTGGGTGTCGAGGTCGGCCTTCCGCGCCGGGGCGATGCCGTGGAGATCAATCCTTGAGCGAAACATCCGATCTGCTTGCCGCCGTCGACCTGCCCACCCTGCCCCACGCCGGCATGATTGCCGTGGTGGGCCGCGCCAATGTGGGTAAATCATCCCTCACCAACAAGATGCTCGGCGAAAAACTCAGCATCGTCAGCCCGGTCGCCCAGACCACCCGCAACATCATTCGCGGCATCCTCACCGACCAGCGCGGACAGCTCGTGCTGGTCGATACGCCGGGGTTGCACAAGGCCCCGGGCGAACTGGGCAAGGTCATGAACCGCCTCGCCCGCTCGTCGGTCGAAGGCGTGGATGCGATCATGCTGGTGATCGACGTCGCGGAAATACCGCGCGACGAGGACGAGGGCTGGATGTTGCGGCTGGCCCGGCAGGAGTTGCCGGTGGTGATTGTCTTCAACAAGATCGATCTCGGCGGCAAGCACGAGGCCGCCTACCGCGAGCGGTGGCAGCAGGTGGTGACGAGGACGGAGTCCAAGGTTGAGCCGATGTGGATGAAGGTTTCAGCGGAGTCCGGTGAGGGCGTGGATGAGCTTGCGTCGGCGCTGTTCGACAAGCTGCCGCCCGGTCCGGCGTTGTTTCCGGAGGATATGCTGTCCGACTTTCCGCGGCGCCTCACCATCGCGGATGTCATTCGCGAAAAGTTGTTCGGCGAATTGCGCGAGGAGTTGCCGCATGCCATCGCGGTCTGGGTCGAACAGCTCGACGAGAGTGAGGAGGGTTGGACGGCGAAGACGATGATTTATGTGAACAAGTATTCGCAGAAGGGCATCGTCATTGGTGAGAAGGGACGCCGCCTGCGCAAGGTGAAGCGGTCCTCCGAGCGCGAGTTGCAGAACATGTACGAGACCCCGGTCAAGCTCGACCTGTGGGTGAAGGTGGAAAAGGACTGGAGCAAGAATTTCTGGTTGTTGAAGAAGTTTGGGTATGTGGGGTGAGTGCGTAGCCCCCCACGCGTAGGGGCCGCGCTCGCGCGTGCCCCGGGGAGCAAGCGCGGAAATACACCCGCGCGAAGCTCCGTACCCCTCGACCGCGACAATCCTTCCAGCGTTCCGGCCAATCAGCAGCAGCTC
>JBMTVS010000003.1:0-32980 GCA_049451655.1 Kiritimatiellia bacterium | reverse complement strand
TCCTGCCCGTGCCCTTCTTCACCCCCACCCTCTCCCGGCTCTGGGTCAGCCTGATCACCAACACACCAAAAAATCTCGTCTATCCTCTGGTCGAATCGCTCGAGCATCCCATGGTGGCACGCGAGGATCATTTGTTCAGCCGTGCCGGTCTGGACAAGTCCTACTTCGACCTGCTGGATGAGGTGTCCTTGAGAATCAAACCCGGTAGCTCGTTTTTTCGCTTCAAGGCGAACAGCGGAACCGTACGCTCTATTCAACGACTTCCCCTTCCGCCCGGCCGCGATGCACAATGGGTGATGGACCAATACCTGCAATGGTTGCCACGCTATTTAAGCCCCTTCATTAAGGCGAAGGTTGACGGGGCGCGGGTGCGTTTTTCTGTTTTTGCCGCGCGACCTGTGCTACTCGAACTCGAACTGAGCCGCGAGCGTAGTAGCGATGACCGCGTTCTTCTCTACATCACCGGCGGCTGGCTGGCCTCGCGCCATGACCGCGGGCGACTCGAGTTTCGCGTCACCCGCGATGGCCAATCTGTCCTCGCCGCCATCCACGAATTTCGTCCCTCGCTGCCCTGGTTCATCTACATCCTCACCCAGGCCCGCCTCCACCTCCTGGTCATGCACGCCTTCGCCCGGCATCTTGGCAAACATGCCGCCACCTGATGCAGCAGGCCACGTTCTCCATGGGGAAAAAAGCCGAAGCGCAAATTGTACAGCGTTAGCAGGCTCGCTATACTTGCCCACGTGAAGAAAACGACGAAGACTTTCATCTCTACCAGCCCGGAGGAGACCATGGCGTGGGCGATGGCGTGGGCGCATCGATTGCCAGCGGGAACCGTCATCGCCTTACACGGCGATCTCGGCGCAGGAAAGACCTGCCTGGTACAAGGCTTGGCTCGAGGACTCGATACCCAGGGCGGCGCACACAGCCCAACCTTCACTCTCATTAACGAATATTCCGGAGGCCGCCTTCCGCTTTATCACCTCGATCTCTATCGTCTGCGCGGCGAAGCTGATGCGCTGGAGATCGGAATCGATCAATACCTGCCCGGCGATGGTGTCACTGCCATCGAGTGGGCGGACCGGATCGAGGGTCTACTGCCCGCAGCCACCATTCGCGTGGTCATCGAGCATGGCGACAGGCCCGATCAACGCCGCATTATGATCACGCCACCGGAGGCGCTATGAAACTACTCGCCCTCGACTGCTCCACGGTGCGGGCCAGTATTGCTTTGCTGGAAAACTGCGACCTCATTCACGAGCAAACGTGGGAGACGGCCGGGGCCCGTCATGAAAACATCGTCGATCACATCGCGCGCCTGATGGAGCGGGGCGGTTGGAGCTTCGATGATGTCGAGCGTATCGCAGTCGGGCGGGGACCCGGCGCCTATTCGGGCTTGCGCGCTTCCCTTCTCGCTGCCCAGGCGCTGGCGGCACCTTCGCACACACCGGTGATGGCGTTGAGCAGCATGGACGCATTGGCGTTTCGACTGATGCGAGAACATGAAATCAATCGCATTACGATCATTGGCGATGCGCGACGCGATTCGGTCTGGCTGGGGCGTTGCGTGATGGATGAACTTCGTGCTACGCCAACCAGCTGGGTAATTGTTCCAGCAAACGAGGCGGTAAACCAATTAACCGGCGACGGCCTCATTGCCACCCCGCATTGGCCCGCGCTGGAAAAAATTCGTGAACAGTTGTCGCAGGCGAATTGGATCAAGGAAAGCCAGCATCCCGCCGCGTTTGATGTCGCTTCACTCGCGCTGCTGCGCCTCGAGAATCACGCCGACCCGGAACCCCTCAATCCGCTTTATCTGCATGCGGCGGTTTAACAATCACCCCAATAGCGCGTCGATCTTGGCGGCACAGATAAAGTCGTTTTCCGACAATCCGCCTACCGCGTGAGTGGTGTAGCGAATCGCGCAGGTCTTGTAGCCGAAGCTGATGTCTGGATGATGATCCTCGCGGTGGGCAATCCAGGCGGCGGCATTCACGAAAGAAACGGTCTGGTAGTAGTTCTTGAAGCTGAAGGTCCGCGCGATCTCCTTGCCCTCGAGCTTCCATTCGGGAATTCCGGGGAGCAGGCGTTGAACATCGTCATCCGCCAACGGCGGTATACCGCCCTCGCAGGAATTGCATTTCTTTTCACGCAGCGCGCAGGTCGTTTCGTCCATGTTCGTATCTCCTTTATCTGCAGATCAGCGCATCAGGGTAAAAGTCCGGACATCAATCGATTCACCTCGGTCGCTATAGCGGGCTGCAGCTCGACCGCGCGCTGCGCGAAGGCTTGCGCCGCTTCGAAGGCTCCATTCAACAAGCTGTACAAGGCCAGCCCGACCAGGGCCCCGGCACGCTCTTCGTCGGGTGGGCGTTTGCTGGAGGCATAGAAGTCGCCTATGCGCACCAGGCTGAGCGGTGGAATTTCATCCCAGCCCGACGTGAACAATGACCGGCCATCCATCGTCAACCGAACGCCGAGCGAAGTCGCCCCAACAACATCGCCATTCAGATCGGAGCCAAGCGCGCGCGTGAAGGGGAGCCCGTTTGCGTAGCGCATGATGAATTGTTTCAAGCCATCAAGGCGCTCCAATTTCTCTACCGCTAAAGCCACAGTCTCTCTTCCCTCTTGGGTTTCCATTTGAGCGGCCAAACCATCGAGCAGTATTGCGGCCCGCCGGAAATCGCGTTGTCGCATGAAATGCGATTGTAATTCGGATAGCTTGGCGTCAATACGGTCGAGATCCCGCTGCACGATTTCGCGATAGGCCCGCGCTTCCTCCGCGCGCCGGGCCGCTTCCTGTTGCTGCTCCAGGATGCCGATTTCACCTTCCACGCCTTCCAGCCCGCTCGCCAGTTTTTCCGGCAACAAAGTCCGGTAGGTTGCGAGCGCGCGCCTCGCCTCATCCGGCTGTCCCGCCGCAACAGACTCCCTGACGGCGCGTTGTCCATCCTCTAACGCCAACATCGCTCGTCGCCAGACCTCCAGATACGGCTGTAAGGCAGGAAATCCGGACTCAATCGGCGCATCCAATTGTTGGAGTTGTTGCAGCAAGCGTCTCGCCTGATCGAGATCACCCCGGTCGCGAGCATTGGCGAATTGCACGAACTGGCGCGCGTTTTCGATCAAGCCCGGAAATCGGTCCTTGTAGTTCGCCTCCTCGACAAGATTTGAGTGACCCTCTAGTTGTTGAGCTAAAGCCAGCGGTACATTCACCGTCATCCCGCCGTATGGCCCGCCCAAGGTCATGGTCGCCATCCTTAATGGAGGGGGAGGCTCCGGAGGCGTTGGTTCAACCGGCTGCTCGGGCACGGGCGGAGGGACCGGGGTGGAACGAACCACCGGAGCCGTTGCCTGTTTTTCGTCCGCTTGCGTGAACAACCAGGCCCCCAGCGCACCCACCGCCAGCGCGGCGATACCGGCAATGACGATCGAGGTGGTATTTTGCTTTTTGGGCCTAGCATGGCTCGCCTCTTGCGCCGCGGTTTTCGCAGCCTCCAGTGCGCGACGCGTGTTTCCAATCAAAGATGTCGAAGTAGGGAAACGATGCGCGGGATCCGCCTCAATCATGCGATTGATCAAATCAACGGTCTCAACCTGTAGCCCCGGACAAGTTGCCGCAAGATCAGGTGGAGGCTGTTTGAGGCGGGCCAGAACGACATCCACCGGTGTATTCCCATCGAACGGCGGCTGACCGGTCAAAGCGTGAAACAACGTCGCGCCAAGGCTGTAGATGTCGGAACGATGATCGGCGGGTTTCCCTCTCGCCCGCTCCGGGGAGATATAGTAGGGCGTACCCCAGATTTCGCCGCGCGATTTTTGCGCATTTACGAATTGCGCCAGGCCAAAATCCACAATCTTAGCCGTACCGGCGCCATCAATAAGGATGTTTTCTGGTTTGATGTCGCCATGAACCAGGCCCACCGCTTCGGCTGCTTTTAAACCTTCGGCCACGTCGAGCGCGATTTTTAACAGCTCGACCTCCTTCATGGGACGCTCGCAGCTGAACATCTTATCCATCCGGCCACCGGTCACCAACTCCATGACAATGTAGGGTTGACCCTTTTCCTGCCCGCAGGAATAAATCTGCACGATGTTGGGATGGTTCAGGGCGGCAGCGGCCTGCGCCTCGCGAATGAAGCTATTCACAAGCTTCGCATCCTCGCCGAGGGCCGGTTTCATCACCTTGATGGCCACGAAGCGGTTCAACGCTGTATCAAGGGCGCGATAAACCGCGCCCATACCGCCGGTGCCCATGCGTTCAACCAACAAGAACGCACCCAACGTTACCGGCACGGTCAGCATGGTGCCGCAAGCCGCGCAGGGCACAGTGGAAAAGGGCGTGCGCCCCTCTACATTCATCTCGTGCCCGCAGGCCGAACACTTTAGGTGCGTGACCGGGGCCGATCTAAGTTCTTGATCCATCTTGACTAGTTGCTGTTCAACCACTGGCGAATTACCGCCGCCGAGCGATCGTTGGGCGAAAGCGCTACGAAGCGCTCATAGTGCCGACGAGCCTGGGCAAGGGTCTGTGGCGATGACGCATAAATGGCACCCAGCAAATAATGAGCCGCGGCGTAGGTTTCGTCGGCACGCAGAATGGCGTTTAACAGGCTTATGGCCTGTTCGTTTGCGCCTTCCTCGCGCAACAGCAGGGCAAGATTGTACTGCGCATCGCGCAAGTCAGGTTTTAGCCGCAACGCCCGGTTGTAAGCCTCCTTCGCGGCGGCACGCTCGCCGGTCATGCTTAGACAAATCCCCAGATTATAGAAGGTGCGAAACTGACGGTCATCATTTTCGAGGGCGCGCAGATAGAAAAATATGGCCTGATCCCAAGCCTGACGATTCTGGTAATTCACGCCGCGATCGAAGGCCTGGGCAGCGGCAGCGGGGTTCGGATTTTCCGGCGGTCGGTAGTCGATCAGTGAACCGGTGGCAGCGGTCGAGGAAGGTGCAGGAGAACGCGTAACCGCTTCCGGGGCGGGAGCCAACTCTCCCGCTCTGTTTAACGCAACGGTTCGACGGACGTCGCGCGGAAATTTTTCCGCGAAGTTCCGGTAGGCTTTGGCGGCATTTTCGGGTAAGTCGAGTTGCTTATCATAGAGCTGAGCAAGTTCCCACGATGCGTCGGCCAACTTCGGGTCGGCGGCCATGGCTTGCCGGTAATGCGTCACAGCGGCATCCACCTCGTTCTCGCGCGCGGCGATGCGGGCCAAACCGAGCTGGGCGGGTGCGTATTCGGGGTTGATGGTCGCGGCGGCGCGGAAGGAGCGTCCAGCCTGGCTATAAAGACCCCGGTCGTAGAGATGCTGACCCAGCATGGCATGGGCGCGAGGCTGGTCGAGGCCAACGCGAGCGGCCTCGCGGTAGGCTTTCTCTTCCAGATCAACGCGACGCTCGGCGGCGGCAGCATCGGCGGCACGTTGATAGAGGTCCATGGCCTCCTTTATTTGAACGCGTCGCGCCCGGTCTGATGCTTCCTTCATGAAGTTATCGTAAGCAGAAACGCGGGGAGCAACGGGTGGCGCTTCCGGAGTTTCCGCCGGGCGCTCACTACCTGTATCAGGACGGGCAGCCGGCGCTGGCTCGGCGATTTCAACCACGCTGGCCGGAGGAATTGATGCATGTGCTTGCTCTTGCTCGTTAATCGTTTTGTATGCGCCAAGCCTCTCAACGCGACGCAAGGCAGCACGCGCTTCACCCGCCCTGGGATCGCGCGGCGCCTGATCGAGAAACCGTTCGTAATAGGCGGACGCCTGGCCGGCGTCACCCAGCGTACGATCATAAAGCACCGCGAGATTCAGCAGCGCGGGCGCGAAATTCTTATCGATTTCCAACGCGGACATGAGCGCCTTGACCGCCTCGTCGATTTGATCGAGCCCGGCGTGGGCCTCGGCGATCGCATTGTAGATGCCGGGTGAACGAGGCGACCGGTCCAAGGCTGAGTAAAGGGCATTGCGGGCCAGTGTCCACTGCTTTCGTTGCAAATACAGCCCGGCCAGATATTCCAGCGCGCGCGGATCCTCGCGGTTCATGCCCGAGGCTTCGTTCAGGTAGCGCGCGGCGTTGCGAAAATCACCGCGTTCAGCGGCGAGTGCTCCAAGGTTATAAACGGGCTCGACGAAATTAGGGTTTAACCGGCGACTATCCTCGAATGCATTTCTGGCGTCATCAAACTGGTTGAGCCGCCACAAGGTGATCCCGAGGTAGTTGTGAGCGGGTGCGTTATCAGGGTGGCCCGGACGTTGCTCCAAAGCCCGCTCCAACAATACTTTGGCTCGAGGATAATTCTCCCGGCGCAACTCGCGCAGGCCGCGCTTCAAATCGCGTTCGCCCGTCGGATCAGAACACGCCGACAACAGCATGACCGCAAGCAGCGGTAGGACAATACAGAGGGAACGGAAACCTATATGACGCGCTTTCAACATAGTCTTAGTCAAAAGATAGAGTAAACCCGGCCGAAAGGAAAGCCTCGCTCGATGCGCCGCCAGCTTCTTCTTGCCTCGACCTGTTGAACGTGAGTTAATCGACGACCCATGAAACTCATCACCGACAAACCCATCGCGTTTTTTGATATCGAGGCCACCGGCATCAATTTCCGCACCGATCGCATCATCGAACTCGCCATTATCAAACTCCTGCCCGGCGGCGAGCGGGAGAACCACCACTTTCTGTTTAACCCCGAGCGGTCGATTCCCGCCGACTCGATTGCCATTCATGGCATTACCGACGAGGATGTGAAAGATTGTCCGACCTTCAGCGAGGTCGCTCCCCATATTCGCGATCTGCTCGAAGGCTGCGATCTCGGCGGATACAACGTCATTCACTACGACATCCCCCTTCTCGAGGCCGAATTCGAGCGCGTGGCGGTGCCGTTCGAAACGGAAAATCGCCGGATCGTCGATGCGCAAAAAATTTTCCACAAGCGCGAACCCCGCGACCTCACCGCCGCTCTTAAATTCTATTGCGACGACGAGCATACCGGAGCCCATGGAGCCATGGACGATGTCGATGCCACCGTTCGCGTGCTGGAAGGACAGTTCGAGAAGTATCCGGATTTACCCCGAGATATTGAGCCGCTTGCGGAGTTTTGCGATCAGCGCGATCCGAGCTGGGTCGATCGCAAGGGCCGCTTCAAGTGGTCCAACGGAGAAGTCATCATCAATTTCGGCAAAAAGCAGGGCAAACTGCTCAAAGATCTGGCCAGAAACGAGCCCAACTTCCTGCGCTGGATGATCACCAGCAGCTTTCCGCCCGACGTCACCGCCATCGCCCGCAATGCGCTCGATGGCAAGTTTCCGGAACCTCCCGCTGCCTGATTATTTGCCGGGCTTGAGACCAAGCCGCTCGGCGTGGTCGCCGTAACCGGGAATGGCGGCAGCGTAGCGCGATGCCATCTTGCGCATAGCCGCGACCTGACGGGGGGAGAGCGATTTCTTCTGCCGGAATTGGGTGCTGAGCGAAGCGTAAAACTCCTGATCATCCCATACCCGATTGCCGCGCTTGACCGGTTCTTTCCACGCGGTGATTTTCCCTAGCAACTCGAGTATTTCGCCGGCAGCCGGATCGGTTTCCACCGCGGGCCCCTCTTCGATTTTTAGCTCGTCCTTGCGGCTTTCGAAGTCGGGGATTTTCTCGGCGTACTTCAAAACGAGGCGATCGAGATACTTGATTTGATTTTCGCTCAGGCGCTTACCACCCTGAACCTGTTGGTCGAGCGAGGTGATAAATTCCTTGTCGTCGTAGGTCTTCTTACCGACTTGGCGGGGCGGATCACATTCGACGCCGCGCAGGAGTTCGAGCTTGAGCAAGCTTTCAGCACGTGGCGGCAGAGTCGCTTCATGGAACTTCACCAACTCCTCATCCAAGCCAAGGTCGTGAAATTTCGCTTCGAGTTCCGGTAACTGGTCCTTGTAGCGCATGGCCATTTTCACCAACGCTTCCTGCTGGCGTTCGGTCAGGGGCGGGTCGCCGGCGGCTTTCTGTTCCTTGACTGATTCCACGAAGCCGTCGTCGCTGTAGGTCTTCCGGCCGCGTTTGGTGGCAGGCGCCCATTCCTTGACCCCGCCGAGCAACACGATCAAGCCTTCGATGACCGCCATGTTCGCGGGCGGGGTTTTGGCTTGATCGACCCAGCCGGTAAACGAGCCGTAGAATTTGGCCATCATGTCGGTCCAACCGACGTGACCATCCTCGATGTCGTCGAGTTGCTTCTCCATCGCGGCAGTGAAGCCGATGTCGAACAGGTCGGGCAGGTATTGCACGAGGAAGTCGTTCACCTTCATACCCTTGTCGGTCGGTTTAAGGGTGCGCTTGTCCTTCGAGACGTAATCGCGGTCGACGATGGTGGAGACGGTTTGCGCGTAAGTGCTGGGACGCCCCACCCCGTTGTCTTCGAGCGCCTTGACCAGCGAGGATTCGGTGAAGCGCGGCGGCGGCTGGGTTTCCTTGCGCTCTTCCAGCCACTCGACGTGATCCAGCGGCTCGCCCTCGGTGAGCGGCGGGAGTGCGATATCCTCTTCCTCGCCTTCGGCGTCTTCGTTCTCGTTCTTCTTCTGCTTCTCGATACCGGTGACCTTCATGTAACCCGGAAAAATCACCTCCGAGGCGGAGGCGCGGAAAAGATAGCTGTGTCCCTGTCCGGGGTTCTCGCTGACCGCTTCGATTTCCGCGGTACGCTGGGCGATGCGGGCCGGGGCCATTTGACTGGCCACGAAACGCTGCCAGATGATGCGGTAGAGTTTCAGGCCGTCGGCGTCGAGGGCGTGGGCAACCTTCTCCGGGGTGAGGTTGACGTCAGTGGGGCGAATCGCTTCGTGTGCCTCCTGCGCCCCGCCCTTGCTCTTGTAGACCGGCGGGCGGTCGGGCAAGTATTCGGTGCCGTATTCGTTATTGATAAATTCGCGCGCGGCCTGTTGAGCCACCGGGGAGATGTTGACCGAGTCGGTACGCATGTAGGTGATCAGACCGACCACGCCATTGCCGACATCGACGCCCTCGTACAACTTTTGGGCGATGCGCATGGTTCGGGTCGGAGCGAAACCGTAAAAGCGGTTTCCCGCCTGCTGGAGTGAACTGGTGATGTAGGCGGGCTGCGGACGCTTGGAAATCTCGCGCGAGGCGAGCGAGGCGACGCGCATGCTGCGTCCTTCGAGATCGCGGCGAATGGCTTCAGCCTGCTCGGCGGATTTGATTTCCGCTTTTTCGTTATCGATGCGGGCCAGCCGCACCGCGAAGGGATCGGTCGGTGCGGTTTGCTTTTTCACGCGTGCCCCGATGAGCCAGTAGGCCTCGGGTTTGAAATTCAAGATTTCCTTTTCGCGATCGCAGACGATGCGCAGGGCTACCGACTGCACGCGACCGGCACTGGAGGCACCCCGGATGCGACGCCAGAGCAGTGGACTGACTTTGTAACCAACGATGCGATCCAAAACCCGGCGGGCCTGCTGGGCGTCGACTTTGTGCTGGTTGATGTGACGGGGGTTGGCGAAGGCCTCGCGGATCGCGGGGGCGGTGATTTCGTTATACGTCACGCGCTGGAAACCTTCCTCGGGCACCGCGCCTTTCAGCGCTGCCTTGAGATGCCAGGCAATGGCCTCCCCTTCGCGGTCCGGGTCGGGAGCGAGGATGATGGTTTCGGCTCCTTTGGCCGCTTCCTTCAGTTCCTTAACCACCTTCGCGCGGGTAGAGATATTCACATACTTCGGCTTGAAGTTTTTCTCGAGGTCGACGCCGATTTCCTTCTCCGGCAGATCCCGCACGTGCCCCATGGAGGCCTTTACGAGATAATCCTTGCCGAGAATTTTGTTGATGGTTTTAGCCTTGGCCGGCGATTCCACAATAACCAGATTTTTTGACATAAGTCTTTGCTACCCCACGTTTAATCCATCGCGCAACTCCACCAGGCGTCCCGGCAGGGTGCGCACTACCCTTTTCATTTCGAGCCCCAGCAATAAACTATTCAAGCGTGCCGGGGCCAGCCCGCAATCACGGGCGATCTCATCGACGTGCCGCCCACCCCCGCCGAGCGACTTGATGACCGCCGCTTCTTCGGGCGAGAGCATCACATCGGGCGTCTTTTTAAGCTCCGTTGCTTGTCGGTCAATCTTTTTCGGCAGCAGCATCTGCAAGTCATCGAGGATATCATCGATGGTTTCGACGAGTTTTGCCCCGGTTTTGATGAGGGCGTGGCAGCCACGGGCGGCGGGATTATCGATGCGCCCGGGGACCGCGTAGACGTGGCGTCCCTGCTCCAATGCGGCGTTGGCAGTGATCACCGCGCCGCTCTTTTCGCCGGCTTCTACTACGATGAGTCCGGTGATCATGCCGGCGACGATACGGTTGCGGTAGGGAAAGGTTTGGCGATCGGGCGGGCGGCCCAGCGGATACTCGCTGATGATCGCGCCTTGCGTCGCCATGCGGTCGCCGAGTTCCTTGTTTTCCGCGGGGTAGAACTTGTCGATGGCGCTGCCCAGCACACCGAGGGTGCGGCCACCTGCCTTGAGGGCCGCTTGATGGGCGATGGTGTCAATACCGCGGGCAAGACCGCTGACGATGGTAAACCCGGCCTTCGCGAGGCCATAGGCCAGGCGGTCCGCGACCGAGGAGCCGTAATGGGTGGCGTGGCGGGTGCCGACGATGGCGAGGGCGTGTTGGTCGGCGGGTTGGATGTCACCCTTAATATAGAGCGCGAGTGGCGGATCGTGGATTTCCTTCAGGGCGGGCGGGTATTCGTCGTCGAGGAATGTGATGATGCGCAGGCCGAGTTTGGCGGCTTTCTTTTCCTCGGCGGCGGGATCGGCTTTTTCGCCGCCTTCGATAATCGAGCGGGCAACGTCGCGTCCGATACCGGGGATTTTAACCAGTTTATCCTCGCCGGCCGCAAAGATCGATTCCGGCGAACCGAGGGCGGCGATGAGCTTACGGGTGCGAACCGGGCCGATCTGGTCCAGCATGTTCAACGCTATGTAAGCGAGGCGGCTGTCGAGGGGATTGCTCATGGATTAACCGGGGCGGACTATGTGACGCAGCTTGTACGGCGGACAAGTAAAAAAGCTAAAAAGTCGCCTCAAATACCCTAGGCGAGGGCTTTGACCTTGTTGATTTTGGGTCTAAGCTTTATTGTAAAACTTAAGCTTTGCAGTGATTACATTCGCAGATAAGGAGAAGCGCGATGAGCGAAGAAAAAAACGAAAATTTGGAATCTACAGGTATTGAAGAAGCCGCGGCCGAAGTGGTCAAGCCGGAGGGAGGCCGGGTAGAGGTATCGGCGGATTTATTAAATGAAGCGGTTTCGCAGCTTCGCAAGCTGACCGAGATTCGCCAGCGCGAGGCCGAACGCCAGGAGCGGGCCATCGCGCAGATGCACAAGGCCATCAAGCGACAGGGCATCTTGAGCCGGTATGTTATTTTGACCTGCACATTAGCGGTGTTGGTCGCGGTAGGCGTGGCCTACCTGATCGCCGAGCAAGGCAAAAAGGTGGATACCGCCGCCAGTTCGCTATCGGCGGTCGAGACCAGCATGAAAGATTCGGCTGCCGCATTATCCGAGGCCGCGGATCAACAAGCGGCCGGTTTGGACAATGTACGCGGCGAAGTGGCAGCGACCCGTGAAGAGACCGCGCGGCTCACGCAAAGTATCAGCCAGGAGCTTCAAGCCAATCGCTCCGCGCAGGAAACCGTGGCGCGGACGTTTGAGGAGCAGTTGACTGCAGTGCGTGGCGAGCGAGACCAGATCCGCGAAGAGGTGCGGAACGTGCTCGACGAAAAAACCGCTGAAATTGCCAGCCGCGAGATGGCCCTGGTCGAGGAACGCGAAGCTATTGCCGAAGCCACCGAGCGGTCGAAGGAAGAGCAGAAAGTTCTCATCCAACAAACCATCGAACGTCTAGCCGCCATGGCCGCCACGTTGGACGGGGACACAGAAGCTGCGCCCCCTACCGACGCCGAAATCGACGAGATGATCAGCGATGCCGACCAGGTCGAAGCGGAACTCGTCGCGGAGGAGCAAGTCGCCGGGGAAGTCCAAGACGGGGAAGAAGCTATTAGCGAACCGGAAGCCGCGCCCGGGACGGAGGATTCCGCTGCTGAAACAGAAGTGGACGTTGAGACTACGGGCGAGGAAACGTCAGCACCCTGATTACGTTTGATAAGTTATTTCGATAATAACGCCACCACTGCGGTAACCCCGTCGGTGGTAGATGCCATGCTCCCTTATATGAGGGAGCATTATGGCAATCCATCCAGTCCACACGCCATGGCGCGGACACCAGCTTTAGCGGTAAAAAAAGCCCGTGAGCAGGTCGCCGGTTTATGGTCTGTCCCTTCTTCGTCGTTGGTTTTCACCAGCGGGGGCACCGAGAGCAACGCCATGGCCATCCACGCCGCCCTGGCCGCCCGGCCTGAGCGGAGAGAAGTGGTCTTTTCCGCCGTCGAGCACGCCGCCGTGTGGGGCTGGCGGGCGCGGCTGGAGAAGAAGGGACATACAATTAATATCGCGCCCGTAAACCGCGATGGCGCCCTCGACCTCGACCAGCTCGCCTCCCTCATCACAGAACGCACCGCTCTGGTCTGTCTCATGCTGGCCAACAACGAAACCGGTGTCGTTTACCCGGTTCACGAGGTCGCTAAACTGACCCGCGAAGTTGGGGCCTGGCTCCACACTGACGCCGTCCAAGCCGCCGGAAAAATCCCCTTTCAAGGCGGGGACATAGAAGGTATGTCCGCTGTCACGGAATCCGGACACGGATTGCCGGACGGGATAATTACTGCTATGTCCCCACTTGGCGCCGGGGTGGACTCGGCGGCGATTTGCGGACACAAGTTTCACGCCATCAAGGGGATAGGAGCTCTTTTCATCCGCGATACAGCCGGATTTTCACCGCTATTGCTGGGTGGAGAGCAGGAAGGCGGGCTGCGTCCGGGAACGGAGGCGGTACCCTCGATCGTCTCGCTCGGGGCGGCTGCGGCAGAGGCAACAGAATGGTTGAAGGGCGGTGGCGCGGATGAAATGCGCACGCGCCGGGACGGGTTCGAGGACTGGCTGCTGGAAATGTTTCCTGATGCCATCATCGCCGGTAAAAACCAGCCCCGGCTACCCAACACCACGCTGGCCATTTTTCCCGGTATCGAAACCGAGCCGCTGCTGGCTTTGCTCGACATGGCCGGTGTGGCCTGCTCCTCGGGAAGCGCCTGCGCCTCTGGTGCCCACGAACCCTCACATGTGCTCGCCGCGATGGGCCTCGACCAGCCTCAACCAGCCGCCGTGATCCGCATCAGCTCAAGTCGCTTCACCACGGACGAGGATTACGCCCGGCTTCGCGAAGCGCTGCGCCATGCCGTAACCAAGCTTCGCGTTGCCACCCGCTAATCCGGCGGTTTTCCGTACTTCGGGCGACCCTCGGCCGCCAATAACCACTCCGACTTTTCAATTGGTGAAAAGCCATTTTCAAGCGGACCCTCCTCGTCGGATTCATCCTCTGAAAGCGCCTCCGCCTCTCCGGTGTGTTCATCCAATCTTACGCGCTCCTCATCAAGATATGCGTAGCGCGGATCAACCGGATGCAAAAGAGGCGGGCCAAAATCATCACTGAAAGACGCGGTCGTAGCACTATCCCGAAACCCGAACACCTCGCGATACACGCCGCGAATCCGCTCGCGTTGCTCATCAGGCAGGTGCTTGACCGCTCCGGGCAGAAACCTTCGTTCTACCACTTCTCGCGCATTCCATATGCAAAGTACCTGCAGAGCATCCGCCGATAGCTTCGTTCGCCATTCTCCCGGTACCGCCGGCATCGCATAACGCGAAAAAGGGACTGCGAGCCATCTACCCTTTTCCGCGATCCGCTCCAGTAAAAAGGCATATACCGGTCCCCACGCCCTTGATTCATTCGTCGCCGGTTTAAAGAGCGCGATGTCACCAGCCTGGAATGGCACAGAGGTAGCGCGGTCTTTTTGCATTTCATACCGCAGTATGTTTGATGCCTTCACCGGCGGCTCATCGCCGCCCAGGTGCTGGTCCAGCTCGCGCTCCGCCAGCCACGCGGCCAACTTCTCCCGTTCCCTGCCGCGCCCGGGATGACGCGTTAAATTGTAGGATGGAAATTTCATGCTTTCCTAAAGCAACGAGGTACGCCTTTTTGTACGGAAATTTTTTTCTCGCACATCACACCCAGTTCTTCGTGAATCATAACCCCCATTCTGACAAGGGCTTCCGGACTTTCCTCGGGGTAAAACTTTTTTATCACCGACCCCATCTTTTCCAGAAATTTCCGGTATTCCTTATAGAGCGCGCTTTCGCTGTAACCGGCCCAATTTAACAGTCTGCGATCGCACAGATTAATCCCCCGGCCACGCGCCCACAGCGTCACAACTTCCCGGAATTCCATCGTCTCAAAAAAATCCGTTGCATGCCGGATGGCCAATTCACGCCACTCCCGCTCCGAAACTTCATCCGCCGGGTGCGCGCTCGCATCCGGGATTAGATCCTCCAGCGTGTATGTCCCCTCGCCGTCGGTGCCACCACGCGGGGCCTGTAGCGAGGCCATGAATCGCGCGTGATGCTCCTTGCGCAAATAAATCCTTACCACCGTGCGCATCAATAGCGTGGCCCCGCTCTCCATCAGAGCAAGAAAATGATCCGGGCCGCCCCGTTTCGCCCTGGCGAACAACCAATCCTTGTAGCGTTTTCCTGGCCGGGTTTTTGAAATCTGGACATGCGACTCGAGCAAGTTCCAGCCATCCGCTGCCTCGGCCACCCGAAGCGCTCCACCCCGATGACCCACCCGGTCAGCATAACGTTGCACATAATAGGAGAATCGCGCCGAACCGAAACGGCGCAGCATCGCGGCCTCCGCCTCCCCGCATCGCTCCGCGGCACAATGTTTCTTCCATGCGCGCCAGGTATCCGGCGTGGTTGTTTGCACGTTTTCGGACATTTTTGAAAATTTTTATTCGTTGAATATCAACAGCTTAGAGAGTTTATGAAAAATATTTTTCCAAAAATGAACGCCTCGATGCTGTTGGTAATTGGAATCATGAAATAGAGCACATGCTCATTCATAACAACGAAAACCAACAACATAGAAGGAGAAAAAACATGAATTCCATGAACCAAGTATTCCTGATGGGAAACCTGACCCGCGATCCTGAAAAGCGCGTGACGCCGGGCGGACAGGCCGTTTCGGAACTCGGCCTGGCCGTGAATGACAACTACAAGGACAAGGACGGCAAGCTCGTCGAGCGTGCCTGCTTTGCCGACATCGTCGTCTGGGGCCGTATCGCCGAAACCTGCGCCCAGTATCTTAAGAAAGGTTCGCCGGTTCTGGTGGAAGGCCGACTCCAGTTCGACCAGTGGAACACGGACAGCGGCGAAAAGCGCTCGAAGCTCCGCGTCCGTGCGAACCGCGTGCAGTTTCTTCAGCGCGGCCCCGTCAAGGATAGCCCCGGCACCGAGGCCGTGGCCGCTGGCGTAATGGACGACGACGACGGAGACCACATGCCGTTCTAAAACCTGCACCCCGCGGGTGGACCATGATGGCCGGGTGCGACGCGACAATCTCTTGTTGTCTGCTCATGCGTCAACCCCGGCCATCCGGTCTCACTCACGGTTTTTGAAAATCAATCAACCGAAAAACATCAAAAAGGAAGAACCCAATGACAATTAATACGAACATAAATACAGCCGAAATCACCAACGAACCCATTATGGAAACGCCGCCCGTGACCGACTACAAGGGACGCTCCATCGCGTTCTACCACCAGAATAACCGTGGCACCGGCACCGCGCTGCGCCTCGAACCCCGGGTGAACCGCGACGATGCCGACCGTTATAACTGCTTCTTTATGGAGATGGCGGCCCAGAAGACTACCGCGAACCGTGATGGCGGTGGCGTGTCACCCGCGACCTTCGATTGGGTCAACAAGATTACCGTGAAGCTTAACTTCATGGACATCGCCGAGATGCTCACCGTGCTCGAGGGCCGAACGCTGCGCGTCGGCGGCGACCGCAACGGGCTCTTTCATGCCTCCGGCGGCGGCAACACCCTCATCGCATTTCAGCGCAACCTGGAGCACAACACCTTCTTCCTCGCGCTCTCCTGCAAGCGCAACAAAGAGGCTGTGCCCTATAAGCTCGGTATTACCCTTAGCGACGCCGAGGCCACCGGATTGCGCTGTCTCTTCCAGACCGGGCTGTTCTTCGTCACCTTCTCCTCGTTTATGCGACGGAGAAAATCCGAAGCGGTCAGCCGCCCGCCTGGATATTCCGGTATACCCGAAACCACCATTCCTCGACAGCGCAAAGCGGCCTGAATCAAGCCGGATCAAGGAGACACACCATGAACCAGCAGAAAGCGATCATTACCATCATGATTATCTTCGCTACGCTCGTCCTCGTGTGGGCCGCCGATGGTGTCCGGGTGCGCACGCCGCATCCGGACACGCCGGATGGTTCTATAGCACCCGCGATGACCGGGCAGATCCCGTTCGATTTTCAAGTCAGTTCGTCACCGGGACCCTACTGTGACCCGGTCGATGTAGACCTGATTATCGAGACCGGTGAAAGCAGGACCCGTCTCAATCAAACCTGGCGCTTACTGGATGGCGCCAACGTGCAACTCGAGTGTGATAACTTCTACGACCTCTACTATCGTTCCGACGGACCCGGCTGCTTCAATATCCGCATTGTTTCCGTGGAGGAGGCTTCTGGACGCATGCTTTCCTTGAAGCGCGGGCATATGTGCCTGAAATAATCATATCGCCCTGTTCCGGAAGTTTTTCACCGGGAAGTAGTTCCGGCAAAAATATAGCGTATAGTTACCGTCATGCCCTCGCCTAAGGGTCAAGCCATACTTGGCAAAAAAGACTCGGAAACGCTGGTGGAGATTTTCCACCGGCGAGGGGTGTATTGTGCCCAAATCACGCCCGTTCCCGGCATGGCGGCGGCGGGACTGGCGGCTGCCAGGCTGTGCGAATCCGCGACGGTGATTATCGTTACGGATGGCCCCACCACCATGGAACGCGTTGTCAATGACGTGCAAACACTGGCGGATTACTTTAGGAGTCAGACTGTTTGCCATAGCTTTCCCTCAGCCGAGGATCGCTCACCCTCCGCCATGGGCGAACGAATGCTGGCGTTGAAGGCGCTTACCTCGCGTCCGGTCGTGGTTACATGTATCCAAGCTTTAATGCAACCAACGTCAGCTCCACATGTCGTGCTTGAGCAGACGCCAAGCTTCAATGTCGGTGATGAATGCCAGCCGTCAACCTTGCTCGAGAAACTCGAGTCCTCTGGATATATTTTTGAGCCGGAAGTACTGCAACCAGGTCAGGCGTCCTGGCGAGGTGGAATTCTCGATGCATGGCCGCCCGGTTTCGACTGGCCGGTGCGCCTCGAGTTTTTTGGTGACACCATTGAGTCCATCCGGTCGTTCGATCCGGTTGAGCAGCGCTCGCGCGAAATTCTCCTCGCCACCGAACTTCCGCCCGCCGCCGAGGATATTTCCGGTCAGCACTTCTTTGCTGATTTCGTCGAATCCAATGCGTTCTGGCTTTGGATCGATCGCGAAAGCATCGAACATCATCGTGACATCTATTTCGAATCGCTTCATGAGCGCGGATTAGTGGCACCGGAAACCTTACCTGGACCGGATACCATACCGGGTTCCGGACACCTGGTCTTCGCTTTAAGTCCGTGCGAGCATGAAATCGTCATCTCGCTTGATGCCAAAGATGTTGACGGTTTACCCGCCGCTCCCGGTGGCCCGGTTCCGTTGGATGTCATCGCCGGGCAACGCCTGCAATTTTTGCGCCATCTGGTCGCGCAGGCGCAGTCCGGATCGAGCGTGACTCTCTTTTTTAGCAGCCCGGGCGGCATGGAAAGATTTGCCGAAGCCTATCGTGATGAGTTACCAGCGCATGCCTTGATTCGTTTCCACGAAGGCGTGCTCTCTGAAAGTTTTCATTGCGAGGAGACTAACTGCCTCTACGTGAGCGATCTCGACTTCTACGGCATGCGCCGCGAACAAGCGGGACGCTTCGAGCGATCGGCCAAGCGCGAGCGCGCCCGCAGTCAGGCTGGTGAGCGTCTGCAGTCCTGGACCGATATTCAGCCCGGCGACTTCGTTGTACACACCGATCACGGGATTGGGATTTATCGTGGCTTGTTTGAGATCGAGGTTAACGGTCAGTCGCGCGAAGTCCTCACCATCGAGTATGCCGGCCAGGCAAAAATCTATTTGCCGGTTGGTCAAACCCACTTACTCAGTCGCTATATCGGCGTGGGTAAGCGGCGACCCGAGCTGCACGCCATCGGAGGCAAGCGCTGGACCAAGGAAAAGATTGCTGCCGAGCGCGCGGTCGAGGATATGGCGGCGATGTTGCTCGAAACCCAGGCGGAGCGGGACGCAAAACCGGGCCATGCCTACAGCAAGGACACTCACTGGCAACTGGAATTTGAAAACACGTTTCCATTCGACGAAACGCCCGATCAAGCCCGCGCCATCTCGGATGTGAAGAACGACATGGAAAGCGCGCGACCGATGGACAGGCTGATTTGTGGCGATGTCGGCTATGGTAAAACCGAAGTCGCGATGCGTGCCTCCTTTAAGGCGGTGATGGACGGGAAGCAGGTCGCGGTGCTGGTGCCCACCACGGTGCTGGCCCAGCAACATTACGATTCTTTCAGCGAGCGCATGGCCGCGTTTCCGGTACGTATCGAGTCGCTCAGTCGCTTCAAGAGCAAGGCGGAGCAACAAGACGTGCTCGAACGCCTCGCGGACGGCGCGGTCGACATCGTCATCGGTACCCACCGCCTGGTGCAAAACGATGTGAGATTTCGCGACCTCGGCCTGGTGATTATAGACGAGGAGCAGCGCTTCGGCGTGAAGCACAAGGAGCGCCTCAAGCGGATGCGTCAGCTCGTCGATGTGTTGACCATGACCGCCACGCCGATTCCGCGGACGCTGTACATGAGCCTTACCGGGGCCAAGGATTTGAGCATCATCGAAACCGCGCCGGTTGAACGGTTACCGATCGAGACCATCATCACCGAGCACAAGGACGAGACCATTCGCGAGGCGATCCTTCGCGAAATCAACCGCGAGGGGCAGGTCTACTTTTTGCACAACCGCGTGGGGACTATTGAGCAACTCCACCTCAAGTTAGCCAATCTGGTGCCGGAAGCGCGCATACGGGTCGCGCACGGGCAAATGAAGGAGGGCGAGCTTTCGCGGGTGATGCGCGGATTTAGTCACGGTGATTTCGATGTCCTGCTTTGTACCACGATTATCGAGAGCGGTCTCAATATACCCAATGTCAACACCATCATCATCGATCGTGCCGATCGCTTCGGTCTTGCCGAGCTGTACCAGTTGCGCGGACGGGTCGGAAGGTACAAGCGAAAAGCCTTCGCTTATCTGTTGTTGCCCAAGCACGGAAAATTATTCTTTATGGCGCGGCAACGTATCGGCGCCATCAAACGCTACTCCAGCCTCGGCTCCGGATTCAAACTGGCCATGCGCGACCTCGAGATACGCGGCGCCGGAAACATTCTGGGGTCCGAGCAAAGTGGTCATATTGCGGCCATCGGGTTCGATCTCTATTGCCAGCTTTTACAGCGCACGGTTGCGCGCATGAAGGGTGATCCGGAAGAACCGGTGATTGACGTCGAGGTAACGGTCGATTTTCTTTCTCTCGGCGCGGAAGAGGAAATCGCGGATCACGCGGCAGCCATACCCATCACCTTCATCGAGGATGAAACGTTGCGGGTGCGGCTCTATCGGCGCATTGCTTCGCTCAACCGGCTGAACCTGGTAGATGAACTGGAGGCCGAGTTGCGCGATCGCTTTGGTGTGTTGCCCGAGCCGGCGCAGCGCCTACTCCTGCTGTCCCGCATCAAGATAGCCGCCGCCGAAAAAGGAATTCAGAAAATCGAGATTCAGGATGAAAAGGTCATCATGACCCGTCGTCGCGACTTCATCATGAAAGACGGTAAATTTCCACGACTACCCCAAGCCGCCACCACGAATCGTTTGAAAAATCTGTTCAAATTGGTCGCGCGAATTTGACCCAAAAAAACGAGCGGAGGGAACCGCTACAGTCCCCTTCCGCTCGCATCTACCAATTTCCTGTAGACTTTAGGGAGTCGGAGGCGTCTCCGTTGACTCTTCAATGACCGCAGGAGCAACCATTTCGGGATCGATGGCAAGCTCGGGGGCAATTGTTTCTGCTTGCTCGACTGTTTCCTCGATGACGGCAGGCGCAACCGTTTCCGGCTCAACCGCCAGCTCAGGTGCAATTTCAACTTCTTCCGCAACCGGCTCTTCGATAACAACCGATTCCGTGACTTCCGGTTCGGTCGCAAGCACAGGCGTGGCATCCAATTCGATTTCCTCGACCAATTCAGCTTCGGTAACTTCGATGGCTTCTGCGGCCGCTTCAGCGACGACACCTTCTTCAATCGAAATTACTTCCGGTTGATCGCTTCCGGTAGAACCTTCGGCAGTAGCCATATCGAGTTCATCGATGGCTTGTTTGGCCTGCTCAAAGCCGTCCATGGCTTCCAGGCGGGCTTCGTCTGCGCCCTCCGGAACATTTGTTTTCGTGAGGGCTTGTTCAGCCTGCTCAAAAGCCTGCATCGACTCATCACGAATCTTCTCGATCTCCTCGGCAGCGACGGCAACAGCATCGGAGATGGCCTCCTCAACTTGCTCAACAACCTCACCGCCTTGTTCAAGCGCGGCCTCGGTCATACTCCCGATTTGCTCTTTGATTTCGCTAACCTCTTCGATCAACTGCTCTTGAGCCTCGCCGATTTCCTCTGAAATCGTCTGCGTTACTTCTTCCGCTTGTTCGGCGATTGATGTTTCCGGAGAAGCTTCCTCCGCCGGGGCATCCGATGCCGAATTATCTTTTTGTCCGCAACCTGCGAACAAGCCAGCCGCGATCAAAAGCGGCATCCACACTTGATATTTTTTCACGTATTACTCCTGTTTTGAATGAGTGAATGCGCGAGAAGATGATGGATGGCGTAATCCGAAATCAAGCGAAAGTTAGCGAATCGGGTAATTGGCAGCGGGTTTTCGGGTTCACCCCGGGAATCTGAGGTCAGCGCAAAGCAATATCCCGCAATGCATAGGGGATTTCCTCGATCAAATCCCCAGCCAGCACGCCCGCCTGGCAACGCCGCCAAGCCGCATAATCACCCGCCCGTCCGTGCAGATAGACCCCGGCCCGGCAGGCGTCAAAGGTGCTAAATCGCTGGGCCAACAACCCCCCAATCACCCCCGTTAATACATCGCCGCTGCCGCCGGTCGCCATACCCGGATTACCGTTTAGATTGACTTGCGTGGTTTGTCCGGGCGAGGCAATGAGACTACCCGCGCCCTTTAACACCATGGTGGCTCCGGTTTTGGCCACCACCGCACTAGCGGCGGCTCGGCGGTCGGCCTGCACGTCAGCGGCACTGCAACGCAAAAGTCTGCCACATTCACCGGGATGAGGGGTCATCACCAATGGAGCCACGACGCTGGCCGCCAATTCCGGGTAGGCGGCGTAAAGGTTGATCGCATCGGCATCGAGCAGCAACGGAACCTTTAAGACCTTCAACATGCCCGCCAAAAGGTCGCGCGTATCGTCGCAAACTGTAAGCCCGGGTCCGATAGCCACCGCGCTGAACTCGTCCGCATGCTGTTCAATCCAACCGAGGTTCTCCCTGGCCAGCGCGCCCTCCTCGGTCTCCAAACCGGGCATGACCATCAGCTCGGGGGTATCACACGCGATCGCCTGGCGCAGGCTTTGCGGCGCCAACACCGTGACTAAACCTGCGCCGCTGCGCAAAGCCGCCCGTGCGGTCAAGGATACCGCTCCGGTGAATCTACGCGAACCACCCACCACGAGAAGATGACCATAGTCACCCTTGTGCGAGGATCGACGGCGACGCTTGAACAGGGGTCGCAGATCCATGAGGTGAATAAACGCCAGATCCTCGGGTGGCGTAGCTTCCTCAATTAATTCAGCGGGCAGTCCAATATCGACTACATCCAAGCTGCCCACAAAGTCGATGGCGGACTGATTCAAGAGTCCCGCTTTGGGCAAACCAATGGTCGCGGTTACATCCGCGGTTACCGCCGGTCCTTCCGCCAAGCCGGTATCGCCGTGAAGTCCGGAGGGCAGATCTATCGAGACGACCAACGACTCCTGCGAGCGCTCCCGGATGTATTGAATAGCCCCGGCCAAGGGACCGCGGGCGGGTCCGCGCAAACCCGTCCCAAGCACACCGTCCACGATGATTTCCGCGTAAAATGGTTCGGCCGAGACCTGCTGCCAATCTTCAAGCGTGGGTATTTCGTACGCCTCAATGCCGGCGGCCTTCATGCGACTGAAATGAATTAGCGCATCGCCGGCAATCTGGTTTTTGTGCGCGGCGATCCAGACCTCGACCGCGAAACCTTGTTCCTTCAAGTGACGCGCCGCCACGAAGACATCCCCGCCATTTTGCCCCCGGCCCGCGATGAGGTGAATGACGGGATGCATGAAGCCGGCGATCTCGGCTACCCGGCGGGTGATCATGGCCACGCCGCTACCGGCCCGTTCCATCAAGGCTTCCCCCTTGATGTTGAAATCCTCCATGGCGCGGCGATCCATCTCCCGCATCTGCGCGGTCGAGACGATCTTCACGGCGCGGGCTCGCCTCCCCGGTAGGCGGACATGGCGTCCATCATTTCCCGGGTAGCCGCCTCCATGCCGATCATCACGGCGCGGGCAACGATGCTGTGCCCGATGTTGAGCACTTCGAGATGCGGTATGCGTAGTATAGCGTGGATATTATCCAGGTTGATGCCATGGCCGGCATTTACCCGCAAGCCGAGCTGATGCGCCATGCGGGCACCCTCGATCAGGCGCTGCATTTCCTCTTGCTGGCCATGATCGCAAAAAGCGCCCGTGTGCAACTCAATAAACGGCGCGCCGATTTTCGCAGAAGCTTCGATCTGAACCGGATCAGGGTCTATGAACATGCTGACCATTGCGCCGGCTGCTTTCAACCGGTCGACCGTATCGCGCAAAACATCAAACTGTCCGGCGACATCAAGTCCGCCTTCCGTGGTAAGTTCCTGTCGTTTCTCCGGGACCAAACAGACTTCTTCAGGCTTCACCTCGAGTGCGATATCCACAATTTCAGGGTTGTTTCCCATCTCGAGGTTCAATGGCAGTTTACCCCACGCCTTCAGCGCCCAAACATCGTGATCCTGAATATGGCGACGATCCTCGCGTAAATGAATGGTAATCCCGTAAGCCCCCGCCGCCTCGCAGTACCGGGCCGCCTCCAGCGGATTGGGATAGGCGGCGCGGCGTGCCTGCCGGACCGTGGCAACATGATCCACGTTTACCCCCAGCTTGATGCCGGCATTGCTCATAAACGGTCGGCCGACGATTCGGTTCGAATTTTCGCCTGCATCGCAGGCTCGTAGCGAACGATTTGGTTCCGCCCTCTGCCTTGAGCTTGTTGCAGGGCGATTTCCGCAGCCACAAAGTATTGCACGGCGGTTCCCTGCACGTCCGGGTATCCGGCGATGCCTGCACTAATGGTCAGTTTGGTGGCGCTGCCGGCGGCGAAAACTTTTTTACGCACAGATGACGCTACCCGCTGGGTCACCGCCATGGCATCTTCCGGACGGACCATCAAACCGGCTACAAAACCAGCCGACCCGAAACGACATAACAAATCCTGCTCACGAAATTGGCGGTCGATGAAACCGGCGAGTTCCTTGATCAGCGCGTCGCTTACGCCCTCCTTTAAGCGTCCAGCAAGTTGCTCAAACTGATCAATTTGGATGTAGATCAGCGAGGCCTCCTTGTCTACCCGGCGAGCTTGCGCGATATAACGTCGCATGGTGTTGATCATCTTGTCTTCGCTCACCAGACCGGTCAAAGAGTCGACCATGCCGTCGGGCGCGGATTTTTCCTCCGCCACTTCCTCGGGCGGGGCCATGCCGGCGATGAGACGTTTGTTTTGTTCCGCCTCTTCAAGCATCTGCGCTGCACGCGCATAGAGCTCCGACGTTTTGAATCCATGTTCAGGGTAACCGGCCACGCCAAAGTGCCAGCGGTCAAGCCCGGCTAAATTACCGTTCGATTCGTCTTCCATCACCCGCTTCATGACCCGTTCGATTTTTTCGGAACCGCAAAGTAGCAGCATGCCGATCAGCTGATCGCCACAAGACATGACCATATCCGATGAACGCAGGTGTGTCTTGATCCGCTGCTCCACATCCGGTTGAGGTGAACCATCGGGTGGGATCCGCAACAAAACCACCGAAAGAGGTTCGCGCGCCTTGCGTGCGGCGGAAATCTGGTTCATGACCAGCAAACGAAAAGATCGCTCTTCGTCGAGGCCCAGTTCTTCCGATTCGGCCGCCGCCTCGGTCATCATCTGAAAACGGACAAGGCTGGTTATGATGCACAGCACCACGAAGACAATAATCGTGACCAGAGCCGTCTGACCCAGCGCGCTTAACCACTCGGCAGCGGTCATTTCCATGGTTAGCGGGCGCTCCCGCTGGTTGGATCAAAAAAGTGCGCCTTTTTCATGTTCATGACCAGGGTGAGTTCCTGATTGGGCGAGACGGATTGGGCGGCACCAACGCGTGCGATGAAGGATTGACCGTGCGTGCCGAGATACAAATAAATCTCTGCTCCCATAGGTTCAACCACCTCCACTTGTGCCTTTAGTTGCTGGTCAGGGTTTGGTTGGGTCACGTACAAGGTGTCGGCAATATCCTCGGGCCGTATGCCGAATACGATTTCACTTCCAGCCAGATCGGCCAGACGGCTTGCGTGAAGATCGTCCAGACGCAGCGCTATACCGCCGGCCACAAACCATATCCCACCGGTTCTTTTTTCAAGCTTGCCTCGAAAAAAGTTCATGGGCGGACTGCCAATGAAGCCGGCGACGAACTGATTCGCCGGGCGGTCGTAAAGTTCGAGCGGCTCGGCGACTTGTTGAATCAAACCGTCCTTCATGACGACGATGCGATCACCCATGGTCATGGCTTCGACCTGGTCGTGGGTCACATAAATCATGGTGGAGGAAAGCCGGGTGTGTAACTTGCTTATCTCCATGCGCATCTGTACGCGCATTTTCGCATCGAGATTGGACAAAGGCTCGTCAAACAGAAAGGCCTTGGGCTTGCGCACGATGGCCCGGCCGACCGCCACGCGCTGGCGCTGTCCGCCGGAGAGAGCCTTGGGCTTGCGATCGAGGAGCTCCTCGATGCTCAAAATCTCCGCCGCCTCGCGCACGCGCTGGTCGATTTCCGCTTTGGGGAAGCCGCGCAGCTTCAACCCGAAGGCCATATTCTTGTAGACCGACATGTGCGGGTAGAGGGCATAATTCTGGAAAACCATCGCGATATCACGATCCTTCGGCGGAACATCGTTCACCTTTTTACCATCGATGTAGATGCTGCCCTGCGAGATTTCCTCGAGACCGGCCACCATGCGCAAGGTGGTGGACTTGCCGCAACCGGAAGGTCCCACCAGCACAACGAACTCGCGATCCTCGATCTCGAGATTGGCGTCTTTTACCGCGACCACGTTGCCTGGATAGATCTTGTGTACGTTTTCTAAAATGACTTTGGCCATGGCGGGAAGATATAGCACCGCGAAGGGAGCGGCGTCAAACCATGCACACGGCCCTTGGGGATGATGGCGGGCGCCCCCTGCTCACGATCGTTCCCGCCCCGCGAACCCCAGGATGGCCAGTCGGGGCTCGCGCTCAAGCTCCGTGGCGAACCGGGTAAACGAGCGACGGTCGGGATAATTGGCCCGCAGCGCGCTGAAATGTTGCGCCAGACTCGACGGATTCGTGACGCCTTTTTTTAGAGCGGTATGATCAGTCCAGGGATCATAGGCGGCCAGAATAGTCGAGTGCAGCAGGTCATCAGACCCGGCATGAGACAAGGGAACGGCCAGCGACCTGGGTGCTTCATCCGCCGACATGTGCCAACGCGGCTCGCGCCCAAAATGGCGACAGGCGGCCTCGTAAATCATCTGTGTACCCATCAGACGTCCATCCAGCGAGTATCCGGCAATGTGCGGGGTAGCCAGATCGGCCGCCTCGATCAACTCCGGCATAATCGCTGGTTCATGGTGATAAACATCAAGAACCAATCCACCGAATCGCCCGTCGGCCCGACGCGCGATTAATTCGGACTCGTCCGCCACCACCTCGCCGCGCGAACTATTGATGAATATGGCTCCGGGCTTCATCATGTTCAGGAAACGCTGATTCACCATGCCGCGGGTAGCATGGCGTCCTGAATCGGTCAGTGGCACATGCAGGCTGACAAGATCCGCACCCGCTAATACATCATCGAGGGACTCATAACGCGTCTCGCCGGTGCGCTCAGCCAAGGGTGGGTCACAATAACGAACCCGCAAACCCAGAGCCTTGGCTAAAACACCGAGACATGAACCAACATGCCCGGCCCCGATGATCGCAAGCGTGCGATCACGCCACGATATAGTTCGCTTCCTGCCGAGGTGGGCCAGCGAGGCGATCACGTATTCGGCAACACTTCGGGCATTACAACCCGCAGCCTCGCTCCAGGTAATTCCCCGCGCGGCCAACGCGGCCTCATCCACATGGTCTGATCCGGCGGTCGCGGTGCCGTAAAATTGGAGATTACTGCCGCGAAGCAACTCATCGTTCACCTTTACCTTCGAGCGCGTTATCAACACATCAACATCACGCAATGCCCCGGCCCGGATTTCCGACTCGGGCATCATGGTAACGTTTCCCAGCGAGCTGAATGCCTCCTCGCCGGCCGCCACACTGGTGGCGCACAGGATATTTAATGAACGCGATGATGATTGCGTACCGATCATGGTGATAGTATGCGGTGAGCCCGTGACCACGCGCAACGGATTAAAAACGATTGGCCAACAAAAATGCGTGGGGCATAATCCGATCAATCATTCAGTTCCATATGTCGTTTCGTAAATATAGACGCAGAATAAATATCCTCTTGTTGGTCCTTGGGCTTATTTGTGTAGCCATCGCAGCATTGTTCGGCTTGTTGGCGCTCGCTCGCATGGCACATGAACAGGGTCGTTTTCTTCGTATTTCTGCGGTCTATTTGGGCGCGGGCGGACTCCTTTTACTAGCGCAATATCTTTTCTTCATCCTGCCGGAGCAATTACGGACCAGGCGTTCGGCCACTTGGCAGCGTCGTCATGGTTCCAACCGGCAGAAGGCACGTATTTATGCCGAGGATGAAAGCCGACCAGGAAATCAGAGCGGTAGCATCCTGGTCATGGCTCTTGTTTTGATGGGAATTCTTTCCACGCTTTCGGTTCACGTAATAACCAGCGCTCGTGCCTCCCAGGCAGGTGCATCGCGGATGATGCATCGTGAGCAGTTACGTTTAGCCGCACTGGACGAGGCTCGATTTGCACTCCAGATGTTGGCCGATGACGACGACCTGACCGTTGATCACGGGAGCGAAGACTGGGCGCAACCGCGCGAATCCACGGATCCGTCCGGTATCGAACGTATCCTGCGGGTAGAAGACATGACGGCCAAGTTCGACATGAACAACCTCGCTGTTGAGGTGACCGGTGAAAGCCTTCGCCCTAATGACGCGCTACGCGTCATCATGAATGCCTGCGGCATTTTTACGCCAGGCTTGCAGGTGGATGCTCTGCGAGACTGGATCGATTCGGACCGGGAAGGCACGTACGAAAACAATCATTACGCGAAGCGGGAACCCGCCTATCAAACCGCCGGGCGGATACTTTATGGTTTCGATGAGTTGTTCGCGGTCGAAGGGTGGGATGCCGATATGTTCGAACGGGATCTTTCACGATCCCGGCTCCGGATGTTCGCCGGCGAACTTGTAGATGCCGTCACCATCATTCCCGCGCCGCGCGACCGCGTCATTCCGCTGAACGTCAACACCGCCTCGCCCGATGCCTTGCTGGGATTGATCGGACTGGGCGGCGAACCAGTGGTCGAAAGTATTGTCGCGCGCCGGCGCGAGGGACCGATCAGCCGTCTCGATTTCATCGCACATGATCTTGGCGAGATTCAATATGCCCGCCTTGCTCCTTATCTCGCCATGCGCAGCGAGTGGTTTTTGATTCAATCCGCCGCTTATCGCGATGGGCGATCCGAGCGCATCGAAGTGGTCGCCCGCCGCTCCGATGAGGGCGAGGTGCACATCGTGAGGGCCAGTTACTGATGATCCAACGTATCCAGGTGGGCGCGGCCTACGGCGTTGAAATGAGTGGTGGCCGGATTACCGTGGCGCGGGCAATTCGGCGGCGCGGGCGAATCGCGTTTGACGTGTTGGGCCGCGACATTGATCCCGCCACCGATGCATCGTGGCCGTCGCTGGCCGAAACGATTGCCCGTGAACAGCGAGAGGGCAAGGCTTTGCTCTCCGCGATGGTGTTGACGCGTGACAGTTTCATGCGTTCGCTGGAAGTGCCTTTTTCCTCATTGTCCAAAGCACGTTCCGTACTGCCTTCACGGCTCGACGTGGAGCTGCCGGTGCCCGTGGAACGATGCGCTTGCGCATTTGTAAACCTCACCCGGCGACCCGGCAGCACCGGTGCCCGGGCCGTTGCAGTGGCGGTGCCGGACGAGCGGCTTGAAGCTACGTTGCAAGAACTGCGCGTCATGTCACTGGATCCGGAATGGATGGAGCAAGAAGCGCTGTTGCTCTGGCGGATGACCATCACGGAGGGGGAGGACGTTCATGCGACTGGACCTCATGTCGCACTATACCTGGGGCGTGATCGCGTGGTGGCAGTTGCGGGCCGGGATGCTGCACCTCTATCGACCTTTAGCGCCCGGCTGGTTTGGGACGGTAGTGAAACAGCCCGCAGCAAACTGATGGCCCGGTTACGGCCCTTTCTTGCCGGTATAGCGCGCGAGCCCGGAATGGAAAAACCCCGCTTTCTGGTCGCTGGTGCTCTAGCCCGTGAACATGCCGACTCGCTGCGTGTAGCTCTCGATATAAAGCCGGACGCATGGAGTATTTGTCCGCATCCTGAAACCGGACTGGTTCGATCTCTCGCCGCATCGGCATTGGTTGGCGATGAATGGAGCGGCAACTTGCGTTCGGGTAAAGCCACGCATCCGAACCTAAGGCGTCTGGTGCAGCGGCAAATCCGGCACGCCGCGGCCTGGGTTACCGCGAGTGCAATCGCTTTGTTGCTAGCATCGACGGTATCAAGCTGGCTGGTTAACTCCACGCACCGGCAATGGCAGGAGCTGGTGCAGCAAACCGCGCGCGAAATTACCGGCCTGCCATCGGTCCCGCGCGGCCAGGAGGAGTTTGTGGCGCAGCAACATGTTAAGCAGGCGCAGGATTCGAGTGAAATCATCTCGATGTGGTTGGGTCAGGGCGCTCATCCATTGTTCTATCAGTTGTTGCGCTTGGCCCACGTGCGGGAGGTTGAACTGGAATCCATGTCGGTCGGGCCCAAGCGGGTATCGCTGCGCGGCCGGGCCGCCAGCGCAGTCGAGGCCGATCATCTGGTCGCATTGTTGAAGCAGGAGCAATGGACATCCGCGGTTGATCCCGGCGGGGTCGATGAAGATGGGCGTTTTCTTTTCACGGTTACAGGGGAGGCCGCTCCATGAAAGGGAGGCTCGCCTCATCATGGCCGGTTTACATGGCAACAGCTATGACCGCAGCTGCCTTGCTGATTACGGCGCGTTCGTGCGGGGACATAGCCGATAAACGGCGGCAAATCGAAAATCGCCGTGCGCAATGGAATACATTGCAGGAACTGAAGGCCGGTGAGCATACACGACAAACCGCCATCGCCCGTGCATTGGCCAGTGCGCCTGAAGGCGCGCCCAATCTGGCGGATATGCTGCGGGCGCACCTGCCCGGAGCTCAGCCCGACATCCAGACGCGGGCAAGCACCGAAATCGATGGTCGCGTGCTGGAGCATTACGACGTGCGTCTCGAAGATGTGGAATCTGCCCCCCTTGCCGGTTTTCTTGAGGCATGCGCCACCGCACAACCTCCTTTACGGGTGGTCACTATTTCTGTGTCCCCATCCCGGCGAGGCTCGTCCGAACGACTGCAAGTCCAACTGGAGCTGATCGGCCTGCGCTAGGTTACGTCTATGTCCCCGTCCCGTCGCCCACCAATCCGTCAGGCAGCAGTTATCAGAACCGATTCCACCACAAAGGGATACACCAAAAAACTGTTATCTTTGGTACTGGTCGTAGTCATCGCCACAATCACCATCTACCTGCTCACGCGGAACGGGGACATAGAAGATGTGGCGCAGTCATCTTCAGGCGGCGACTCCAGTTTATCCGTTAATCCGGATAAACCAATAAAGCCTAACGCCGTGATTAGCTCTCCCATCATGTTGGACATTCAACCCGGGGACCTTTTGAGCAAGCCGCATCAAGCTATGTCCCCGTCCGTCGAGGCGGACAAGCCCGCGTCAGAACCGGTCGAGGATGCTATTGCTTCAGCAAAACGGCGAAGCGATTTATCCCCGATTTTCACGCCCTATACCCGTGCACAGTTCATGCTCAGCAATGAGGAGATCATCCCTTTACCGCCCCCTGCAGCGGATGCATCGAAAGCCGTTCCACCCGACCTGCAGGCGGTGCTGGCACCCTCGCCGGAAGAGAGTATTCGGCAGGATTGGCGTCGCGTCCTGTCCGGCCAACGCAGCATCACGGCCAGCGTTGGCCAATCCTCGATGCCCTCGATTCTCGACATGTTCGGGATGAACAGAAAGTCCTGGCGGGATTTCGATGGATTATTGCCCTTCGGAAAAACCGAAAAACTCGATCCGCAGGATGCCATGTCGAGGGTCATGTTTCTGGTGCGGGAAGCAGATGCTGACACGACCAAGGGCGCGCTCGAAGATGCTTTGGCGCATTATTATGAGGCGCTTGAGTTATATCCGCAAATGTCCTACGCCAACCAGCAGGCCGGACGCCTTCTGCTGGTTTTGCGCCGCTATCAGAAAGCCATCAGCTTTTTCGAGGCCGCGCTTACTTCCGCTACCGAATTTGGCGAGTTGTTGAATGATCTAGGCGTGGCACACCTGTATGCCGGACAAACGCAAAAGGCGCTCGAAAATTTTGAAGCCGCGCTGCAAGCGGAACCGAAAGCGCAGGATCCCAAGTTTAACATCGGTCTGGTTTATCAGCGAATGGGTCGTGCAGATGATGCTCGTCGCCAGTTCGAAACCTGTATCCGCACCGCGCCCGATGATGCTCGCGCCTACCGCGAACTCGCTATCCTGGAGGTGATAGCCAACGATCGCGACAGCGCACTTTATCGCCTCCAACAAGCCATAACCGTTGATCCCGCGTGGCCGCAACCCGTGCTGGATGCAGCGCTACTTCACGCAGAAGAAGGTAACGAAGAGCGCGCACTCGGACTGCTGGATGTAGCGCTCGAAATCGCCCCCGTGCGGGTGGTCTACCAAGTCTATCAGCAGCCTGCTTTTCGCCCGGCTCAACTGACCCCGGGCGGCAAACTATTCGAAGAGCGACTTGCGCGCAAAGCCCGCGAGCAGATGCAAATCACGCCAGGCGGAACCTGATGATTAGTTACTTGCGGCCGGATGCGATAAGCGCTTGCCGCAAGGCTTGAAGACGATGCTCAACCGTGCGGTCAAGCAATGCGTCGAACCCGGGGAGAGCGACCAGGTTGTCCAGATCGCGATCGTAAAGGTTGTAAATCAACTCATCCCAGCCGGACAAAGCCAAAAACTCCAGATGATGTAGCGCTTCGTCATAATCGCCGTTTAAAGAAAGCGCACAGACCAAATTAAAGCGTATGGTCACATTATCAGGCATGGCATCCAGCATGCGCCGGTTTTCCTGCGTAGCCCGCTCAATGTGATCGTTTATCACCAGCACCGCGGAAAATATTTCCGCGCTACGAATATCCGAGGGATCAATCGCGCGAGCATGCGACATCGCTACAAAGGCAGCGTCATATTGCCGGTCCTGAATATACCGGACCCCCAAAACCGTCCAGGCCTTTTGATCGCCCGAGGTTGCTTGCGCGTAATCCACCAATTCATTCAGTTCGAACGTGAGGTATTCGCGGTACCGGGAATCGTCAATGATGCGGCTTAATTGCAAGCCATCACGGATGCTCCAAAGCAATTCGCGGGCACGCGTGGCGGTTGGCGGGGGACCCGGACGGGCAAGCCGCACATCAAGCAATGCGCTGGAATCGGTGGTTGGCGGGTACAAACCACCTATAGGAACAGGATAAACCTCCAGCGCCCAACCCGGCAGGGTGAAAACAACCACAAGTAAAGCGAAATAAAGGGCCTTCATGGCGATTCAAGATGGTTGCCCGATAAGGATTTGAACCTTAACAAAGTGATTCAGAGTCACTTGTGCTACCATTACACCATCGGGCAGCGCTCAAAGTTTTAAGATGTACTTCCCGCCCGCATTGAAGTCAAGACTCGCGCCCATGAAACGCCTTTTGCGAAAGGGGCGGGAAAAGTCGAAGACCTTCCCGCCGGGTCATCAATCGCAAATTCGCAGTCGAAAATCAAAAATCGTTAACGAATTTTGTTCGCGGCGCGGCGCTTCTCGATGATTTCCTGGGCAAGGCTGAACGGCACGGCTTCGTAATGCTCAAACTGCATGCTGAAACCGGCGCGACCCTGCGTGAGGGTACGGAGGTTGTTGGCATAACCGAACATTTCGGAGAGCGGCACCATACACTGAATCACCTTGGCGTTGCCCTTCTGCTCCATGGACTCAATACGTCCGCGGCGCTGGCCAATCGAACCCGTGACTGCGCCCATGAATTCTTCCGGGGTGACCACTTCCACTGACATGATCGGCTCGAGCAGTTCCGGCTGCGACTTCATGAAAAGATCTTTAAAGGCCATGCGCGCGGCTTCCTGGAACGCGACGTCGCTGGAGTCAACATCGTGGTACGAGCCGTCGAACAGTTCCACC
>JBMTVS010000002.1:0-35332 GCA_049451655.1 Kiritimatiellia bacterium | reverse complement strand
CCTACCAGCAAACCAGCGTCTTCGTCATGCCGTCGAACTACGAGGGATTCGGGCTACCGGTGCTCGAAGCCATGGCCTGTGGTGCGCCGGTGATTTGCAGCAACAAGAGCTCGCTCCCCGAAGTCGCCGGCGACGCCGCGCTCTTGATCGACCCCGGCGATGTTGCCACCCTCGTCGCCGCCATGGACCGCATGGCTTGCGAGCCGGATACCCGTGCCGAATACGCCCGCCGCGGCCTCGCGCGCGCGGCACAATTTACGTGGGACGAAACCGCCCGTCGCACCCTTGCCGTCTACGAGGAGGCGGCACAAACGTGAGCGCCCCCCCGGTTCACTACCCGGAATCCTGGGCCGCCCTCAACACCGCCCTCGCCCACGACTGGCTCACCGGCATGCGCGGCGGCGAAAAGTGCCTCGAACTCATCGCGGGCGTATTTCCGCAGGCGGAACTCTACTGCCTCCTCCACAAACGAGGCGCGGTTTCGCAGATCATCGAAAACCGACGCATTCATACCTCGGCGCTTCAAGCTATCCCCGGCATCGCGAAAACCTACCGTTACTTCCTTCCCGCCTTCCCGCTTGCCCTCCGCACCCTCGGCCGCCCCGACGCCGACCTGCTCATCAGCACCAGCCATTGCGTGGTGAAATCGCTGCCCGTGCGCAAGGACGCCCGCCACCTCTGTTATTGCTTCACTCCGATGCGCTACGCCTGGACCTTTCACGACGAATATTTCGGCGGCGCCTCGCTGAAAGGCGCGCTGGTCAAGCCACTGCTCGCCAGCCTGCGACGGTGGGATCGCTCGACCGCCCGCCGCGTCGATCGCTTCGTCGCGATCAGCCATCACGTCCGCCGCCGCATCGAGCAGTTTTATGGACGAGAGGCCGACGTTGTCTACCCACCCGCGGACACCAGTTTCTACTCTCCGGATAGCGGGACGCCCCGCGAGGATTTCGACCTGATCGTCTCCGCGCTGGTCCCCTACAAACGCATCGACCTCGCCGTCGAGGCTTACAATCGAAGCGGTCGCCGCCTCGTCATCATCGGAACCGGCACCGAGTTTGAGAAACTAAAGGCAGCCGCCGGGTCCACCATTAGCTTCCTTGGCTGGCAATCCGACGAGGCCATCCGCGATCACTACCGGCGTTGTCGCTTCTTAATTTTCCCCGGCGAGGAGGATTATGGCATTGTGCCGGTCGAGGCCATGGCCTGCGGCACTCCGGTCATCGCCTACGGTCGCGGCGGCGCGAAGGAAACCATAACCGCGGGCGTTTCGGGCATCTTTTTCGAGCGGCAGACCGCCGACGCGCTGTCCGATGCCTTGCGCGAGGCTGAAAATTGCGCCTGGTCCTCCGGCACCATCCGCACCCATGCGGAGAAATTCGGTCCGCAGCCCTTTATTAACGGCCTCGATAACGCGATTCAAGCGTGTCTCAAACGTTAATTTAACATTTGGTTCAGCTAAAGAGTTCGCTTGGCCTTTCTGAACGTCTTGGCTATTCTTTCGGGCAGATGATTTACCGGCTCATAGTTTTGAACGGTCCGTCAAAAGGAATGCGGATCACCGTAGATCCGGATCCCATGGTCATCGGCCGCGATGAAGGATGCGACATTTCTTTCGGCGACGAGGAAATGGCTCGCCAGCATGCCCGCATCGAGCAGCGCGATTGCGAATTGTTCATTTCCGACCTCGGCTCCATGAACAAGCTCGTGGTCAACAAACATGAGACCAAACACAGCCGTATCAAGCACGGCGATATCATTGAGTTAGGTCGTACCCGTCTACTGGTCGAAGCTATTGTTCAAGCTGAAGTGCTGACATCCAGCACTGAGCCAGCTACCCGTAATCGTGGTCTTAAGAAACGTAAATTAGCCCTGGCCGCCGGATTGGTCTTGGCTGCCGGCGCATCCACACTGGCGATCATGATGCGCGATGAAGGAATTGATGAGGCGCCACTTCTTGAGCCGATTGCCCAAGCCGGGTTGACCATCGATCCGGGTATTTCATCTCCACCGGATTTACCTTCATCTGCAGAGCCGATTGCCAACGAAAACAATGCGCTGAATGATGAAATCAGGCAGTTGCGCGAAGACCTGGCTTTTATTCAGGAACACTTGAGCAAACTCAACGCGGCAGCTGTTCCCTTGGCCAACCCGGTCAAAGACCTGGAAGATCTTTCAGATGCTGAAAAAGCTTCAGGTTTGGACGAGCTTGAAGTCGCCATGAATGCTGCGCGGCAAGCCTTCGAAGCTTCGGATTTCGAGGAGGCGAATTTAATCCTCGAACATGTCCAAATGGAATATCCGGATTATTTACCGGCCTACCAGCTTCGAGCCGAAACGCTCGAGCAAAAAGGGCTGCCTGCTGATGCACGCGAGCAGTGGACCGCCATTCTGGAAAGAGCTACCGAGTCCGAGCTTTACCGGCGGGCGGTGGCTGAGCGTATCAGGCTCGGACGCGTGGAGAGCCGCCAGCTGGTGAGCGCCCACGAATCGGTCAGGATTGAACGTATGGATCAAACGCGTTTTCGTGAGACCGCCGGTTACGACGAAATGCGCGCCATTAAAATCCACCTTGCCTACGATCGCACCCTCGGCCCCATCGATCCCGAGGGTGTCCGCTTGATGGTTTATTTCTTCGAGCAAGACATGTCATCGCGGCGAATAGTGCTAAGCGAGGTGCAACCTCACGCGGAGGCCAAGCTGTCCATTCTTGCCCGTTCCTCGGGTGATCTGTTTACCTGCGCTGTTAATTATGTGGCACCCAAGGGTTATTTCGAAAGAAGCGGTGAAGGACAACAGCGGCGCTATTATGGCTGTATCGCCCGTCTGCATTACTTCGACCTGTTGGTCGATGAGCAGGCTCGCCCGGTCAAACTGCTTGATCCTGCCGTCCTGCAGTCCGCCGGATTAGCCGTGCATACCGCCGACGCCGACGGCGCCACCGACCGCGACGCCTCGTTCTAGCTGATGCCTCCGCCCGAACGTGCCAAAATCTCGGCCTGTGTCATCGTTTTCAACGAAGAGCGCAAGATTCGCCGTTGCCTGCAAAGTGTAACCTGGTGCGATGAAATCATCGTCATGGATAGCTTCAGCACCGACCGAACCGTTGAGATCGCCCGCGAGTTCACGCCACACGTTTACCAGAATATCTGGCTGGGCTATGTTGGACAGCGCAACCTCATTCGCGAGAAGGCGACCCACGATTGGATTCTCTACCTCGATTCCGACGAGGAGGTTTCCGCCGGCCTGCGCGATGAAATTCTTGCCGAGTTTGCCGTGCCCAACCGCAAATACCTCGGTTACGAATTTCCGCGACTGGTCTTCTTTCTCGGTCGCTGGATTAAGCATGGCGAGTGGTATCCAGACGTTAAACTACGGCTTTTTCATAAGGACTATGGCCGCACCGAAGGTGAGGAACCGCATGATCGCGTCTATGTGCGCGGCCCGGTAAAGCGGCTGAAGAATCCAATTTTTCACTATACTTACGACGACATTCGCGACCAAAACGAAACGCTTAATCGCTTCTCCACCATCACGGCGCAGCAGAAATTCATCAAGGACAACAGCTTTCGTTGGATCGACTTGATCTTTCGTCCATTTTTCCGGTTTTTCAAAGGCTATATCTTGCGGCTCGGCTTTCTCGACGGCGTGCCCGGTCTTATCATCGCGCTGACCAATGGTTATGGTGCATTCCTGAAATACGCCAAGCTATGGGAGCTACAGCTGCGGCAACGTTCCGACTTCCGCGAAATGCCGGAGACCCAACATGGATCCGACGCCACCAAGCGTTGAGACGCTGGTCATCGGTCCCGTCCCGATAGAAGAAGCCGGCCAACGACTCGACGCTTGGCTTGCCCGCCGCCATCCCGCCCTCTCACGTTCACGCTGGCAGCAACTCATCAAAGACGGGCGCGTGACCATCCGCTTGGTAACCGCGCGCGCCAGCCAGACTGTGATGGAGGGCGATATCGTGCACGCCAGCCTTCCCGCCGCCATCGATACGGAACTCCAACCCGAGGACATCGCACTCGACGTGATCTACGAGGATCATTGCATGATCGTTATCAATAAGCCGCCCGGCCTCGTGGTTCATCCCGCCCCCGGTCACGCTGGCGGCACGCTCGTGAATGCCCTGCTTCATCATTGCCCCGATCTCGAAGGCATCGGCGGCGAGAAACGCCCCGGCATCGTGCACCGGCTCGATCGCGACACCAGCGGGGTGATGGTGATGGCCAAAAACGAGATCGCCATGCTCGCCCTCGCCCGCCAGTTCAAGGATCGCTCCACCCGCAAGGAATATGTCGCCGTAGTCTGGGGAACGCCGGTACCCGCCAGTGGCACCATCAAGACCACCATTGGCCGCGATCCCGTCCACCGGAAAAAGATGAGCACCCGCTCAAAGGCTGGCCGCGATGCAGTAACGCATTACCGTGTATTGAAAATCCATGGCGAAGTAGCCCTGATCGCCCTGCGCATCGAAACCGGCCGCACCCACCAGATCCGCGTTCACATGGCCCATCTAAAACATCCCGTGGTCGGCGACGAAGTCTATGGATTAAAGCGCCCTCCTGTGTTGCCGGTCGAGGTGAGTCGTCAGTTATTGCACGCCTGGAAACTCACCATCGCGCATCCCCTGACCGGCGAAGTAATGACCTTTGCCGCGCCCTGGCCGGAGGACCTTCGCGCCACTGCCGGCGTGGCCGAAGACATCGTTACCTGATGCTATCGTAGTAGGGGATCCACTTCATGATGGCTCGATCGAGCGTTCCGTCCCTTCGGGCTTCTTGAATCACGCCATTGAGTTGGTTGAGCAGCTCCGTCTGGTCGCGTCGCACGCCCCAAGCAATTTTCTCCACGGTCAACCGGTCCATCATGGCGCTCAACTCTGCCTCGTTCGCGGAGACTTGCCAAAGGACGGAGGGAATATCATCAATGTAAAGATCGATTTGATTCCTCCGGAGTTGGACTGCTGCATCGCCCGGCGATGCCAACAACACCAAACGGGCTTGAGGACAGGACCGCAGTACAAATTCGTGACCGGTGGTTCCCTCCATAGCTCCAATTCGACCCGCGAAGTTTTTTATATCCTCCGCTGATTGAATGCGCGCCGCATCCCGTTGCCGCATCATGGCCGTCAAGCCGCTGCGCATCCAGGATTCGGTGAAAGCGATTCGCATGTTTCTAGCCGGGGTGATCGTCATGCCGGACATGATTACATCGATGTTTCCGCTCAATAATTCATCAATCATCTCCTCCCAAGGCAACACCACCGCCCGGACAGGCCGATTTAACGAACGCCCCACTTTTTTCATCAGTTCCACTTCAACGCCGGCGAGCTGCCTTTGCTGATTGAAGATTAACGGGGGGAAATTCGGGGTCACACCAACCCGCAACGGATCAGCCTTGCTGGCCGACCGTGGCGGAGGAGTAATGTCGTTGTCCTTGGAAGGAGTAGAACAGGACGCTCCAACGGATAGAGCAATACATAACGACAAAATTCTTACCCACATAACACGGCCTCCAATAAAGCTCAAATCAGCGTTAACTTTTGAAACATAGTAAAGCGCGCCATGAATTACCATGTCAAACCACCCGCCGCGTTGACCGCCCATGACCGATAGGCTAGTTTCAGCGCCATGGCAAACCCATGGTCGATAGACATCAGGTTGATAATAAATTTGCCCCGGCTGATTTTGCTCATGATGTATGCCGCAGCGGCCTATGCTGAACCATCAACGCCGACCTCCCTCACGCTCGTCGAGGCCATCAACCACGGGCTCATTCACAACCGCGCAATGCGGATAGCTAATCTATCTGTAGAGGAGGCTGGCATTGCGGTGACCGAGCAAGCCGCCGCCTTCGCCCTGCGCTGGAGCCCGGAAGGCGGAGTCTCCATTAACCAGGATGAGGACAGTTCTTCCTTCTATGGCCTGCGTATGAGCCGGCGTTTTGAATGGGGAGGCGAGGCATCGATTGGAGCGGGTTATGAAAACCGCGACGACGGTGATGGCGCCTATGCTCGCTTTGATATCCGCCAGCCGCTGTTCCGCGACGCGGGCTTTTTAGTAAATAGCGAAGGCGAAACCCGCGCCCGTGAGGCCGCTCTTGATGCGCGACGTTCTCTCTACCTGCGCAAGATGGAATTGATGATCGACATTGTGCGCGGCTACGAGGCCGTGCTCCGTTATGAAAGGCAGGTCGAGATGGACCGCCTCGCGCTTAAACGCCTCGAGGATTTACTCACCCTCACCCGCGTCCGCGAGGAAACCGGCAACGCCACGCGGCTCGACAGCTTGCGCGTTGATCAGCAACGTGGTGAGGCCGAAGTAAACCTCGAGGGCAGCCTTGAACTGCTTGCCCTTGAACGCGATGACTTTTTCAATGTCATCGGCTGGACAAACGCAGTCGATGTCGTCTTTACCGAACCGCCGCTTCTCGATCTCGAATCACCCACGCTCCCCGATGCGCTCGCCATCGCTTTTTCCAACCGGCTCGATTACGCCCGCGCCCTCGATCAACTCACCGCTGCCGAACGCCAGATCGTCATCGCCCGAAAAGACCTGCAGCCTGATCTCGATATCGTCGCCAATTACCGCATGACCGGCGGACAGGACGGGCGATCCTCCACCGACCTCGCCGAGGACAGCTGGTTTGCCGGGATAGCTGTCGACCCCGAACTCAACCGCTACGAGCGGCGAGCCGGCTTGTTACGCACGGTCAGCCGCCGCGACCAAGCCATCATTAGCCTCGCCGATCTCGATTACGTCATCGAGCGCGACATCAAACAACAGACCCGCGCCTATCACCGCGCCCGCGCCTCCTATACTATTGCACGCCGGAATACCGAACTCGCGTGGAAGCGGCTCACCCTCGCCGAGTCCATGTTCCGCGCGGGTCAGGGCGACAACTTCAGTGTCACTGATGCCGAATCCGCGCATGCCGCCGCCATTGCCACTGAACTGGCCGCGCGTGCCGAAGCTTCGCTTTCCGCCTATCGCCTCATGCTTGCGCTGGGCACCCTGTTGGATGTTCCACATGAACTTAAACCGCGAACCTAAACGTATGCGTTGCATCGCCATATTCATAACGGCCATGGTCGCGCTTTTGGGCAACAGCGGGTGTGGATCGCGCAGCAGCAATACACCAACCCACACGCTCACCCGCGGCGAATTCACATCCTGGCATCTGCTTGATGGCATTATCCAGGCCGAGCGCAGCGCCCCTGTTTACTCCGGCATCAGCCAGCCATCCGCACTACTCTTTATCGCCCCGGAAGGCAGCCGGGTCGAAGCGGACGATCTCGTGGCCGAACTTGATGGCGCGATGCTCGAACAAACCCTCGCCGGACTCGAACGCGATTACACCCTCGCCCGCGCCGAGCTCGACACCCTGCTTCATGCCGACATCCCCGGCGAGCTCTCAACCGCCGAACAGGAACTCGATACGCTCCGCTACGAAGCGCAAAGGCAACAACGCATCGTCGATAATACCGCCGCGCTGCATCAGCAGGAGCTGGTTTCCGACAGCGAGCTGGAAAGTCAGCGCATGCTGCTGACCAACCTCAACCGGCAAATCATCCTTAAAGAAGGACGCCTCGAAAATTTGCGCGCCATCGTCCATCCCGCCCGCGAGGCGAAGCCAAAGGCCCAACTCGAGCCCGCCGAACGTCAACTCAAAGCCTTGCGCGAACACGCGCGGGGCGCACGCATGATCGCGCCTTTCGCTGGTATGGTCGCGCATCTCCCGATCCATATCGACGGTGAGTTCCGCACCGTGCGTGAAGGCGACACACTCTACCGCAACCAGAAAATCATGCAGATTGCCGACATGGATTCGCTACTGGTGCAGGCCCAAGTGCCCGAGGCCGACATCTCTCAGGTGCAACCGGGCAACCCGGTCCTCATCACGCCGAATGCCTTCCCTACGTTACGTCTTGCAGGGCGCATAGACAGCATCGCCACCGCGGCCTCCACGGTCTCGGGCAAGCCGGCTTGGCAAAAGTTTTTCAGCGTCGTAATTCGCCTCGACGAAACCGATCCGCGCTTGCGGTCCGGCATGTCGGTGTCCGCACAAGCGCTGGTTTATCGCGAGGAAAGCGCGCTGCTGATTCCGCGCGCCATGGTGGCCTGGGAACAGGAAACACCTTGGACGCTTGTTTTTGAACGCGGAGACGCGGCGCGAAAATCGCTGACGCTGGGTCCGGGTAATGCGTCGCATTTCGTGGTGCTGGATGGCGTCAGCGAGGGTGATGTGGTCCAGTCGCCTTTTGTCGCCGCGCCATGAGCCCCGTCGTTGAGGTCCGCAATCTGGAGAAGGTCTACGAAACGCCCGGTGGCGCGGTCCGCGTTTTAGACAGTATAAACTGGCAACTGGAGACCGGCGGGTTTTGCGCCATCACCGGACCTTCCGGCTGCGGCAAAACGACCCTGCTTAATCTCGTCAGCCTGCTAGACATACCAACCAGCGGCGAAATCCTGATGGAAGGCGAGTCCGTTGCAAATCATGCTGAATCAATGCGCATCGATCTCCGTAAAAGTAAAATCGGTATGATCTTCCAGAAGTTCAACCTGCTACCGCAACGCAGCGCCCTGGAGAATGTGCTTTTCCGGGCGCGTTATCTTGGCGCGAAAAAAATCAGCGGTGAGCTTCGCGAGCGGGCGCATGTCATCATGGAGCAGCTCGGATTGACCGCATTACGGGATCGCCCCGCCCGCCTGTTGTCCGGCGGGGAGATGCAGCGCGTGGCTATCGCCCGCGCGTTGCTGGTGCCGCCTGTTTTGCTGGTGGCTGATGAACCTACCGGCAACCTCGACCAGGCCGCCGCCAGCCAGGTCATGGAGGCTCTGGCCGAAGTAAATCGTCGTGGCATCGCCGTGCTGTTGGTCACCCACAATCATGCACTGCTTCGTTATGCTTCATCGCACTATGCTTTCCGGGAGGGTCGACTTTGCCGGGAGCAATAAATAACGCTTCATGGTTCGGGCATGACGTGCGCGAAAGCCTGCTGGCAAGACCACTCAAAACGGGGCTGACCTTCACCGCTATCGCTATTGGCATGCTCGCCCTCGCCATGCTGCTCGGCATCCTCGCCGGGCTTCAGGCGCGGGCGCGAGCACAAGTCGCCGAACTTGGCGCGGACGTAATCGCGCTGGCGCCACCCCCGGGTCAAGGGAGTCTGCTGGACCGCGCCGCGCTGGAGCGCCTCCGTCATCTGATTCCCGGTGCGCGCATCGCGGCTTCGCGAACTTTTCGTTTGCATGACGCGTTGCCCGGCGAATCGATAGAGGTCATTGCCGTTGAATCAGATTATCCATTGACTCGCGGCTGGACCCTGCAAGCCGGACGATGGCTCGATGCGCGCGACGAAAATGAGGGCTCAACGTTCGCAGTTATTTCCAGCGGACTGGCGGAGCGGCAACGGCTCGTCGAAGGAAACATTATCCGGCTGCGAGACACGTCCCTGCGGATTATCGGGGTCATCTCGCACATGCCGGAATCGCGAATCATCACGGTCTCCACCCTCTCCGCCTGGTGGTTGACCGAACCGGCAACCTCCATGCGCTTCGATCAAGTTCACATCAAGGCCGCGCCGGGCGTAAACCCCGATGCACTTGCGTCGCGTTTGCAGCGAGACTATGAAATCGACCGGCGCGCACCTGGCGCCTCGTGGCGAATCGTTACGCCTTCCACACTCATCGCCGGCACCAGGGCCATGATGCAAACCGTACGTATGGTCTACGGCAGCGTGGCCATTCTGTGCCTCGCCCTTGGTGGCGTAACGTTATTCAGCTTGATGATGGTTAGCATCCAGCAGCGCATAAGCGAGATCGGCTTGCGCATGGCCTTTGGAGCGAGCTGGCGGGATGTTTTTATCCTCTTTCTTGCCGAGGGCATGATCATCACGCTCGCCGCGGGCATGGTAGGAACATGTGCCGGCATGGGGTTGCTTGCGTTGGTCAGCGAAAACATGGCGTTGCCCGTGGCGTGGACACCTACCTCGATCATCATCCCTGTCATCACCGCCCTGATCCTCGGTGTACTCTCCACTCTTTACCCCGCCCATGCCGCCGCCTCGACCGCTCCCGCCGAAGCGCTGCGCGCAGAATAATCCGGCTTAATTGGCCCCGGGGATGCCGTCAGCAGCAGGAGCTTGTTGCGGAAAAAGACGAACGAAGGATTCCTGGTTTCGGATCGGATCGAATTCGCTCCCGTTGATCCACGACAGGACAAAAGCCTGACCAAAACGGTCGACCGAACGGGTCAGCGTCGCTACCGCCTCGTTCCACCGCTCCCCTTGAATATAGGCCTGCGCCATGTAGTAGTAAGCCTGTGAATTCCCCGGTTCGTCACGGATCACATTATTGAAAGCCTTGAGTGCTTCATCGATCCGGTTCAATTCCATGAGCGAAACGCCGAGGTTGTTTTCAGCGGTGTGATTGTTGCTGTCGAGTCCGACCAGCTTTTGCCAATGCCGCATGGCTTTTTCATGCTGACCGCGCATGACGGAAATCTCCGCTGCGATCCGGTGAGCATCTTCCGCATAGGGTTGATCTTCCAGCACCCACTCCGCCATGGCGAGCGCATCGTCGTTTTGGCGCAACTGCACGTAGGTGTCCGCCAGAGCCAAACGCACACCGGTAGAGTCAGGAGCCATGGATACAGCGCGGATTAATACATCCTTAGCTTCATCATGCTTTTTGTTCTCTCGCAGCACATTGGCCCATTCCTGTAACAACGTAAAAACATGAGGGGTCAATTTTGCGGCTTCCGTGAACTTTGTTTCGGCCGCCATGAGGTTGCCTGTGCGTGCGAAACGTCGTGCATCCTCGGCCAGAATTTTCGAACGCTCCATGTCACCGATCATTTCCGCGGCGCTGACTTCCGCGACCGGATTCTCCTTGCTCGCAGCGACCCCGGTCGGGGAGGAAACGGATTCGCTGCTCGTTAAGGCAGGCGCGGGTGCAGGCGCAGGCTTGATAACTTTCGACCAAATCAACATGAAGCCGAGAAAACCGACATACAGGAACGCCAGCACTGCGACCACAATCCAGATCTTCTTGCCGACGCTGGACTCATCCTCGCTCTTGCGGCGCGATGAACGGCGACTGCGGCGGCGTCTTGTTCCCGTGTGCATTTCGTTTTCGAGCGATTGCACGGTGAGCCGGCCGCCACCGAAGTAGCCCGGATTGTATCCCCAATTCTCGGGATTTGCTCGAGTGGTGGCGGTTTCCCGCTTCTTGGAACGTCTGGATGGCATTACTCTGCAGTTACCTAGCGGATTCTTCCCTGTTCAACAATTCAAATTTCGGTTTTGGCCGCTTTCCATCCGGCGACTCAATCACCACCACAAGCTCTCCCTTGATTGTGCGTCCGGAGAAGGCCGCGATAATCTCATCCGGCGAACCACGTAGGCACTCCTCAAACTTTTTTGTCATTTCACGTCCCACAAAGACTTCGCGCAAGCCCAACACCTCATTAATTTCGCCCATCAGCTTAAGGAGCCGGTAGGGTGACTCGTACAAGACCACCGGAAATCCCGCCCCGGCCAACTGCTCCAGCGTCCGTCGCCGCGCCCCGGATTTGTGAGGCAGAAATCCCCCGAACACATAACCATCCGCTTCCATGCCGCACAAACTTATCGCCATGGTTAAAGCAGAAGGACCGGGAGTCGCCGTAACCGGCAAGCCCGCCTCCCGAACGGCCCGGGCCAACCGCAAACCGGGATCCGACACCCCGGGCATGCCTGAATCCGTCACCAAAGCTACCACCTCACCGCCTCGAATGCGGGCGATTATTTCATCGACCCGCTTGGCCTCGTTGAACTTGTGGTAGCTCACCAGCGGCTTGCGAATTTCATAGCGGGCCAGTAGCCGCATGGTCACCCGTGTGTCCTCGGCCAGAATGACATCCGCCGCTCCCAGCGTATCCAGCGCCCGCAGCGTGATGTCGCGCAGATTCCCGATTGGCGTTCCGACCAGATATAGACCTGCCGGGAGCGAGGTTGGCGTGAGGTCCGGCTGCAGTTGTGATTCATCGGTCATGCGGGAGACGATACCCCAGAAGACGATAAAGGGACATACAATGATTTTTTGGGTTCGAGACTCGGGGGTCGGGGCGGTGCCGCCTCCAGAGGGTAAGATTCAACACTCAACATTCAAATTTTTGCCGGGCGGGAATGGCCGAGTCTTCGATGCCTTCCCGCCGGATACGATCGACGAGTAAATTCGCTCGACGTTAGGAACCCGGCTGGAAGGTCTTCGACCATTCCGTCCCAACAACACCGCCAGACAACTTGAACGTTGCCCGCCAGAGGCGGGTAAGGTTGCCGGTTGATTCCCTGCTCTCTTCGGGCTAAAAAGGAAGCTCGCCATGACCACCGCCGATACGCCATTTGTTCACCTCCACTTCCACAGCGAGTTCAGCTTGCTGGATGGGGCGAACTCGATCAGCAAGGCCTGCGCCCGCGCCGCCGAGCTGGGTATGCCCGCGCTGGCCCTGACCGATCACGGGGTGATGTACGGCGCCATCGATTTCTACCAGAGCGCGAAGAAACACGGCATCAAGCCCATCATCGGCTGCGAAACCTACCTCTCGCACGGCCGCATGCACGAACGCCGCACCGAGGAAGGCACCGGATCGCAATCGAACCACCAGGTCCTGCTCGCCGAAACCACCGAAGGCTACCATAACCTCGCCAAACTCTGCTCCATGGGCCACCTCGAGGGTTTCTACTATAAGCCGCGCATCGACGTCGAACTCCTCAGCGAAAACGCGACCGGCCTCATCGGCACCTCCTCCTGCTTGAAAGGCAAAATCCCCGAGGCCATCGTCCGCGGCAACATGAAGCTGGCCATGGAGCTGACCGGCCAGTTCACCGACATCTTCGGCCCCGACAACTTCTTCATTGAGCTGCAAAATCACGGCCTCGAAGAGCAATCCATCGCGAACCGCGGTCTCATCGAAATCGCCCGTAAGACCGGTCTGAAGATGATCGTCTCGAACGACGTGCACTACCTGAAAAAAGAGCATGCCGAGGCCCACGACATCATGCTCTGCATGCAGACCGGCACCACCATCAGCGATCCCAAGCGCCTCCGCTACGGCTCGGATGAATTCTACCTGAAAACCGGCAGCGAAATGCTCGCCCTCTTCCGCGAGTTCCCCGAAGCCCTCCGCAACACCCTTGACATCGCCGAGCGCTGCAATGTCGAACTCCGCCTCGGCAAGGACCTGCACTTCCCGACCTACATCGTCCCCGAGGGCTACACCCAGAAGCAGTACCTCATCAAGCTCGGCAAGCAGGGTCTAAAGAAGCACTACGGCATCGAGGACCTCGAGCACCCGCGCAACGATGAGGAAAAGCGCGTCGCCGAACGCTTCTACTTCGAACTTGGCATCATCGAGAAAACCGGCTTCATCAATTACTTCCTCGTGGTCTGGGACTTCATCAAGTTCGCCCACGACAGCGGCATCCCGGTCGGTCCCGGGCGCGGCTCCGGCGCCGGCAGCATCATCGCCTACGCCCTCGGCATCACCGGCATCGACCCGCTGCGCTACAACCTCTTCTTCGAACGCTTCCTGAATCCCGAACGCGTCTCCGCGCCCGACTTCGATATCGATTTCTGCCAGAACCGGCGCGGCGAAGTCATCGACTACGTGAAGCGCAAATACGGCCGCGAGAACGTCGCCCAGATCATCACCTTCGGCACTCTTGGAGCCAAGACGGTCATCCGCGACCTCGCCCGCGTGTTGGAGATTCCTCTCGCCGAGGCGGACAAGCTGGCCAAGATGGTGCCGGAGGATCCCTCCATGAACCTCGACAAGGCGCTGGCCGAGAGCCCCGAATTCCGCTCGACCTGCGAGACCGATGCCAACGCCATCCGCATCATGAAATACGCCAAGGTGCTGGAAGGACTCGCCCGCAATCCCGGAACCCACGCGGCCGGGGTGGTCATCGGCGAAAAACCGCTGGTCGATATCGTCCCGCTCGCCCGCGACAAGGAAAAAGAGCCGGTCACCCAATACGAGATGGGCCCGCTCGGAGACGTTGGCCTGCTGAAGATGGACTTCCTCGGGCTGAAGACCCTTACCGTTATCGTCGAGGCAGTGAACCACGTGAAGAAAAACTTCGGCGTGGAGATCGATATCGACAACATCCCCATGGACGACGAACAGACCTTCGCCCTGCTCAACCGCGGCGACACGGTGGGCGTGTTCCAGGTCGAATCCAAGGGCATGCGCGACCTGCTGCGCAAGTTCATCCTCTCCAAGTTCGAAGACCTCATCGCCATGATCGCGCTCTACCGCCCGGGGCCGATGAACATGCTCGACGACTTCATCAAGCGCCGTCACGGTCAGGTAAAAATCGAATACCCGCACCCACTGCTCGAGGAGACGCTCAAGGAAACTTTCGGCGTCATGGTCTACCAGGAACAGGTCATGGCCGCCACCAATGTGTTGGCCGGGTTCAGCCTCGGCGAAGGCGACATGATGCGCCGCGCCATGGGTAAGAAGAAGATCGAGGAAATGAACGCCCAGCGCGCGAAGTTCGTCGAGGGCTGCCAGAAGACGAACAAGATTCCCAAGGATGTGGCGAGCGGCATCTTCGACACCATCGAGCGGTTCGCCGGCTACGGCTTCAACAAATCGCACAGTGCAGCCTATGCCATCATCTCCTGGCAGACCGCCTACCTAAAGGCCCACTACCCCACCGAGTTCATGGCCGCCTCGCTCTCCTACGAAATCGGTAACGCCGACCGCACGCGGCTCTTCATCGCCGAATGCCAGCTCCTCGGTATCGACCTGCTGCCACCGAGCGTGAATGAGAGCGGAGTGCTCTTCACCCCGATCAAGAATGCCATCCGCTTCGGCATGTCCGGCATCAAGAACGTCGGGCACGCCGCTACCGAGGCCATCGTGAAGGAGCGCGAGGCGAACGGGCCTTACAAAGGTCTCATGGATTTCTGCTCGCGCATGGATGGCCAGAGCGTGAACAAGAAGACGCTGGAAAGCCTGGTGCGATCCGGCGCGTTTGATTTCACCGGCATGCCGCGCAGCCGTTTGTTTGGCGGCATCGAAAGCGCGCTCAGCCGGGCCGCCTCTGCCCAGCGCGACCGCGCGATGGGTCAATTCTCGCTCTTCGGTGATGTGATGGATCCTGGCACCGAAACCACCGACGAATTGCCACCCGCCGATCCCTGGCCGCAAAGCGTTGAACTCGCCGCGGAGAAGGAATTATTGGGCTTTTACGTCTCCGGTCATCCGCTCAGCGCTTTTGAATGGACGCTCAATAAATACACCCTCGCCAATATGGAAAAGCTGCGCGAGCTGGAGAACAAGACCCGCACCCGCATCGGCGGGCTGGTCACCCAGTACACCAAGCGCTTCACCAAGGCCAAGCAGGAACCGATGTGCGTGTTTCAGCTCGAGCAGCTCGACGGCATCATCGAGGTGGTGGTGTTCCCGTCCTGTTTCAGCGAGTACGGGGTCTATGTGCGCGAAGAGGCGCCGGTGCTGGTCTGCGGCGAGTATGTCAACGACGAAGCTCCTCGCCTGCTTGCCTCGGAGGTCTATCCGCTCGCCGATGCGCACAAGCATTTCGCGCGCAAGGTCAGCATTCACATCAGCTCCGCGCAGGCCAGCGAAAATGCCCTGCGCGAAATCAAGGGCGTTCTGCGTGCTTATCCCGGCGAGACCCCGGTGCGCTTCGTGGTCGAGCAGCCGGACGGCGAGCGGATCTACGTCGACGCCGACTACACCTTCAAGATCGCCGCCAGCCAGCGCCTGGTCCACGAGCTCGAAAAAATCCTCGGTGAGGAAACCGTCTTCCTCGACATCAACCCCGCCCCCGGCCTCAAACAACCCCGCGCCTGGAACGGCCGCCGCGGCGGCGGTTAAGCGCAGGCGTTCCGCAGGATTCATTTTCTTTTCCATGCTCCGCGGCTCCGACGGCTCGTCCCGCCGTAGGCCTTGCGAAGGCGGAAGGCACTCGCCCTACCTTCCCGCATATCAACCTCCAGCAAGGCGAACCCTCCCCGAATGGCCGCGCCACCCTCCTCCCTCCCGAACTCCGAACCCCGAAATCCCCATCCTCTATCCCACTCACACCCACCCACCCCCCGCCCCCCTCCCCATGACCACGCTTGACGCCTCACCCTATGAAATCTACCTTTTCAACCTCTATGAATACTATAAAGCCCGGCGATGATATCGCTTCTGAAACTCACTTTCTAGATCGCCCCACCGGACCGTTTTTCCGGCGTGTAGACTGGTACGCCTTCTGGGCGACCTTCATCATCGCCTTCGGGGTCTACTTCTACACCATGGCCCCTACCGTAACCCTCGAAGACTCGGGCGAACTGGCGGTGGCTTCGGACTATCTGGGCGTGCCCCACCCGCCCGGCTATCCCATCTGGACCCTGCTTACCTGGTTCTTCCAGTGGATTTTTCATTGGGTGAAGTATTTCGGCGTGCCCGATGAAAACCTGACCCTCGTATGGAAATCCTTCCTCCACCTTTTCGGTGCCGACTACGGCAAGGCCCACCCGAACCCCGCCTGGGGCGTGACCCTCGCCTCGGTGGTAGCCGGCGCCCTCGCCTCCGCCGTGCAAGGCATGCTCATCAGTCGTTCCGCCGCGGACGTGCTCCTGCACATGAAGAAGAAACTTTCCGGCATCACTCTGGCCGCGGAGAATACTTTGTGCTGGCTGGGCGGTGTCACCAGCGGCCTGCTGCTCGCCTTCAGCCCCGTGCTCTGGTCGCAAAGCACCATCGTGGAGGTTTATTCGCTCAACGCACTCTTCATGACCCTGGTCATGCTCCTGCTCTACCGCTGGATGTGCCGTCCGGACGAGGACCAGACGCTTTACATTCTTTCCTTCGTGTTCGGCCTCGGCCTGACCAATCACCAGACCCTCGTCTTCCTCGGGCCTGCCATTCTCATCGCCATGGCCCTGCGCGACAAGGACCTGTTCCTGGACGCCACCTCGGCGCTGCTGATGGTGGTCGGTGCCTACCTGCTCTTCAATGCGTCCAAGATCGACGTCGCCACCTCCGCCGAGGCCGCCGCGCGCCGGAGCAGCCTCATCACCTTCGGCATCATCTTCCTCGCCTCGCCGGGCGGCTTGTTTTTCATCCAGCGCAAACTCTTCACCGAGTGGAAGCGCGTGCTCATCTCCGGCGCGCTGGTGCTGCTCGGCCTCTCTTTCTACGTCGGCTACATGCCGGTGTCATCCGAACAGAACCCGCCCATGAACTGGGGCTATCCGCGCACCGTGGAAGGCTTCTTCCACGCGGTCGGCCGCGGCCAGTACGAACGCATCAGCCCGGTCGACAACTTCAAGGACATCCTGAAAGACTCGAAGAAGTACCAGATTCTGGTCTGGAAAACGATTTTCGACCCCGGCGGCCACGACTTGATCATCGTGCGCAACGCCTTCCGGGATAATCCCGATTGGGACTTCATTGCCGAGCGCGGCGGCTACAACTCGGTGGTCGCCCAGTTCGAGTGGTACGTGGCGTGGTTGGCACTGCTCCCCTTCCTCTTTTTCCTGCGTATCGGCCAGCGGGCCATGGGCTGGATGTTCGTGACTCTGATCGCGTTTATTTTCCTCACCTTCGTCTTTATCGTGTTCCAGTACCTCTCGCCCGACGTGCAAAGCATGTTCATCGGGCGCGTGCAATACATCCAGGCCCACGCGGTCTACGCCATGTGGATTGGCTACGGCCTGATTTTCGGGTTCGCCTGGCTGGATGCGAAGCTTGGTGGCAAAAAAGCGGTCACCGGTGCCGCCGCCGCGCTCATCCTCGCCGCGCCCATTCCGCAGCTCTACCGCAACGCCGTCGATGAACTCTTCATCAAGGAGGTCGGCGGCGTCGAGCAGAACGGCCACGACTTCGGCTGGCAATTCGGCAACTGGCAACTCGAGGGCTCGCGCGCCATCCTCGCCGAGATCTTCGAAGAAGAGCGATCCACCTACCCGAATCCTGACTACCCGCCGCCCATGACCACCAACGCGGTCTTCTACGGCGGTACCGATCCAGGACGTTTCGTGCCCACCTACATGATCTACTCGGCGCACGTGCGCGAGGATGTCTTCCTCATTACCCAGAACGCCCTTGCCGACAACACCTACATGAACGTCATGCGCGACTTGTACGGCGATAAGATTTACATCCCATCGCAGCAGGACAGCAATCAGGCCTTCCAGGAATATGTGGCCGATGTGCAGGCCGGGCGCATCCCCGCCGGTGCCGCGGTCAGCATCGAGAACGGACGGGTCAGCGTCCAGGGCGTGCAAGGCGTCATGACCATCAACGGCATACTGGCCAAGATGATTTTTGAAAAGAACAAGCGCATCCACGATTTCTATGTCGAGGAAAGCTACGTCATTCCCTGGATGTACCCCTACCTCGAGCCGCACGGGCTCATCATGAAAATCAACAAGGAGCCGCTGCCCGAACTCACCGCCGAGATGGTCAAGAACGACACCGAGTTCTGGGACTGGTATATCGCCCGCCTCAAGGGCAACGAGAAGTTCCTGCGCGACGTGGTCGCCCGCAAAACCTTCTCCAAGCTGCGCAGCGCCATCGCCGGTCTTTACGCCTCGCGTCGCATGTTCGACGAGAGCGAATATGCTTTCCGCCAGGCCATCGCCCTCTACCCGCTCAGCCCCGAGGCAAATTTCCGCCTTGCCGATATCCACATGCAGCAGGGCGAATTCGCCGACGCGCGCGAGATCATCGAGATCTTCCTGCGCGAGGATACGGAAAACGATCGCGTACGCGACTTCCTGAATCAGATTGTGAACATGGAGTCCTTGAACCTGCGGCGCAACGAACTGGAAGCCGAACTCACCCAGGGCGGCGACATCAACAAGGCCATGGAGCTCGCGCAGATTTATCGCGGCATGAGCCTCACCGCGCTGTTCGACAATCTGACCCGCAACATCCTCGCCCAAGGCAACCTGCCCCCGCAATACATCCTGCAAATCGCCCGCATGTTCGCGGAAATGCAGAAGATGGATCAATTTATTGGAGCACTCGAACTCTACGTGCAGCGCGACCCCAACCAGCCACGTATCTGGCTCGACTTGTCCGCCGCCTACGCCATGTCCCAGAAACGTCCCGAAGCCATCCGCACCCTGCGCCGCGCCATCGAACTCGGCGGCGAACCCATCCGCGATGCCGCCCGTCAGGATCAACGCTTCGGCCCCATCCGCGACATGCGCGAGTTCCAAGCCCTTGTACCGGCCACCACCGGGGGTCCGATAGGACAACTACCGATTAACCTGCCGTTTTAACTCAAAGGATCTTTCTGCTCGGTGATCAACGGCAGCACTTTGGCTTTTTCCTCGTTCAGCTTAATGTAGTTTTTCCATTTCGCCGGCACACGCGATGCGGGGTAAATAGCGTCGGTCGGACATTCGGGGACGCAAGCGCCGCAGTCGATGCACTCGACCGGGTCGATGACCAGCCATCGATCATCCTCGTGAAAACAATTCACCGGACAAACAGTCACGCAAGCCGTGTTTTTACAATCGATACAAGGCTCAGTTACAACGTGAGTCATGAGGCGAGCTCTAGCTCCTAGTAAAAATAGCGCAGACCAAAATCGATGCCGTAGTCGAAGTCGTCTGGCTTACCGTCATCGAGATAGATATCCGCTGTGGCCTGTTCAATGAAAAATCGGGCGGAAATAGCCAGGTCATCGATAATAAAATACTTCACACCTCCATAAAGGCCAAGGCTCAGCCCACTCTCGTCACCGTTCCCTGTGATGTCTGTCTGCTTGAAAGCAATTTGGCCACCAGCGAAGGGCACCAAGCTCGTCATGGTATCGAAATTATACTCCGAAAAAACGCCCGCCCCCAACAGACTCACAAGGTCATTATCTCCGAAACTGAAGAGTCCGCCGACCTCAATATAGTCGGAGATAAAGTAGCCATAGCCCAGATCGATGGATAAATCCGTGCCGAATGCCGAGGTGAAATCTATCGCGCCCTGCAACCGCAACTCCTGGGTGCCTTTGGCGATGGCGGCGTTGTTGGCGTGAGCAAGCGAGGTGAAAGCCAGAGTGGCAGCGGCGACTAGCGTGCATATCTTTTTCATGATGATTTCTCCGTGGTTATTGTTTCATGGTCCGCCGGGACAGCGTCAGCGTCAAGTGAAAGCCCGCGTCGTGAATGCATTATCCCCGGACTGCTCCGCCCGCAACAGCGCATCGAGCCGCAAGGCGACCGTACCCGGCCTACCCTCGCCGACCGGCTGCCCATCCAGCCGCGTCACCGACGTGACATTCGCGGTGGTACCAAATACTAGAATTTCCGTTGCTTGCTCGAGTTCAATACGGGAGATGTTCGATTCTTTAACGCCGCTGAGCGCACCATCGTCCACCAACGTCTTGGCAAGGGCGCAAGCGCGTTGCATGGTAGTACCCGGCAGGATGCGACCGGGTCCGGGAATCCGCAACACGCGATCGCGGCCGACGATGCCGATATTTTCCGTGGCGCCCTCCGCGAGCCACCCCTCTTCATCGAAATTAACCGCGTAGTCCGCACCGCGATCGAGCGCCGCCTTTTTCAGCAAGGCATTCGGCAGATAATTGCAGGTCTTGATGGTGGCGAAAAACCCCGCCTTGACCGGCACATCGCAGATCACCAGATGCGCGCCGCCGGGATGATTCTCCATGAAAGGCTGAATAAACGCGTGAACCAAAACGTACAGCCCCGCCCTCGGACATTCCGCCGGACTCACTCCCATCCCGCCCGGTCCGCGCGACAACAACACGCGAACCATGCAGGAGCGATGCCCGCCCGCCTGCGTGGTGGCGAGAATAATATGACGCAACGCCTCGCGCTCGCAGGGCGGAGCAAGATCAATCTGCCGCGCCGAATCGAGCAAGCGATCCAGATGTGCCTCGAGGCAGTAAATGCGACCATCCACGCACTTTAAGGTCTCAAATACGCCATCGCCACGATGCACCAGGTGATCGCTCACCGGCACCTGCATGTGGCGCACGTCGGTGATGATGGCCTCGTAAAGCGAACTGTAGAATGCGAAGAACCCATCGGAGCCGGTCGCAAGGGAGGCATCCTCCGGAGGCGTAGTCAGGATAGGGATGGAAGGCATGGCAGACATGGCGAGCACTATAAAATACCGCGCGCGGAATTTCATTCCAATTCGCCGGAGCTTGCCGCATCGTTTTGCCTCGAACATGAAGTCGTCTGCTCAACCCACACCCTCCAAAATCGAAATCGCCGTGGTCTGCCCGCCCGGCCTCGAGGAAGTAACCGGCGCCGAAATCCGCGATCTCGGCATCGCCGTCATCCGCCAGGAAAATGGACTGCTCGCCTGCTCGGGCGGTGCAGAGGAACTCTACCGCCTGAACCTGCATCTGCGCACCGCTTCCCGCGTACTCCTGCGCATCGGCGGATTCAACGCCGCCGCCTTCAGCGAACTGGAGAAAAAGGCGGCCCGGCTGCCGTGGAGTGAGTTCCTTCGCACAGGACAATCCGTGCACATCCGGGTCAGCGCCGCCGCCTCGCGTCTCTATCATAAGAAGGGCATCGCCGAACGGGTCATCAATGCTATCGCTCACGCGCTCGGTGGACCGGTTCATCTGCGCGAATCGGTAGCGGCCGACGAGGAAGATCCTTCAGCGCAATTAATCGTGGTCAGGCTGGTACGTAACTTTTGCACCATCAGCATTGACAGCTCCGGCGAGCACCTGCATCGCCGCGGCTATCGTCTTGCCGTCGGCAAGGCGCCGCTCCGCGAAAATCTCGCCGCCGCGCTTTTGCTCGCCTCGGGCTGGAACCGCCAATCGCCGCTAGTCGACCCCTTCTGCGGCTCCGGGGTCATCCCCATCGAGGCTGCCCTGCTCGCCCGTAATATCGCACCGGGTTTGCATCGATCCTTCGCGTTCGAGCAATGGCCATCTTTTCAGCCCGGCACCTGGCAAGGCATACAAGCCTCGGCCGATGCATCGATCCACGCTGGTGTCACCCCCTTCATCGCTGGCTCGGATCGTGATGCCGGTGCCATCGAGATGTCGCGGGCGAACGCGGATCGGGCCGGAGTGGCCGACCTCATTCACTGGACGCGCCGGAGCATCAGCGATCTCATCCTGCCGGAGCTACCGGGCTGGATGGTAACCAATCCGCCTTACGGTGAACGCATCAAGGGCGGGGTCGATCCAAGGAACCTGTACGCCCGTCTAGGTTCAGTCTGGCGTGAACGGGCCGGTTTATGGCATAACTTTCTGGTCAGCGCGAATCCGCGCTGGACGGGACACATGGGCATGGCGGGCCGCAAGGTGTTGGCGTTTAACCACGGCGGTATCAATGTGTGGCTCATGGAAATGAAGCCGAAGCAAACAGATGAAGGGACATGACATGAAGCAAGTAATGTTGGCGGTTGCGGTTTTAATGGCAGTCTTCACGAGCGCGACGCGCGCCGAAGTGGCGTGGAGCGAGGATTTTGCCGAGGCTTCCAAAACGGCGGCCGAGCAAGGAAAATACATGCTGCTCAACTTCACCGGATCCGACTGGTGCGGTTGGTGCATCAAGCTCGACAAAGAAGTTTTCTCACAGGAAGCCTACGAACAGTTTGCCAGCGAAAACCTGGTCAGCGTCAAACTCGACTTCCCCCGGCGCAAGCAACTCAGTCCCGGCGTGGTTGCGCAGAATGACCAACTGCAACAGAAGTACGGCATACGCGGTTTCCCCACCATCATCATTCTCTCCCCCGAGGGCGACCTCGTTCAGCAAACCGGCTACCGCGATGGCGGTCCCGAAGCCTACGTCGAACACCTTCAGGAAATCATCGCGCAGCACAAAGGCGAGTAAGTCGTTCCCGAACCCCGAACTCCGAACACCCTCCCCGCCCGCTCCCCATGAACAACGGCTCATCATCCCCCACCCTGCAGGTCTCCGTCGTCATCCCCATCTTCAATGAAGAAGAGAGTGCGGAGTTACTGTGCCGCCGCCTGCATGAAGCGATGAGTCCGTTGGGGCGCACCTACGAGATCATTCTCGTGGATGATGGCAGCAAGGATCGCACCTGGGAAATCTTGAGCCGCATGGCGGAGGAACTACCCGGCTTCGAGCTCATCCGTTTCCGGCGCAACTTCGGCCAGACCGCCGCCATGAGCGCCGGCTTCCACGCCGCACGCGGTGAGGTCATCATCACCCTTGACGCAGATCTGCAGAATGATCCCGCCGACATACCCAAACTACTCGAACGCATCGATCAGGGATTCGACGTGGTCAGCGGCTGGCGCAAGGACCGCAAGGATGCCTTTATCAACCGTCGCCTGCCCTCCATGCTGGCCAACGGCCTCATCAGTAAAATCACCGGCGTCGAACTCCATGACTACGGCTGCACCCTCAAGGCCTACCGCCACGACATCGTGAAAAACATCCACCTTTACGGCGAGATGCATCGCTTCATTCCCGCCCTCGCGAGTTGGGTCGGCGGCAGCATCGATGAGGTCGTGGTCAACCATCACGCCCGCCAGTTCGGTCAGTCCAAGTACGGCATCTCGCGCACCTTCCGCGTGGTGCTCGACCTGTTCACGGTCAAATTCCTGCTGCACTACAGCACGCGGCCGATTCATATCTTCGGTAAGCTGGGCGCGCTTTTTGCCGTGCCGGGATTCCTGATGCTTGCGTTTATCCTCCTCGGTAACCTGTCGTATGAACTCTTCGGAACCTCATTCGGTTCGGGACTTATCAAGCGACCCGCCTGGGTGATGACTCCCTTCGCGTTGATTCTCTTCAGCGTGCAATTCATTAGCATGGGCCTGCTCGCCGAGATGCAGATCCGCACCTACCACGAGGCGCAGGGCAAACCGATCTACATCATCCGCGAACGCAAAACCTCGCCCGAAACCCGTGCCAACTGAGCTCGAGCAGCAACTGCTCGAGCAGTCCACGTTCATCGCCGTATTATACGGCGCGATTTTTGTCATCGGCTTCATTCTGCTCGTAACCTTCGCGCTCCGACTTCAAGCCAACCCGCTCGACTGGTCCGATCCGCTTCGTCGCCTGCGCGAGCGACCGTGGACCTGGCACGAGGTCCTGCGCATCATACTTCCGCTTTTGTTGGCCCAAGCCGTGTTCGGCTTGCTCTACCGCCGGCTAGGACCCGACGATCCTGGCGACGCCGACCGCTTCATGCTTGTCGCGCAGGGCTTTCTTTTTCATGGATTGTGCTTCCTGCTCGTCGCGTTCCTCATACGCTGGCGTAGCCTTTCCTGGCCCGGCGCCTTCGGGGTTGTGCGGGGCAACCTGCTGGCGCACGCCGGCTGGGGCGTACTTGCGCTGTTGGGGACGATGCCGATCATCATCGCCTACAACATGATCGCGCAAATCCTCATGTACTGGTGGGGGCTGGAGCCGCAACTACAGGATGTCACCCGCATCATCTCCAGCGCGGACACCTTGCCGCTGAAAATTTACTTCGTCCTGCTCGCCACGGTGGCGGCACCGGTGGTCGAGGAAATCTTTTTTCGCGGGGTGCTGCTGCCCGCCGCCGCCCGCATCATAGGCGTGCGCGCCGCGCTGGTTCTTGTGGCAGCTTTATTCTCGCTGGTGCACGGATTCTACATGCCCGCCTCTGGCATCTTTTTTATTTTGTCGCTGGCCTTTTCGCTGGCGTATATCTACCGGGGTTCGCTGGTCACGCCCATCGTTATGCATGCGGCCTTCAACAGCCTGACCGTGATTGTGTTAATGCGAATGTGACGAACGAGAAACATGAGCGACAAACCGACAACCTTTACTTCCGAAGACGCATGGACCAGCCGCCTCGCCGCGATGCTGACCCGGCGCGACGATGTCATCACCGGTATCGGCGACGACTGCGCGGTGGTGCGGGTAGCGGACCGCGACCTCGTATATACTACCGACGCGGTGGTCGAATCGGTTCATTTTTATCCCGGCACCGCACCCGAACGCATCGGGCACAAGATGGCCGGCCGCCTGCTCAGCGACATCGCGGCCATGGGCGCCGAACCGGATCACCTGCTCTTTAACATCGTGGTCCCCTCAGCCTACCCAGCGAGCGACATGGAGGCCATCTACCGCGGCGCGGAAAAACTCGCGACGAGCTTCGGCGTTTCGATTATCGGAGGCGACACCATGAAGGGCGAGCCGCTCGCCCTGCACGGATTCGGGGCGGGTCATGTACCGCGGGGTACCGCCGTGCTGCGTTCCGGCGCGTGTGCCGGCGAGATCATCTACGTCACCGGCAAACTCGGCGGTAGCCTCGCCGGCAAGCACCTCGACTTCACGCCGCGCATTCGCGAGGGAAGGTGGTTGCGCGAGGGCGGCTGGGCCAACGCGATGATGGACATCAGCGACGGCCTCGCCCGCGACCTGCCGCGCATCTGCCAACAAAGCGGAGTCGGGGCGACGCTGAACGCAAACGCGATTCCCGCCAACCTCGATCTCCAACACGCCCTCGCCGACGGCGAAGACTACGAACTGCTCTTCACCGTTGCACCGGAGAAGCAGGCGGCCTTCGAGCAAGCATGGTCAACCTTCAGCGGCCTGGCCTGCACCGCCATCGGCACCATGCAAGGCTCGCCCGAAGCTCTTGAAATTATCGACACCACCGGCACCCGCCACCCGCTGTCACCCGGCGGCTACGACCATCTCGGTGGCTAATCCGGCAGCGCGCGGATCAGTCGCCCCAAAACTCCACCCTAACCCCCGGTATTCCGGAGAAATCCTTGAGGTTCAGCGTCGCGATGGTCAGGTTGTGGTGCCGGGCGGTTGCGGCGATCATCAAGTCGGCGATTGGTTTGGGCTTTCCCGCCTTTTGTAGCTCTACGACCAGGCGGCCATAGGTTTCGGCAACACGTTCATCGAAGGGTAGCACGGGATAGTGACCCTCCAGCAATTCCCGGTAGCGGGACCAGAATTTATTCGAGTCGCGGGCAACCAATCCTTGCCAGATTTCAGCGTGGACCAGAGCGGAGATGCAAACGGCGTCCTCACCCAAAGCGCTCCACCGATTCATGACGCACTCCATCGGCGTGTCACGGACGGGTTGGGAGTAGACCGACGTATCAAGAAGGTGGGTCAGCGCCATAGCCGGATCAATCCAGATTTACCGGCTCCGGCAACTCGCCGGAACGGGCTGGAAGAGCAAAGTCCTGCTCATCCAGCACTTCGCCATGACCATGACGCGCCATATATTCCGCCCGCCGTTCGCTAATGGTCATCCGCTGCTCCTTGATCGGCTCAATCCGGACCCAAGGCACACCCCGCCGCGTCACCACCAAAGAATCCCCCGCCTTCACCACCTCCGCGCACAACTCCGAAAGCCGCGTCTTCGCCTCAAATAAACCTACTGATTTCATATGGATTAATATACTAGTAGACTAGTAGTATGTCAACCGTCACGCAGGGACATACAATTTATCGGTCGCCATTAAAGCGGGGACATAGCAGCTATTTCTTCTGTAACCTGTTGATTTCCAACGACTGGAAATCATGTAAATCCATTTTTCCAGTGATTGGAAATAACCGCTATTAATTCTATGTCCCCGCGTGGACTGGGGTTCGGAATCCGGGGAGACGCAAAAATTGGCGGGAGAGATCCAGCAGACATTTATTGACGCATAACGTTATGCGTTATTTTTTTTCTGGTAATGATTGAAAGCTTTGCCTGCAAAGAAACCGGTAAGATATTCCCTCGGGAGTTTTCCAAGCGATTACCGGTGAACATTCAGCAGATTGCTTACCGTAAGCTGAAAATGCTCAACCGAAGCGCAACAATTCAAGACCTGAGGATTCCGCCAGCCAATCGACTGGAGGAGCTCTCAGATAGCAGGAGGGGGCAACATAGTATTCGCATCAATCAGCAGTGGCGCATCTGTTTTGAATGGGCAGACGGCAATGCCCGCAACGTGGAAATAGTCGATTACCATTGAGGTTAAATCATGAAGAAAATCCAGCCCGTACATCCCGGAGAAATTCTTTTTGAAGAATTCCTCAAACCCATGAACATCAGCCAGAATCAACTCGGGCGCGATCTCGGCGTCTCACCACGCCGGGTGAATGAGATCATTCATGGCAAGCGAAGCATTACCGCGGACACGGCATTGAGACTTTCGACCTACTTCGGCAATTCAGCTTCCTTCTGGCTCGGACTACAGATGGATTACGATCTTGAGGTGGCAGATGACAAGATCGCGAAGCAGATTCAGAGGGAAGTGAAGCACATGGCTGCAGCATGAAATGGAGCCGATAAGCGGATCGAAGCGCGGGGACATAGCAGGCACTTCTTCTGTAAGCCGTTGATTTCCAACGATTGGATATCGACAGCAACACTTCTATGTTCCCGCGTGGAGTTATCCTACGGGCGGAAAATGGAAAGGGTGAGTTCGGAAATCACGCGGTAATGGCGGTTGTTGGCGGTACAGAGTTCCTGAGCGTGTTCGGCAGCCGTCGCGGCGATTAGAGCATCCGCCAATTCCATACCGGACGATAAAGCGAATGCCTCCATGTACATGACCGCCCGGTGGCTGATGTCCTGCGTAACGGGCAGGAACGTGAAGGACAAATCGTGAAGAAAACTTTTAATGTTTTTCTGGTCGGCTTTGTCGCGCGCGCCCTTCAAGAGTTCCATGTAGGAAACCGCCGACACCTGCAAATCGGCCTGCCGGTCAATCTGTTGGGCCGCCTTGGCGTTTCCGCGAAGCGCCCAGATGATGACATCGGTGTCAAACAGCATTAAAACGACCTTCCTTTTCGCAACGCACGCACATAGCCGGCGACATCCGCCAAGTCCTCTCGATCGCGCCACATCCCAAAAGCCGCATGCGTGGCCGCAGAGAGGCGTGTTTCCGCCTGCAACGGAACAATAACCGCGGTTTTTCGTCCGCGCTTGGTCAAGGTAACACGCTCATTTCGATCCAGCGCGGCGAGTATATCGCCCGTTTTTCTTCTCAAATCCAAAACGGTGGCTTTCATTATTTCCTCCAAAATGTGCACACTTAATGTATGCTCTTCATCTCAGTGGCGTCAAGCCGATGCAACACTCGTCAATGTCCTCGCCTTTTGCACGACTGGCGCTGATGTGGTATTTTCCGCCTCCATGAAAAGCGCGCAACGAAACGTGTTGGGTCAGCCCCTGATCCCCTGCTGTAATTCCCCGGTGACCGGGTTTTTCCGGGACGGGTTTTGTCATACCTGCGAGGAGGATTTCGGATCGCATACCGTTTGCGCCGAGGTGACGGCGCAATTTCTCGCCTTCTCGATCGAGGCCGGTAACGACCTCTCTACCCCCCGCCCCGCATACAACTTTCCTGGCCTGAAACCCGGCGACCGCTGGTGCGTCTGTGCCGCGCGCTGGAAGCAGGCCTACGACGCCGGATGCGCGCCCCCGGTCGTCCTCCGCGCCACCCACGAATGCGCCCTCGAAGTCGCTACCCTCGAGCAGCTGCAGGAACATGCGATTCCCTAGATCCGGGTTCGCATCCCCCGCCCCGGTAGTTCTACATCTTATTTTTTCACCATGACGTCCTTTAACACCGTTAACCCTTATAACGGCAAGCCCCTGTCATCGTACGCCTACATGGACAAGGAGGCCGCAGAGCGAGAAGTTAAGCGGGCCGCCCGGGCGTTCGAGGACTGGCGAACACTCGACATAAAAAACCGCGCCATGCCCCTGAAAACATGTGCCCGGTTGCTCAAGGATCGCGCCGGCGAATATGCCGCGCTTATGGCAAAGGAGATGGGCAAGCCGGTCGGACAAGGCCTCGCCGAAGCGGAAAAGTGCGCCTGGGTTTGTGATTACTTTGCCGATAACGCAGCCGCATTCCTTAACGATCACCGGGTCGATACCGGAGCATCCAAAACCTATATTACTATCGAGCCATTAGGACCGGTTCTGGCGATCATGCCGTGGAATTTTCCATTCTGGCAGTTTTTTCGCTTTGCCGCGCCCGCCTTGATGGCAGGCAATACCGTGGTTCTGAAACATGCGCCAGGCACCACCGGCTGCGGTGTGGCGATCAAGCAACTTATCCGCGACGCGGGATTTCCCGACGGGGCGTTGTCACTGGTGATTGTCACGAACACCATTGCTGCGGAGATTATCCGCCACCCCGCCATCCGCGGCGTCACCCTCACCGGCAGCACACGTGCCGGCCGGTCGGTTGCAGCGATTGCCGGTCAGGCCCTTAAAAAGACCGTGCTTGAGCTTGGCGGAAGCGACCCGTACATCGTGCTCGCCGATGCCGATGTCGCACAGGCCGCTGACAGATGCGTGAAAAGCCGCCTGATCAATTCCGGCCAAAGCTGCATCGCAGCCAAGCGTTGGATCGTCGAACAAGCCATCGCCGATGAATTCGAGTCCGCGGTGCTGGATGGTATGAACGCCGCAATCACCGGCGACCCGATGGATGAAAAAACCACGGTCGGACCATTGGCCCGCAAGGATCTGCGCACCAAATTACACGCGCAAGTAACGGCAAGCATCCGCGCCGGCGCGAAGGTGCTGGCGGGTGGACGGCTGCCGCGCCGGTCCGGCTTTTTCTACCCGCCGACAGTGCTGACCAGGGTAAAAAAGGGCATGCCCGCCTTCGACGAGGAACTCTTCGGTCCCGCCGCGGCAATTGTGCGGGCAAGCAATGAAAAGCACGCCATCCAACTCGCCAACGATTCACATTACGGGCTCGGCGCCGCTATTTTTACCGCCGACATCAAACGTGCGGAACGAATCGCCCGCGAAGACATCCGCGCCGGTTGTGTTTTTGTTAACGACTTCGTCAAATCCGACCCGCGACTCCCGTTCGGTGGCATCAAGGATTCAGGCTACGGTCGTGAGCTCGGTCATCACGGTATCCTCGAATTCGTCAACGTTAAGACGATATCCATAGCTTGAGGGCAGGTTGATCCGGAAGGTGCAAGTCGATCAGGGTAAGGTCGTCCTCGAGGGAGAGGCGGTTGGAGAATTTGAGGAGGGTTTCTTCGAGCGCGGTCAGGCCGGTCTCGCCATCGGACCAGTTGATGGCTCGAACGAGGTCGCGGAGGCCGGCCACGCCCAGTTCACGCTCATTCTGGTCGCGAATTTCCAGTGCGCCGTCGGTGAAGAGCAGGAGATGATCACCGGGTTGGAGCGTGATTTCGGCCTCGGGGTAAACCGGCTGTTCAAGCAAACCAAGACCGGGTCCGCGCGCTTCAAATAATGCTATGTCCCCGGTTCGCCGCATGATCAACGGCGGCGGGTGACCCGCCGCGGCCAGCCTGCACATCCCGCTATTCGCGTTGTAGGCCAGGGCCAGCGCGGTGGCGAAGTAGCCCGCATCGATATCCGTCAGTTCCGACACCCGGCGGCTGAGCTCCGCCAGAAAATCGCCGGGACGTGCACGCAAGGTGCCCCCGTCATCCCACAGTAACCGCAACTGCATCGCATTCAACGCCGCCGATACCCCGTGACCGACCACATCGGCCAGAATTAGCCCGAACGTATCCGCATCCAGCATCTGACCGCGGTAGAAATCGCCACCGACCTGATCATGCGGGGTGTAACGCGTGGTCACGCGGAAGCGTGACTCATCCGGTAAGTCGATGCCAATTGAACCGAGCTGGATTAGCCGGGCGCGGTTGAGATCCTGAAAGGTGGGCGACAAATCGCGAAAAATCTCGATGCCGCCAATCACCCGCCGCCCGGCATCGCGAATCGGTGCGACGGTTACCTCGACCGGAATCCGCTGACCATCCTTGCGCCGGGCGAAGAGCAGGGCCGGCTGTTCGCTACTGGTTCCGGTTACGATGGCACGATGCAAGGGACAGTGCTCATAACCGCATAACGGATGACCGTCCTTGTCGACATGGCAAAGCAAGTTGTCGCGGCAATGCAGCCCCACGACCTCATTACGGCGCCAACCGGTGATTCGTTCCGCCTCCCCGTTCCAGAACAAGATACGACGCTCAACATCGGTGATGTATGCGCCATCCGGCAAACTATCGAGCACCGCCGGTGACGTCATCATCGACACGTCTAAACCTGCTCTGGTGCCGGTTGTGCTCACGCGCTCTCTCCTAATGAAGAGCATACTCCCCACGCCACCCGTCACCAAGCCGGATTCTCCGGCTCGAGATCAACGTCGCAACGGGTTGGCCTTTGGGGCCGGAAGGTTACTGTTTATGACCAGAAATAGTAGGCATCGGCCCAGATGACATACCAACCGAGCAGGAAGTTGGTCAGGGCGTGCGCCAGCGCGGTGGCCCAGATGTCGCGAGTCTTCAGGTAGAGCCAGGCATAAGCCAAACCGGCGCCAAATCCGGCGAGCCATTCCTTATGTTCCAGGCCAAAGACCAACGCCACGGTCAGAAAGACAAAACGATCGTACGTGCCCGGGTCGACCTTGAGGAAGTTCTTGCCCAACATCCAACGATAGAGCCACCCGCGCCAGAAGAACTCCTCGATGATACCAATCACAAAGGCTGAACCGGCAATACGGATCAAGGTGAGCGGCCAACCGGTGGCTCCGGGCGCATAAGGAAATTCGGTCTGTACCTCGCGCATCTCACCAAAAGGCAGTATACCCCATTTGCCGTACAGCTCGTAAAGCCAGGGCGCCACGCTTTGCAGCCAAGGGGTTTCACCGATCACCCAGATGATCAGAACCGCAAAGCCCACCACCATGGCGAGGGGAATGTTTTTGAGGTCCAGCCTTCCGTACCATCGCCATGGCCGGAGCCACACAAATAAACCCAGACAAATCGCGCTACGAACGGCGTACTTCCAACCCTCCGGATCGCCCAGCATGTGCGCGACGAAAAGCCAGGCAATGAAAGGAACGATATGCGCCAAGGTTGGTCGCTCCAGATTCTCCTGCGGTATGACTTGTTCGGGTTTCATGGATTAAATCGTCAACGGTCCGGACTCCAGCTCGCCAATTTCGCGCCGAGAGCGGCGAGGTCTTCAAGATGGGTCAAATCGCGGAGGGAGGTGGCCCAGGCGACTACGCTTGAGCGTCCATGGGTGCCGCGAACTTTAGTGGTATCCTGGCTGATCGTGCCGGGTGGCCAGGCGCCGAATAGTTCGCAGGGGTCAGCACCCGGTTTATCTTGCCCGTCTGCATAGCGGGCAAACTCCGGAGTTTCGGATTTTTCCGTCCACCAGGGATACGCGAACCACGCACCGGGTTCGGCAAGCAGGATAACCTCGCCGCTGCGCGGATGGTTCAGGCCGACCTCCGCCGCCTCCTCGCGCGTCCAGACTTTGGCCACGCCGGGCAAACCGGTGAAGGTGCGGCGCACGAATTCGACCTTCTCCGGGTCGGCAACATAAACATGCGCCACCTCGTGATCGACCATCGCAAAGGCTTCGTAGTGATAGAAGTCCGGATAGAGCATACCCTTGATCATGCGGGTGCGGAAAAGGCCAACATCCATAAGCCGCCGGTTGGGAAACACTGCGCCACGCCGAACCGGCGTCATGGCGTAGTCGCCATAGATCACATAGTCGTAGTTGTGCTTGTCGCACGCACTCAGAAAACGGGTGAGTACCTTGCGCAGTGATTTTGCGGCGGCGCGCGCCTTGGCATGATCCGGCCCGAACCGCTGCAAATCGAAATCGAGGTGCGGCAAATAACCGAGCAACAAGTCGGGTTTTTCGATCTCCATCACGTATTCCAGCGAGGACAAGACCGCCTGGCTGGATCTTTTAGCCGAGGCCTTTGGTCCGCGAAAATCGGACTGTTTAATATCGCGACGCATTTTTTCGCTAATGTCCGCATACAGATTCTCGGGACGCGAGAGGCAATCCTGGATCACGTGGCCGCCATGCCTTGGAATGGGTCGTGGCGACAAGACCATGTCGACGCATTCGCCAAGGCTGTGGGGCCAGAATAACATGGCCACACTGGTGGCGTCGCGACGGCGGGTTTCATCCCAGAAACGCGGACCCGCTACGAGCGTTGCGGCCTGTTCACGGAACATGACTTTGCGGAGATCGCGAAAGAAGAGGCCGTTCGCCACCATGCCATGACGCTCAGGCGGCGTACCCGCGCGCACCGACGCGGCGGTGGTTCCGGCGAGCGCCGGAAAGACGGAACGCGTTTTCTTGAAGGCCGGCAGCTTTTTGGACGCCACATGCTTGGCGCAGAAATCCCAACCGAGGGCGGCCACTTGTAAAACGGCCAGTTTTCTGCGGGTGCGTCGCATGGTCAGATGCTCATCATGGCGCCTTGCGGCGCGTCATCGCTGTCATCCCATCCGCGCGGCTTGGTGTCGGTTATCGACTTGATCACCTTGACCGACAATTGATTGCCCCGCGCCTTTACGCCCTTTTGAAGCGCATCCTTGGTGCTGAAAATCTGTTGCTTGATGCGCAGGTTTTTTGCGGGCGCGTATTTCACGAAAAGTTGCTCCGGACTCTGGTCGGAGTAGTAAACGATGCGCGACTTCTCCGGGGTACACAGGTAGTCGCGGTTCATGATGGTGCCGCCGAAGTTGAACTTCTTGAAGAAGGTTACGCGGTTGTGGGTGTAGGCCATGGTTATCGGCTTGTCGCGATCGAAGACGGCGCAGTAGATGAGCTGCTTGTCGACAAACAGTTTATCCGGCGGGCTCATCAGCTTATAGCGTCCGTCGGCCCAGACCACGATGATCTTGTCGAGGGAGGAGCATTTGAACAGTTCCTCGCCGTCAATGTCCGTGCCGAGATAGCTGCCGTCCTTGTCGATGCGGATGCTCAACTCGTTGGCGGTCAAGGCGCGCACCTCGATGGCTTCCATGCTGGTGATCTGCGTGCGGCGCGGGTATTGGTTCTTATACTGCTTCACCAGTTCCTTCAAGTAGGCGATGGTGTAGGGAATCAACTTGCCGAGATTGGCCTCCACCTGGTCGAGCGCGGCCAGGATGTCATCCATATCCTTTTTGTTCTTGTTGATGTCGAACAGGGAGATGCGCTTGATGCGCACCTCGAGCAGCATGTCGATATCCGCTTCGGTGATGTCGCGACGCAACCGCTTCCGGTACTTGTTCACGCCATCGAACACCGCCTGACGCACCGCCTCGAAGGTTTTGCACTCTTCGATATCCTTGTAGATGCGCTTCTCGATGAAAATCTGTACCAGCGTCTTGTTGTGCAGCTCGTCGAGTAGCCGTTGGCGCTCCAACTCCAACTCGCGCTTGAGCAGATCGACGAGCTGGTCGGTGTTGTAGCGCAAGATCTCGTCGACGTTCATGCTCACCGGGCGGCGGTCGCGAATGACCACCATGCTGCTGGTGAGCGAAACTTCGCACTGGGTGAACACGTAGAGCGTCTGGATGGTCTTCTCGGCGCTTTCGCCCTGCGCCAGCGTTACTTCAATCTCGATGTTTTCAGCGGTGTAGTCGCTGATGGAGCGGATCTTGATTTTCTTTTTACGTGCCGCGTCCTCGATCGAGGAAATCACCGAATCGGTGGTGGTGCCAAAGGGAATTTCGCGGATAACGATCTTATCCTTGTCCTTCTTTTCGATGACCGCGCGCACCTTGATTTTGCCGTTGCCGCGATCGTATTCGGAAACGTCCATCTGGCCGCCCTGAATGAAATCGGGGTAGATGGTGAATTTCTTTTTCTGGAGGATGGCAATCTGGGCCTGCAGCAGTTCGATGAAGTTATGCGGCAGGATTCGGGTGGAGAGACCGACCGCGATGCCCTCTGCGCCGAGCATGAGCAGAAGCGGGATTTTGCAGGGCAAGGTTACCGGCTCCTTGCCGCGGCCATCGTAGCTGGGCACGAATTCGGTCAGCTTGTCGTTGAAAAGCTGGGTTCGGGCGAGATCGGTCAGGCGGCACTCGATATAGCGGGAGGCGGCAGCGGCGTCGCCGGTAAAGATATTGCCGAAGTTCCCCTGCCCTTCGATGAGGTACTGCTTGTTCGCCAGCGTCACCAGCGCATCGCCGATGGAGGCGTCGCCGTGCGGGTGGTACTGCATGCAATAGCCAACGATGTTGGCGACCTTGATGAACTTGCCGTCGTCGTTCTCATGCAGCGAATACATGATACGCCGCTGCACCGGCTTTAACCCGTCCGCCAGATCCGGAATCGCGCGATCCTTGATGACGTAGGACGCATACTGCAGAAAGTTATCGTCGACGAGATCGCGGAATGCGCCCTGGTGGAGGTAGCCGGCTTTGTGGTGCTGGGGCGCGGCTGGAGCAGCAGGAGCAGGCTGAACAGCAGGTTTTGTTTCGAAAAGTTCGGGTTGTTTATCGTCGGTCATAATAATTCAAGTTTAGTCAGACGGCTTCCTCGACGACCAGGTGATCCATAATATACCCGCGTCGTTCCGGCGTGTTCTTCCCCATGTAAAAGGCGA
>JBMTVS010000001.1:0-35539 GCA_049451655.1 Kiritimatiellia bacterium | reverse complement strand
TGTGTACGAGTAAGGACTGATTTTACACTTACTCTTACACATACTCGTACACCCCAATCTCTTCGTAACCGGTTGCAACACCAGGTGCGCTTACACCCGCTTAAAAACTTCGTTTAAACTCCCGCGGCGGTAACCCTGCAGATCGAGCGAGACGTAGCGGAAGCCGCAGCCCTTGAGCAGGGTGGAGATTTTATCGCGCATCTCAGGCGCGGCGGCGCGGGCAATCTGGTCGGCGGGCAGTTCGATGCGGGCGACGTCTTGATGGGCCCGCACGCGCAATTCGCTGAACCCAAGTTCGCGCAGGCCATCCTCGGCGCGCTCGACCTGGCTGAGGGCCTCGCGGGTGATTTCGATGCCGTAGGGAAAGCGGGAGGCGAGGCACGAGAAAGCAGGTTTGTCGTGGGTCTTGAGTCCGAGCAGGCGTGAGGCTTCGCGGATGTCGGCCTTGGTGAAGCCGAGCTCCTGCAGCGGGCTCTCGACCCGTTTCTCGCGGGCGGCCAGGGCACCGGGCCGATAATCGTTCATATCATCGACATTGGTGCCATCCACGATGCGGGCATATTCCTCGCGGTCGGCAATATCTCGCAGCAGGCCGTAGAGCTCGGTCTTGCAGTGGTAGCAGCGGCTGTCGGGATTGTTCGCGTAGTCGGGATTGGCCAACTCGTTGGATTGAATCACGCGGTGGTTCAGGCCCAGTGAGCGGGCCAGCTCGACGGCTTCCTCGAGCTCGCGCGCAGGGAAGGAGGGCGAGGTTGCGGTAACAATTAACGCTTTGTCGCCCAACACCTTGTGCGCCATGGCGGCGAGAAAGGTGCTGTCCACCCCGGCACTGAATGCCACAATCACCGAGCCCATACCGGCAAAACGCTGTTCCAGTGCCGCCATTTTTTCGGCGGGGCCGGGTGGCCATTCCACGGCGGTTAACGCATTGTCTACGTCTTTATCCATCGCGGGACTATAGCATGAAATGGCGAATCAACCAGAGGGAAGGCATAGCGTTTCGCGTTTTTGCGAAACATTTTCGCGTGATTGCGGGAATTGAGCTGTTTTGGTATTTATTTATGTTGAACTTCGGCACTTTGAAGACAAGGCATGCTTTCTGCTGCTCAAACATACAGATGAAGCGATTCAACACAAATTCAGCCTGCTCTGGCATGACGCTGGTCGAAGTCGTGGTTGCCATGACGTTACTCGCCATCGGTTTGGCCGGGGGATATTCAGCGATCAGTATGTCGATGCAGATGCGCAAGTATGCTCACGACAACTACGTGGGGACCTTGATTGCGAATAACCAAATCGAGCGAGCCAAAAACCTCCCGTTATCCCAGGTTGGCAGCTTGGTTGAATCCGAAACGCAAGTGGATGAATTGGGCACGGGGGCTGGCACGTTGCGTTTTCGCAGGACCACGGTGCTGGAGACGAATTGGAACAGCATAGCGAGCGTGGCCAAAATTGACGTGATGGTAGGTGTGCCCTTGCCGCGGCAAGCCGGATTCTCGACGACCACGGTTTCGACACTGTTAAGGGAGATCGAACCATGACCGGGTTATTGAGCAGCGGGCGAGGTCGATTTGCGCGAGGGCACGACGGAAATTTACGTTCCCGCAAGCATTTCGGTGAGCCACGAAATGCAAAGAAAAAGATGGTTGGAGGATTTAGCCTGATCGAGATGTTAGCCGCCACCGCTCTGCTGGGCATTGTAACCAGCGCGGCGGTTTCAGGATTCGCCTACATGCTGCGCGCAGACCGCCTGATCACCAATCAGAATGAACTGGATATGGACGCCCGCATCCTGCTCGACCGCTTGCGGCACGACCTCTGGCAAACCTCGCGCGAACGCATTCTACTGCACCCTCCCGACAACCCGCCCTATACCGCAATCAGCTTTCCGGTGATTTCAGGTGGCGCAGACGCCATCAATGCCGATGGCGAGATCGAGTGGGATACCACCGTGGTCTATCACTTCTGGACCAACGACCAGTTCGAGGTGCGTCGCACGGAATTCTCATCATGGGTCGATAACGACACCACCCGCCAGCAGCAGCTCGCCGATGTTTCCGAGGATGGCGACGGGGCATCCGCGTCCAACGGCGACACCAGCGCCACCCGCACCCTCATCTCCAACCTGGTCGACTGGCAAATTAACATCACCACGAACACGGTCGACTTTGGCGCGGCATCGGAAAGCATCGAAGAAATCTATCTGGGTTCCGCCCGCATACTCACCGGCACCAACACCATCACATTCACCTCCGCTGGTGGCGACATTGGGCGCTATCAACTGGCGGCCGACTGGTTCAATTTGACCCCGTCTGGAAACCGTCTCGAAGCGGAGTGGATGGCGATTGAATCCAGTTCCGGAGCCACGCCGGCGGCTCAAAATATGGGAAGTAACGAAACCTGGAGTGGAAATTCGCGGCTGAATTTTCCAGCCAATGCCGCCGCGCAGACGTTTACCCTGAATTTCCAGAATGACAGCTGGGAGGAAAGAAATTTCAACGGAACCGCGGACTCGCTTGAACGCTTGGAGCGCATCCTCGTTGACGACTATACCGCCAGCACTTTCGGTTTGGAACTTGAGGGAAATGGTCTCATCTGGCAGGCGGAAGAACAAACCCGCCATGTTGATTCACCCGCCTATATCAGCATGCTCACCGAGACCGATGTTCGTGTCATATTGCGGGGAGACGATTTAACCAATAATTTTGACGGGGGCTGGATCAGGTTTACCGGTACGAATGTCTGGGCAACATTTGAGGCTGCCAGTAATAAACAGGCCCAGATTAAAAATGCATACATCGCCATGAGCAGACTCTCTGCTGATCCAGGCGCCAATCCCTATGAATATATTTCCGGCACCAAGCGCGACTTTCGTTTTGACGGGTGGGATGATGACACGGGTTGGTTTACCGGCACCAAGATCAGCGAGCCGCTGGGCTATTTAATTGAGCGCACCAATACATACATCATTGGATTTGAAATTGAAGACACGACGAATCTGTCTGTCCGTGCATGGACCAATGATGAAATCACATCCGCCCGGGATATGTATGTCTACGACGGAAGTAGCTGGGTGAGAACAAACGCGGTTTACGCGCTTAAGCACGTCCGCGCGGGCCATGCACCGCAAGGTGTCTATGTGTCGCCGGTTATCGACACGGGACTTTCTCCGGACTATTCGTCGATCAAATGGACGCGAACGATACCCACAGGATTTACTACGCCCAGCCCAACCTTGCAAGTTCAGGCCAGGGCCGGCTCCAGTAATAATCTGAACGGTATTGTTTGGGTGGATGTGATGAATAACAGCACTCCACTAATCGACGGGCGCTATTTTCAGGTCAAGGCAACTTTGGGTGTGGGCGTAAATGCAGGTAATAAAGAGACGGCAACGCCCGAGTTGCACGACATCATCATGGCGTGGGAGGGCGCTGAGCGCTTTGCCCCGATAACCGGAAAATTTCAGACGGGACCATCCCAGGGCGTCTACGAGGTTCTGGTTAATGACGCTCCGCTCATGAAAGGCGTCACCATTGATTTGACGGTCTACAAGGATGTGGCGATGGGCATTGGCAGCCCCAAGCGCATCACCGCTTCGGCGTTTACGGAAATTATTCCGCGTAATTAAGTAAGGAGCAGCATCATGAGAGCATCCAACATCCAACAATCCGGGTCGGCCCTGGTGACCGTGATGATCATCATCTTCATCGTCTCGCTTACCACCGGGGGGTTCTATGCCTTTTCGGCCAACATGCTCCGGCAATCCGAAACCATGACCGATGCCATTCGCGCCCGGGCCATTGCCGAGGCGGGTGCGAATCAGGCTATTCAGCGATTGATCGCTGATTTCGACGAGCGACTGACCATGGACGGTGAAGAAGCAAATTTCGGGGGCGGGACTTATACGATCAGCGTGAATAATAATAGCAATCGCTGCACCTTGTCCGTCGTGGGTGTTTACGAAGATAGCAGCGCTACGATCGGTGTTGGGTTGCGGGATGCTGTTCGGTCAAACCTTCCGAATTGGTCAGAGTTCAGTATGTTCACCGACGGAACAATCGTCTTGTCCGGCACACCGACCATCAACGAAAGTGCAACGCTTCACGCCAACAACAATTTTGTTGTGAATGGAAGTTGGGGAAGTATCGACGGGGCGATTTCCGCTTTAAATCAGTCCGATATCGAGGAGAATCTACCATCGGGTCAGGTCATCACCTGGGAATTGAAGCCTTTCCCCACCCTGGACAGCCCCGAATTCCAGATCTTGCGGGATGCGGCCGTGGATCAGGGCCTTTTAATCGAACATTATGGCGACATCGTTTACAAACGAAACGAAGCCCCCAACAGCAATACCTTTACCATTGTTCACGGTGATGTAGAGTTCCGTGGTTCCGGCACCCGCAACATCAACGGCATTCTTTATGTCACCGGCGACATCCGGGCTAACGGCTCTTCCACCTTTAACATCTGGGGCACCATGATGGCGGATGGCGAAATCGATTTGAATGGTGCTTCCGGCACCTTCGATTACCGCACCAACGCCTACGAGAAAATCGTGGGGCCTTCCGCTGTAAGTAATCAGGTCGAGGTAACCGGCTGGTGGCTGGGCGGCGGATAATTCAGCACTTCGAGGTTTGACAGTAACGGTTGGCGCGCGGATAGTTGCGCACATGTCAGACCAAGAAATACTTCCTGATAACTATCGCCTTGTGGATTGTCCCTCGCTGGAAGACAGCTCGTTTGCGGCGATTAATCAGGTGCTCATGGGGCTGACCCACGCGATGTCGAATATCCTGATGCCGTTACGTGAGTATCCCCGTTTGATTTTGGGGCGATTACCTGAGGATTCTTCGGCCGTGGGATTACTTTCGAATATGGAAATCGCCGCCGACCGGTTGGTGGAAGTGAACAATAACCTGATCCAACTTTGCCATGGCAACGAAGGAACCCCGACCCGGGTCAATCTGGTCGCCTTGAGCCAGTTGGTGCTGGCAGAGGTATACGAACAGTATCCGACCGAAAAGCCCATCACCGTTGACTTAAAAACCAGCTCATCGCCATGTGTGATTGAAGGTCCCGAGGATGCCTTGTATTTCGCGATTCGAAATTTGTGCGTGAACGCCTACGAGGCCATGAAGCAGACAGGCGGTACGCTGGTTACGTTGGTTGAACCGTGTAAGGTCGACAAAGACGATGCGTTCGCCCGAATGGGCCTGATTCCCGGCGACTACCTTCGTCTTGAGGTCCGTGATACCGGGCCGGGGGTGGATGAGCATGTCCGCGAGAACTTGTTCGAGCCTTTTGTCACCACGGTGCGAGGCGAGGGGCGCGGCTTGGGTCTCAGCCAGACCTACAGAACGATTCGCCATCTCGGCGGTCGCATATTCTATCAGCCCGATACCGGGCCGGGTGCGGCATTTATGTTCATGCTGCCGTTGGTAGTCGGTTAATTCACCGCTGAGGCGGCTACTTCTTCGTTTTTGCAGTCGACTTACTCTTGGCGGGTTGCTTTGACGCTTTCCCGGATGTGTCGTCCTTTTTTCCAGCGGACTTTTTTTTCTTCCTGGCTGCCGCAGCGGCCTCCGCCTCCTCAGCTTCAATTTCCTCAATGGTCTTGCTGGGCCCTTCTTCCTCTTCCTCTTCGCCGGAGGGTTCCGCCCCATCCATCAAGTCCTCAACCGGGATCTCGTCATCGCTGTCGATGATCTTTTCGATTTCCTCGTCGTCGCCGAGCAACCCCTCGATTTCCTCATCGTCATCGTCAAAACCAAAGTCGTCGTCCTCGTCTTCATCATAAGGACAGTCCGCGGAGTTTATCGGGCAGAATCCCCGGTACTCCTGGTGACAGACCTCGCATTCTTGATACATTTCGTCGCCGCCGTAGCCTTCTTCTTCGTCGTCTTGATTATAAAACATCATGTTTTTTCTCCATCATCAGGCTTGGCCACGCATGGCCTGCCGCTGACGATATTTTAATGTTCAGGCCGCCGCCTGCGCGCAACAAAAAAGAGCAAGCGCAGGACGGTTTTTTCGTGGTCCGAAAACCGCTGTAACCATTCCGCTAATGCCCTCAAATGATGGCGAGATACGCCCACCGTTCTAATGCTGCCGCAATGATTATGGCTTGGGTGGCGAAGGAATTCCCAGCAACTGATTGACCTCTTCCTGAACTTCGGCGATCTGATCGAGTCGTAGTTCGGGGTCGGGAATGGTGAACATCTCGCCGGTTTGGCGGTGTTCGTAAATACGCAGCTTGCCGCCATCTTCCCGTCGCTGTACGTCGCGCTCAATGAGAATGCGTTTGCGCTCAAGCATCACAGCAAGAATATAGATGACGTTAAGTCGCGAGAAGTCCTCTTTGGACATGTATTGCCGCAGGAGGGTCTCCACCGTTTCCTTCTTCAGGGGTTCCTCGGCAGGCGGCGGCGGAGCCTGATAGATAGACTTCCAGAAACTGATCAAATCCTCTTTCGGTAAGTTTGACCATTGATCTTCACAGATATCGATTCTTTCGAATTCCTCGGTGCCCCGCCGTAAACACGAATAAATGGTAGCACCGTCCACGAATGGCTGCCCGCTGATGGCGCACGCATGCGCCCGGCCTTTGATAACCCAGTCCTGACTCATGTTCCGGCTCCGACGCTACATGCGGGTGATGACTTCACGGTGCTGGGCAAAGTAGAGATAGCCCGAAGCTACCGTTACGATGGCCACTGCCAGCGAGATGGCGTGGGCAGCATAAGGAAAGATAAAGTCAAAGTTCTTCCTCACTTCGCTGCCAAACAAGGGTGCCAAGTCGTAGCGGAACGACAAGCCGATCAGTAAAATAACGATCGCGACGATCTGCCAGACGGTCTTGTGCTTACCCCACTTGCCGGCGGAAATCACCACGCCGCGATTGACGGCGAGCAAGCGCAGTCCAGTCACGAGAAACTCGCGGGCCACGATGATCACCACAATCCAAGCCGGCACCAAAGGAACGATCTTGACCCCGCCCACCCAGGCACCTTTGTGGAGAAAAGTCCCGCCATGTGCCATGGATATTTCGACAAAACCTACGAATAACGCACATACCATCACCTTGTCGGTGAGTGGATCCATCAATTGCCCGAAAGCGGTGATCATGCCATTTTTTCGAGCGAGGTACCCGTCGTAGTAGTCCGTGAGACCCGCAATTGCAAAAACAAGTAACGCCAGGGTTTTTCCAAACGGGATGGGTAGCGACAGCAGGGCCATGATAATCGCGGCCATGCCGAGCCGGCTCACGGTCAAAATATTGGGCAGATTCAAGGTTGGTTCTCCTCTTCGACGACAGGAATATCAAGATAACGGACCGGAGGCTCTTGCATCAAGGCCCCGGATTGTAAGGTCGCGCTCCCGGCGGCCTCGTCTTTTGCGCCAGATCGACCTGCTGCGCAACGCCCAATCAGCACCACGATCAAGGCCAACAGGGCAAGAAGAACCATGCCGGGCAGATAAGGCAAAAGATTTTGCAGGCTTTCGCGAATACGGCCGAACAGCGGTTTGAGCGCGCCGGATAGGGCGCCCCAGGCCTGCTTGAGCGGATTCTTGAAGGGTTTGTGTTTACGTTTTTCTTTTTTACGAGCCGGCTCTTCCTGCTCTGAATCGGACAGCAAAATGTCGCGCGCATCATGCTTGGTCACGGGTGTCGCTGGTGGCCGTTCGGGGGATTCGCCAAGATGAACTTCGATGTACTCCTGAATTAAGGGGGCCGGGTCGACCCCGAGAAATTCGGCGTAAATCCGGATGAATCCCTTGGCATACATGGGTGCCGGCATGCGGGAGAAATCATCACGCTCCATCATCTCCAGATGCTTGAGCAGAATATGGGTCTGCGCCGCCGCCCTGGAGAGGTCGATCCCCTTTTTCTCGCGCGCCAAGCGCAAGCTCTGTCCGATGATGGCCATGATAACGGGTGTTTACATTGGTTCCTGCTGTTGATCTGGATGCGATGGCACTTCACCGTCGAGATCGATTAGAATCTCGCGCGGATCTGCCCCCTGGGCCGGACCGACAATGCCCCGCTGTTCCAAAATATCCATGATACGGGCTGCCCGTGTATACCCTATGCGTAAACGCCGTTGCAATGAAGAGGTTGAGGCGCGGCGGGTTTGCCGGATGATTTCCACCGCCGCTTCGAGCAAATCATCGCTGTCATCGAGCTCGGGCAACTCGGCGCCTGTGTTCTCGATCTTCTTCTGGACCTCCTGTTCGAACACCGGCGCGTGGCCCTGCTCCTTGATGAAGTCGACCACGCTGTGGATCTCGTTGTCGCTGGTGTAGGTGCCCTGTGCGCGGATGAGCTTACCGCTGCCCGGCGAGAGGAAAAGCATGTCGCCCTTGCCGAGCAACTTGTCCGCGCCGGAGGCATCGAGGATGGTGCGGCTGTCGACCTTTTGCGCGACCTGGAAGGAGATACGCGAGGGAAAGTTGGCCTTAATGGTGCCGGTGATGACGTTTACGGAGGGACGCTGCGTTGCGATAATCATGTGGATGCCGGTGGCACGCGAAAGCTGGGCGAGTCGGGCGATATAACCCTCGATCTCAGCTTGCGCGACCATCATCAGGTCCGCTAATTCGTCGATAACGATCACGATGTAAGGCACCCGGTCCGGCAACTTGTCCTCTTGTGGTGGCGGGGTGACACCCGGATCATCCGCGCCGAAGAGTTCCTCTTGTTTCGCGATGGGCCGGTTATTGAAACCCTTTATGTTACGCACCCCGGCCTTGGCGAAGAGTTTGTAGCGGCGCTCCATTTCGCTGATCGCCCAGCGCAGGCCATGAGCGACTTTTTTGGGGTCCGTGATTACCGGGACAATCAGATGCGGCAAGGTGTTGTAGTTGGAAAATTCCACGATCTTCGGATCGACTAGCATCAGCTTCATCTGATCCGGCGTGCGGGCCATGAGTAATCCGGTGAGAATGGAATTCATACATACCGTCTTGCCTGCCCCGGTGGCACCGGCGATCAGCATGTGGGGCATTTCGGCGAGGTCCGGAACCAGCACGTGACCGCTCACATCCTTGCCCAGGGCCAGCGGCAGGGCTGCTTTGCCACTCTGCCATTTAGGGCTTTCCACGATTTCGCGGAAATAGACGGTGGTGGTGGTAGCGTTGGGGATCTCAATACCGACTACGCCCTTGCCGGGAATCGGGGCTTGCACGCGGATGCTCTCGGCCTTCATGGCCAGGGCGATATTGTTGCTGAGGCCGGTGATGCGCTCCACCCGCACGCCCGCCGCCGGGAGCAGTTCATAGCTGGTGACCACGGGGCCGCGCTCCACGTTGGTCACTTCCACTTCGATGCCGAATTCGGCCAGTGTTTCCTTAAGCAACTGACCGCTGTCTGAGCCTTCACCGGCAACCTCGCGCTCCGAGGCGGGAGGCAGGGCGTCGAGCATGGTTACCGGCGGCAACTGATAGCCACTTATGTTTTCAGGGAGCGCAGGTGGCGCGAAAGGAACCTCCGGGGCTTCGGCCTTTTCGGGCGTGGGCTTTGGTTTCGGTTTAGGCTTGGGCGGGGGCGCCGCAAAGACTTCCTCTTCGGGCAAATCTTCGTCCTCCTCCTCCTCAACCGGTGGTTCCTTGACCCGGGTAATTGCCCGTTTGGGCTTTTCCGGAACTTGCATGGATTGTTCCAGTTTGCGGCGCATCTTGGCCAGGCGTTTTTCCTCGTCCTCGATCAGGGCTTTTTGATCCATCCGGCTTTGTCGCCACGCGGTGATACGTCCGGCTAGCTGGGCGGCGGCTTTGTTAAGTTGGGCCCACATTACCAATGGGTGAACCTCTGCCAGCATGATCAGGCTTACCAGCAGCAGGGTAGTGGCTAAAATGCCGGTGCCCACAGCGCCGATGAGCTTGACCAACAGGCCATTTCCCAGCAACTCCCCGAATAATCCCCCTGCAAAGGCGATGTTGAGTCTTTCGCAAGCATTGCGCCAGTTTTGCTGATCCAGCGTCATGAACAATATGGCCGCCACCGATAAGCCCAGCAACCAGCCCAGGCGTCTTCCCGCTCCGGTGCCGGGCTTAAGCAGCATGAAAATGCCTACATAAATGAAGCCCACCGGTAGAATGTAGGCGGACATGCCAAAGCTGAAAAAAAGCAGGTAGGAGCACCAAGCGCCAACCGGTCCAATGAAGTTGACCGGCGGGTCGTTGGGTGGCGTATTCAGGGCAGAAATATCCCGCCAGTCGTAGGAAAACATACTCAACAAGAGCAGTACACCTGTCGCTATCAATGCCAGCGCGCCCGCTTCCTGCCAGCCGGATCTCATCACCTCTTTCTTAACTGCCATATGGGGGAGTATAGCACCACATTTGGACAGGTTATGCAATAGGTTGGCACGACGTTAAATATCGATGACGAAAAATGGGCGGTATGGTTTAGTAGGTCTCCAATGCCCCATACCCGTCATCGTACCTGGATTGAAATCCAGAAGAAAATCGCCGGCTTTCATCATCCGCTGATGCAGGGCGAAATGGACGCTGACTGGGCGCCCAACGCCGATGTTATCGAGCATGCCGGTGGCCTGGTGGTGCGACTTGAGCTCGCGGGCGTGGATCCCGGAAGCGTGCAGTTGACCGCTACCGCAGGTGCGCTGGTTGTGCATGGCCAGCGCAAGAATCCCGATGCGGCCGGGGTATCGCCGGAGTATCGGTTTCGTCAGATGGAAATAGAATATGGACCATTTGAGCGCGTGTTGCCGCTGCCCTTTCCGGTGGATCAGCAAAAAGCCCGGGCGCGCATGGTTCAGGGCCTCCTTGAAATTGAACTCCCGCGGGGTCGTGGCGAGTCCAACCCGAAAAAGGTGATAAAGCTAAAATGGTAGATCAATCCTCCAAAACAAAACGTTCGCCCCGCAAAAAACGATCACGTGTTTCCAAAAAAACGCCTCCCCCGCTACCTTCCATTGCCGACGAATTTAACGAGGTGTTCTCACTCTTGAAGTCTGAGCAAGATCAAATGCCGCCGGTCTTGCCGGTTCTACCGCTGGCTGATCTTGTGTTGTTTCCTGGCATGATCGTTCCGCTCATCATCAACAATGCGCGGACCGTACGGATGATCGATGCGACCGCCTCGGGTAACCGGTTCTTTCTAGGCCTTCTTATTCGCAACAAGGATATTCCCGACGACAAGGTCACCTCGGCGGATCTTTATCAAGAGGGATGCGTGGGTCGCCTTATCAAGATGCTCAAGTTTCCCGACGAGACCATCCGCGTTCTCGTGCAGGGCGTCTCCCGGGCTACGCTGGGCGAGGTTACAGCGGAGCATCCTTACATTTCCGGTCTCTATCACAGCGAACCTGAAAACTCCGAGGAATCGCTCGAGCTTGCCGCGATTACCCGCAGTGTTTCGCAAGCATTTCAGGAAATCGTGACCCTCTCGCCGACCTTGCCCGAGGAATTGAAGGTCGCGGTGATCAATACCGAGGAGCCTGGCCGGTTGTCCGACCTCATTGCCGCGAACTTGAATATGCCATTGGAAGAGCGGCAGAAATTATTGGAGGAAATTAGCCCCAAGGCCCGGCTCGACATGCTGCTGCCTTTACTTACCCGTGAACGCGAGGTGCTGCGGCTGGGGTTGGAAATTCAGTCACAGGTGACCCAGTCCATTACCCGGAACCAGCGCGAGCATTTCCTGCGGGAGCAGATGAACGCCATCCGCAAGGAACTTGGCGATCAAGATCAAAGTCAGGCCGACCTCGAGGAAAAGATAAAGCGTGCGAAAATGCCGCCCGAGGTTGAAAAGGTCGCCAACAAAGAGAGGGAACGCCTCAATAACATACCGCCGGTCTCACCCGAGCACGGGGTGATTCGCACGTACCTTGAGCTTTTAGCCGACCTGCCCTGGCATACCATGACCGAGGACCATATGGTCATTGCTGACGCGCGAGCCATTCTCGATCGCGAACATTACGATCTTGTGAAGATCAAGGAGCGAATCCTTGAATACCTCTCCGTGTTGAAGCTCAAACGCAACATGAAGGGGCCGATCCTCTGTTTCACCGGACCGCCCGGGGTGGGCAAAACCTCGCTCGGGCAGTCCATCGCCCATGCGCTCGGGCGAAAATTTATTCGCATGTCGCTTGGTGGTATGCGCGACGAGGCCGAGATCCGCGGGCATCGCCGCACATATATCGGGGCCATGCCGGGGCGGATCATCCAGAACATTCGCAAGGCGGGCACCCGTAATCCGGTATTCATGCTCGACGAGATCGACAAGGTCGGTACGGATTTCCGCGGAGACCCCGCCTCGGCGCTGCTTGAGGTGCTCGATCCGGAACAGAACCACACCTTCACCGATCATTACCTCGACGTGCCTTTCGACTTGTCCTCCGTACTCTTCATTGCCACCGCCAACATTCTCGACACCATCCCCTTGCCGCTACGCGACCGGATGGAAATCATCGAGCTGCCGGGCTACACCCAGGAGGAAAAAATCCAGATTGCCCGGCGGCACCTCGTTAAGCACCAGGTTGGGGAGCACGGACTCACCGCGAGACAGGTGCAGCTACCACCTGCAACCATTGCTCGCATCATCAGCGACTACACGCGCGAGGCAGGGGTGCGCAACCTCGATCGCGAAATCGCCAATATCTGCCGTAAGGCCGCGCGCAAGATCGTCGAAGGACACAAAGGCAAGATCGTGGTGCAGGCGAATCAACTCAAAGACTGGCTGGGACCGGTCAAGTTTGATGCCGAAGTCGCTGAGAAATCGCTCGAGCCCGGGGTGGCCACCGGACTGGCCTGGACCCCGGTTGGCGGAGACATTCTCTTCATTGAAGCCACCCGCATGCCTGGCAAAGGCAACCTCATTCTTACCGGATCGCTTGGTGATGTCATGAAGGAGTCGGCGCGGGCGGCGTTAAGCTTCCTGCAGGCCAATGCGGACCGGTTCGATTTGGAAATCCCGCTTGGCGACAAACAGGATTTGCACGTGCATGTGCCGGCGGGATCGATTCCCAAGGACGGTCCATCCGCCGGTCTAGCCATGACCATGGCCATGTTGTCGTTGTTCGGCGGTCAGCGGGTGCCCGCCGACCTCGCCATGACCGGCGAGATCACCCTGCGCGGCAAGGTAATGCCGGTGGGCGGGATCAAGGAGAAGGTCCTCGCGGCGGCCCGGGCTGGCATCAAGCAGATCATCCTGCCCAAGGGCAATGAGCGCCATTTCGAGGAAATTCCGGAGGAGATCCGCAAGAAGATCAAGTTCACCTTCGTCGAAAAAGTCGAGCAGGCCGCGCCGCTGCTGGTTCGCTCGCCGGGACGGAGGTCATGATGAGGAGCTTCGCGCGGTTCATGTTCTCGCCATGTTCACGGCTCCGACAGAGCGGAGCCCTCCACTTCGCGCAGGCGGCTTGGCTGCTGTTCCTCACCTTCGCGCCCCTTTCGAACGCGGCTACCCTTCTCGAGCCCGTCATTGCCGCGTTGCCGGATATTCCGCTGGTCATTCAGGGCGACCTGCAACGCCTCGACGAGCGCGGGCGCGTCGAGCAAACCTTCCGCGTCGAGATGGTGCTCGACTGGAAGGCCGAGGTCGCTACCGCCCGCTACACCATCCGTGATGCCTTCGGCGCGCCGCTCGAACACCTCGCTATCACCTGGAACGATCCTGCCCGGCCCGACTACAACTACCTCGCCGGCGACCCCCTGCGCTCCGCGCCGCTGCCGCCGCTGCATCAGGCCATCCAGGAAACCGACGTCACCTGGCTGGACTTGAGTCTGTCGTTCCTTTGGTGGCCGGGCGGAAAAAAGACCGGCGAGGAAAAAGTGCGTGGCCGCCATTGCGATATCATCGAACTGCCCGCACCCGAAGGTCAGGCATCCGCTTTCGACACCATGCAGTTATGGGTCGACAGCAAGATCGGCATTGTCCTGCGCGCCGAAGGCTACAGCCGCGAGGGCGATCGATTGCGCCGGATGGACGTGAAAAGCTTTAAAAAAATCGACGATCGTTGGGTGATCAAGGATCTGGAATTTCTGCGCTACCCGGAGAAAACCAAAACCCTCCTGCGCGTTCGCGATGTTGCAGAGCGCGAACGCTTCGAGGCGCCCGCGAATTAAGCGGTTTTCCGCATTAAACGTCGCGCCGAGAACAACCCCAAACCAAGACCCATCAAGGCCAGGGAAGCCGGCTCGGGCACAACCCCTGGCGCATCACCGGGCCAGCTTCCGCTGTTGTTCCAACTGAAGCCGTAGGCGTAATCATGCTGTATTGCCGTGCTGGAGATGCCGCTGGCTGAAGTAGCCCAGGTGCCGCTTGTGCTGTGTCCCTCCCAACTTACAAAAGTATCTGTCCAGCCCCCGTTGCGGTCCTGGTAGTGATCTCCCGGATCTGCATAACTAGAATTCTGCCCGGCATCAAATCCGATGCCGTCCACAAACAAACCCAAGCCGCTACCGAAATCCGTCAGGTTGAAGGTAAGGCGTCCATCCGCGGCGGAGACCGCCGTAATCAAATCCGCGACGGTGCCGCCCCCGGGGGCTGTGTCCCAGAAAAACCCCCAATACAAGGTGTCTTGAGCGCTGCCATCATTCCAGTCGATGATCAACGCGGACCGATTGGCTCCCGTGCCGAAAGAGGCATCTAAATTGGCCCAATCGGTAATCATGGCGTGGAGGTGCGATCCGGTGGTGACGCCGACCGCAAGCGCGGCGGCTAGAAATTGCTTTTTCATGCCTTCTTCTCTCTGCCCCTTACGCGGGAGCTTTCAGGTTATCGTTCTTGATCAACCTCGTCTTCTGGCTCACGGCTTCAAATCTTCCTCCCTTGTCTTCCCCCGCGCGACCGGCGCGAAGTGACATTGCGGGAGGTCGTAACCGTATACAGCGGCGCGACCGCGTCCGATTCTCACGGACTTCCGTTAGGTTGATCGAGCCATCAACTCAGCTTTGCTGAAGCACTGGCCCGGAAAAAGACTGCGAACATCAGATGGCCGGGTCAAGTCCTTTAGGTAGTTGAATTGCAATCAAGTCTGGTCATCTCGTTACCCGCAAAAATTGACGTCCTGAAAACAGCAGGGTTAGCTGGACGATATAAGCCAGGCCGATTACATTACACGCCTGATTCAACGAGGAAAGACATGACCGAAAACGTGATTATTCTTGGTACCGGAGCAGCGGGATTGACCGCTGCCATTTACACCGCACGCGCCAACCTGAATCCGCTGGTGCTGGAGGGCCTGCAGCCGGGCGGACAACTCACCACCACCACCGAAGTGGAAAACTTCCCGGGCTTTGCCGAAGGCGTGGACGGCACGGAACTGATGGACCGTATGCGTAAGCAAGCCGAGCGTTTTGGTACCCGTTTCGCCTATGCCATGGTCGAAAAGGCCGATTTTAGTTCAAATCCAATAAAGATTACCACCGACGACGGTAACACCATGGAAACCCGCACCCTGATTATCGCCACCGGAGCCAGCGCGAAGTATCTTGGTATCCCTTCGGAGCAAAAGTTGATCGGGCGTGGCGTAACCTCGTGCGCTACCTGTGACGGCGCTTTTTATCGTAATGTTCCCGTCGCGGTAGTCGGTGGTGGTGACACCGCCATGGAGGAGTCGATCTTTCTCACCCGCTTTGCCTCTACCGTGCATATTCTCCACCGTCGCGATGCCTTTCGCGCCTCTAAAATCATGGCTGACCGCGTTATGAATCATCCGAAAATAAAGATTCATTGGAACACCACGGTCGATGAGGTGCTCGGCGTTGAACAAAACGAAGTCACCGGGTTGCGATTAAAGAACACGCAAACCGGCGAGCTTTCCGATCTGGACGTCAAAGCGCTGTTCGTGGCCATTGGTCACCAGCCCAACACCAAGCCCTTCGAGGGCCAACTCGAAATGAACGAAAGCGGCTACCTGGTTACCCATCACACCAAAACCACTATTCCGGGCGTATATGCTGCGGGCGACGTACAGGACCCTCATTACCGGCAAGCCATCACCGCCGCCGGCACCGGTTGTATGGCCGCGCTGGAAGCGGAGCGGTTTCTGGCGAGTCAAGGCTGATGCCTTGTTAAGGTTGGATGAAAAGACGCGACACATTTGATGTGATGTGCGGGCTCCTGGGGCTCGCGGGCGATGCCCTCGCGGTTTTCACCGGTTTTGAGCTGGCGGTCTGGATTCGCTTTCACAGCGGGTGGATTCCTCTCAAGGACGAAACGCTTCCCCCGGCCGATCTTTACGTTTATGCCGGCATCGTGATGACGTTACTTTTTTGCTTCATTTTTCAATCCCTGGGACTTTACACACGACCTCAGCTCGGCACCTTCAGCGAACGCATTCCGCGACTGATCAGAGCGACCGGACTCGGCATACTTCTCGCCACCGCCCTCGCCTTCGCGATTGGCACAACCCCCCCGCTGTCACGTACCACCATCGCCCTTTCTTTTGTAACGATTTCGGTTTTCTTGTTGATCGTCCGGGCCATCTTGTTCCGGGTGGAAATTCTACTCGCTCGAGGTAAGCGCATCTCAAATCATGTTGTCATCCTTGGTGCGGATACAGTCTCGGCACGTCTACGTGATGCGTTAGAAAACGAACCACGACTCCGCACGCGGGTAGTCGCCTTTTTGAGCATGGGTGATGGGACGAGCGACCCTGAAATCCCCGGCGAACTTATCCAGGGTTCGGTGTATGATTTGAATCGTGTGATTCAGGGCGGCCAAGTCAATCAGGTCATTCTTTCCAGTCCCGGAAATTTACCACACAACCGCATGGCGGAGATCATCCTGGAATGCGAGCGATCCATGATCGCGTTCAATTTCGTACCCGATCTTTTCCGGCTGCTGACGATTAACATGGAAGTGCAGAATGTCGACGGCATCCCTATTCTTGGCACCGCCAAGTGGCCGCTGGATCTATTCTGGAACCGCGTGGCCAAGCGGATGGAGGACATTGTAGGCAGCGCTGCTGGACTCTTATTCTCCGCACCGGTCATTGCGGTAGCCGCCTTGCTGATCAAGATCACATCTCCCGGTCCAATTTTCTTTAAGCAGGAGCGTTGCGGTGAAAAGGGTCGCCGCTTCAACATCTACAAGCTGCGCACCATGCGTATCGATGCCGAGGACAAAACCGGTCCGGTTTGGGCCGTTGAAAATGATCCGCGCCGCACCCGGATCGGAGCGTTCCTGCGCGCGCACAATATCGACGAGTTGCCGCAATTTTGGAACGTGCTGAAAGGTGACATGAGCCTTGTCGGGCCTCGACCGGAGCGTCCGCATTTCGTCGAGCAGTTCAAGGAGGATATCAGTCGCTACATGTGGCGGCATTTTTCGCGACCCGGGGTCACGGGATGGGCGCAAGTAAACGGCCTCCGTGGTAATACCAGTATCAGCGACCGGGTGAACTATGATTTGTACTACCTGGAGAACTGGTCGCTCTCCCTCGACTTCAAAATCATAGCCCGGACATTTTTTGCCCGTAGTAACGCCTACTAGACAGGGAGAAATGGTTATGGTGGCGGAGGAGGGATTTGAACCCCCGACCAAAGGCTTATGAGTCCTCTGCTCTACCGAACTGAGCTACTCCGCCGAATGAAGAGTGTGGAACCTAGTAAACAGGCCGGGATTTGTCAATGAGCCTGCATGATTTTCGGCTCACCGGTCTCGATCTTCCCGCTGGCCTCGCTCCATCTTGACCAGCACGGTCACAACGCATAGCGTATAGGCATGAAAACACGCCCAGCTTTATTTGTTTGTGCCTCATTTATTGTAGTAACAATGTTTAGTTTTCCCGTTGTAGCACAGCCGCTTGGACCTGTGAGTGGTGGTGCTCCGCAGGCCTACGATGCCTATGGACGGCCAAACCCTGATGCCTTTGAATGGACCGGACTTTCGCTCGGAGCGACCATCGGCACCTTGGGCTACGGTAGCGAAGTGACCTATTATTTGTTCGATTGGGTCAATGTTCGCGGCTCATTCCATTTGTTTGATCTGACCTACAAGGACACATTTGATGGTGTCGACTACAAGCTGGATTTGGATTGGACGGGCATCATCCTTACCCTCGATTTTTACCCCGGTCAGCAACGCAGTTTTCGCATTGCGGCCGGTGCCGGCTTGAATGATCACTCGGCGGGCATTTCCGGAGGATCATATCGAGGTAAAGCCGACTACGACAGTATTGCGCCTTACATCGGTATCGGGTGGGCCAATCCGGTTCAACCGGACGCGGCCTTAACGTTCACCTTTGATATGGGGCTGTTGCTGCAAGATTACAGTGTTGGTTATAGCGCCGCCCCGCCCTCGGATACCCAGTCAGATATCAATGATGTGCTCGATTTGTTCACCGTGTACCCGGTCTTCTCGTTTGGTTTACACTACCACTTCTAGTTATGGTCATCGGCTGTCTGCAGGCGAAAATCAGTATTCCCGACGCAACATCGCTGAAGGAAAAACGCATGGTTTTGCGCAGTTTGAAGGATCGCATGCTGAATAAAATGAACGTCAGCATTGCCGAAGTAGATCATCAGGACATCTGGAAGTCATCGCGCCTGGCCGTCGTCACCGTGGCCGCCGAGAAACATATCGTCGAGCAACGCATCGCCGATGTGAGCGATTTTATTCGCGCGAACCCGCAAGTTGTGTTGATGGATATCATGGTGGAAATGATTTAGCGCTCGCCGAGCAGCCGGATCAGCGTTTCCATTGGTAGGCCTACAACATTTGTATACGAACCATCAAGATGGTCGACCATGCCAGCCGCGCCGCCCTGGATAGCATAGGCGCCCGCCTTGTCCATGGGTTCACCACTATGTGCATAGTGATGAATTTCCGCCTCGCTGACTTTTCTGAAGGTCACACTTGTGCTAACGGCCTCCCCGCGAATGTGCTCGCCTGATTCGTCCTTCGTCCATACGCACAAACCGGTGATGACGTTGTGCGTGTTTCCCGAGAGGGATTGCAGCATTACGGTGGCTTCATCCACATCTGCCGGCTTGCCCAACATGCGATCGCCCAGCACAACTGTGGTGTCTGCGGCAATCAAACAAAGTTCCTGCACATCAGGCTGCAGACCAGCGAACACGGCCTGCGCTTTTTCGAATGCCATGCGCAACACATAGGATGCGGGTGCCTCGCGCGGGCGCGGGGTTTCATCAATATCCGGAACGATCACCTCGAAAGGCCGCTCTAAACCAGCGAGTAATTCACGGCGACGCGGCGACGCACTTGCCAGAATAAGTCGTGCGCTTTTGAGGTTTGGCGTATTGCTCATGGCGGAGATACACTAAAGCATGACCGTGAAGCTGCAACATAAACATGGTGGCATCGTGCTGGCCGCTGGCGCCTCTCTGCGCATGGGCCAACCCAAAGCGCTGTTGTCGGGTCCAGGTGGCCTTCCGCTTGCTGCGCATCAGGCCGGGCTGCTTCGCGCGGCCGGCGCATCCAGGGTGGTGGTGGTTTGCGGGTGCGATGCCGACCGCATCATTCCGGCCATGCGGCACTCGAGTTTCGAGGTCGTAGTCAACGAGCACTGGCGTCAAGGCAGGCTCGGTTCGTTGCAAACCGGTTTGCGCGAGATGCGCGAGATGTATGGGGTGCTCGTGCTACCCGTGGATACTGTTGGCATAAGAGTGGAAATGCTCGCTTCATTGCTCATGGCGGCGGAGCAGCAGGCACTACCCGGAGCTTTGCGCCCGATCTTTCAAAATAAACCGGGGCATCTAGTCTGGTTGCACAGTGCTCTAACCAAAAAAATACTGAGACTGGTATCCAGCGAGGAATTTCGACTGGATGACTGGCTGCGAACTTACCAGGCAACCATGCCGGTGGATGACCCGGCGATATTGAATAACATGAATACGCCGGAATCTTGGCGCTCTTGCGCTTTTGCCAATTCTGGTGCTAACTAATCACCGACATGAAATCCATCGGCATCCTGATGAATACCGGCAAGGAACAGGTCACAGACTTGCTCCCGCGACTTTCTGCGGAGGCAGAACGTCTGGGGGTTGAGTTGTCGACCTGTCAGCGCATAGAACCTGTACCCTCTGGTTGGCGCGTGGTTGCTGAGGATCAATTCGAAAGCGGGATTGAGGCGCTGGTCACGTTGGGCGGCGATGGAACCTTGCTTCAGGCGGCCCGCTTGCTGAAAGGCAAGGAGATCCCGGTTCTGGGCGTGAACCTGGGACGGTTGGGATTTTTAACCAGCGCCACTGAGGCGCAATTGGAAACCGGATTGCGGGCATTGGTGTCAGGCCACTATCAAACCAGCAAGCGCGTAATGCTGGAAGCATTCTTGAATCGAGCAACACCAACCACTGGTTCTTCGCGACGTTTATTCGCCTTGAACGATATCGTCCTGGGGTGGGGGCAGTCTACCCGCATCATAGCACTTGATGTTACGATCAACGATGAAGCGGTTACCACCTATCGCTGCGATGGTATTATTGTGTCCACGCCTACCGGCTCTACCGGACATTCGCTTTCTGCCGGGGGGCCCATTCTTCATCCTGACACAAATGCATTACTTATGAATGTCATTTGTCCGCACACCCTGAGCGCGAGGCCGCTGGTGATGCCCGAAGATGCCCGGATCAGCATCACCGTGGCTCAATCGGGCAAGGATTTGCTACTCTCGGTTGATGGTCAGGACGCAGATGCGCTCGGTTGCGGCGACACAATCACGGTTCGTAAGTCAGCCCGTTCCTTCCACCTTGTGCACCTTGACCACTATCACTATTTCTCCGTGTTGCGTAACAAGCTTCAGTGGAGCGGGTCGACCCATTAGTAATTTGGGCGACGCCGGAATTCCGATTAAGCGTCTGCCTGATTTTTCATCTTCCGCGTAGCGCGACCTTCCAGTATCAACCTCAACGACATGATCACCGCCAAGCTACCGATTTATGAACTCCAGTCTGCGCTTCCCGCCGCGCTGATGGCCCATCGCCGGTTGGTGGTGGTGGCCCCCACCGGTTCCGGAAAATCCACTCAGATCCCACAAATGCTACTCGATGGCGGCCTGTTGGGTGATGGTCAGGTCGTGGTTCTTCAGCCGCGACGCCTCGCCACCCGCATGCTGGCGGCGCGCGTGGCGGAGGAGCGGAACGGCAAGCTCGGCGAAGAGGTCGGTTACCAGATCCGACTCGAAAATGTGAGTGGATCCGCCACCCGTATCAAGTACGTCACCGAAGGTATACTGCTTCGTTCCATGCTTTCCGATCCTGCTTTGGCAGGCATATCGACCCTGGTGTTCGACGAGTTTCATGAACGTCACCTTTATGGCGATATCACCCTCGGCCGCGCGCTGGAAATTCAGTCGAGTCTCCGGCCTGATCTCAACATTATCGTGATGTCCGCCACCCTTGCGGTGGAGCAGGTTCGAGCTTATCTCGACCCGTGCGAGGTGTTGGAATCGCAAGGCCGCGCCTATCCGGTTGATATTCGTTATGCACCCAAGACGTCAGATCTGCCGGTTTGGGACCGCGCCGCGGAAGCTTTCGACGAGTTGGTTCGCGCCGGGGCGGAGGGCGATGCGCTGATCTTCATGCCAGGTGCCTATGAAATCAGCCGGACCGTGCAAGCGCTTGAGCAGTCGGCCGCCGCGCGCGGATGCCGTATTCTTCCATTGCACGGCGAACTGAATCCCCGCGATCAAGATGCCGCGGTGGCGCGTTATGATCAACGAAAGGTCGTGGTCTCGACCAACGTCGCGGAGACCTCCCTCACCATCGACGGTGTCAGGTTGGTTATTGATGCCGGACTAGCCCGCATTCCCCGCTACGATCCCTACCGCGGGATTAACACGTTGTTGGTGGAGAAAATCAGCCGGGCTTCTGCCGATCAGCGGGCGGGGCGAGCCGGACGCACCGCTCCGGGCGTATGCTACAGGCTTTGGACTGAGCGCGAGCAACGCGAGCGTCCGGCTCAAGAGCTGCCGGAGATTCGCCGACTCGATCTCGCCGAGGTGGTGCTTACCCTCAAGGCTTCCGGAATCGAGCATGTAGGCTCGTTCCGTTGGATGGAGCCGCCGGAGGAAAAGTCCCTCGCGCGAGCGCTGCAACTACTGACCGACCTCGGCGCTTTGGAAGTGACCAAAGAGCTGAATGAAGAGGGAGCCATAACCGGTCTTGGGCGGCGTATGGTGGCATTTCCCGTCCACCCCCGTTACGCGCGCATGATGTTGGCCGGGCAGGAATATGGTTGTGTTTATCAGGCCTGCCTGCTCGCCGCCCTGACCCAGGGGCGGGATATTTTATTACGCAGGCAGGGCGGGTCGGTCGGCGATAAGCGCGATGATTTGCTGGGCGAGTCGGCGGTATCCGACTTTTTCCGCCTGGTCAGAGCCTGGAACTATGCCGACAAGAATGGTTATCGACTGGATGCCTGCAAACGACTGGGCATTCACGCGCAATCCGCCCGCCAGGTGAAGCCCATGTTCGAGCATTTTCTGCGTATCGCCAAACAGCAGGGATTATCCGTCGAGCCGCGTCCGGTGGATGACGAGCTGGTGCAGAAATGCATATTGAGCGGATTTTCGGATCACCTTGCCCGCCGCCTCGACGAAGGAACGCTTCGGGTGCGTATGGTGCACAACCGGCGCGGGCAGATTGCCCGGGAAAGCGTGATCAAAGATCATCCGCTGGTGGTTGCTGCCGAAGTGCAGGAGATCGAGGGGCGGGAGGTCAATGTGCTGCTAAGTCTGTGCACGGCGGTAGAACCGGCCTGGTTGCGGGAGATGTTTCCCGGGCATTTTAACGAGGGGGTAGGGGTCGTTTACGATCCGGCGTCCAAGCGGGTCGAGGCTGAGCAGGAGATTCGTTTTCGCGACCTGGTCTTGGAAAGCAAGCGGCTGGATACCCCGCCGCTGGATGCCGCCGCGGAGTTGCTTGCCGCCGAGGTGGTTAAAGGGACACTCAATCTAAAGCGCTGGGATCATGGGGTGGAGCAATGGATTCAGCGGGTAAACAACCTCGCCGCGTGGTGTCCGGAACTGGGTATTTCCGCCATTACCGAGGCGGATCGCCGGACCATGGTCGCCCAGATTTGCTATGGGGCAGTTAGCTACAAGGACATTAAGGAGCGGGAAGTCGCTCCCGTGGTAAGGGACTGGCTGAATTATCAGCAACAGCAGCTTTTGGATCGATTTTGTCCGGAACGTGTCAATTTGCCGAATGGCCGGAAGGCCAAGGTTACCTACACGAGCGAGGACCCCTTTATATCGCTCCGCATCCAGGAGCTCTTCGGCGTCGATAAGTCGATCACCATCGCCGATGGGCGCATCCCGGTGCTCATCCATATTCTTGCTCCCAGTCACCGTCCCGTCCAAATCACCCGCGATCTCGCCGGCTTCTGGCGCGATCACTACCCTCGGGTTAAGCAAGAATTGCAGCGTAAATACCCGAAGCACGCCTGGCCATAAGGCGCCAGCGAGGCGGGGACATAGAATATCCCATCTTTACACCAAACCGGGATGATTACTGCAAATTATCACGCAAACCATCAGCATTTATTGGTTTTGCGACATGAGCATAGCGTCTATGTCCCCAAGGCTAGGGTTAAAAAACCTCGTTATTGGGCATTTTTACTGAATCAAAATTTTATCTTTTTAGTAAAATCGTGTAACGTTTAAGCAACAAGACCAAACGTTCAACGGTTTGAACGGGCTCGGGGGTGCCTTTGTTCTGCCCACGCATTACCATGCTACACGACTTGCTCCATATATTTGATGCAGTTGGCAGCCGGAATGGAAAAACCATTTTCCGGACTCGTCCGCTGATTAGTCGATTATGGTCGCACAAGAGATTTATCAAGGGGGTTCGGGTATTACTCGCCTTGATCTCCACTTCGTTGGTCGCCGCTATTTTTGCTCATCCCTGGTCGGACGATGAATTGGATGTAAATGAGCCTACCCTTTTGGCGGATGACTCTTTCGCCATGGCCTCCTTCACGTCCGACTATCAACCCGACTTGCGCGACTCGAATTTGCGCATGAAAGCCCTCTTAAAGAACCTTGAAAGCCCTGACGGTCTCGCTTCAGATCCACTCAGCGGCACAATTTTCATAAGCGAGGAAAACCGGGCGGTGATTCTCCGCTACGATCTGGACGGCGTGCAAAAGATTCTGGCGGATCCTCAAACCCCGGTTTACGAGCGCAACGGGCACGACATGAAGCGGGTCGCCGGTTTGCGCTCGCCCGAAGGTCTGGCATTCGATTCAACAAATGGTCGTCTGTATGTCGTGGAGGACATACCCGGTGGGCGCGTAATTTATTTCGAGCTGCCCGAATACCATCAAGATGGCGAGATCTTTGGTCTCGTTGAACAGGTGCCTGCTCCCGCGCCTGGTTATGCCTGGGAGTCTGTGGCGATCAATCCCGCCGGCGCCATGCTGCTTGCCGGTTCAAATCTCGAAGGTTTTCTTGCCGATCGATCCATCGCGGAAACCTATTCAGGGGCCATCCTTTACCGCGATCCGGAAGGCTCCTGGTGGATGCCTGTTTTCAGGGAACTCGATGGGTTTTCCGGTGCCTGCTTCGACGTCCGTGGCGAAAACGCCTATTTCATCAGCGAAGTGATGGGGTATGCCGGCTGTTTTGACCTGCGCTCGCGGGTGTTCAAGGCGTGGTACGCCGACGCCACGATCGAATCACCCGAGGGCGTGGCTGCGATGCCCGATGGTGCCGCCGTGGTGGTCTCCGAGGGGGGAAAGATCTTTCGCATCGATCCCCAGGATAATGTGGCGCAGGAAGTCTTCGACCTACACGAAAATGTTGAATCAATCATGTGGGATGGCGCCCGTTCCCGCTTGTTGATCACCTCTGATGGTCAAGGCCGTCTAATTGCCATGGACGACGTATTCTTCAGTTCCACGCAGAAAATTCAGGGACAGGTACTGATTGGCGAAAAGCTGCATGAAGTTGAGATTCCGTCCGTTTGCCCCGATTACCTCGCCGGATTGCTTGAAATGTGCCGGCTGAACGTGATGAGTTCAGAGCCGGGCCAAACCTTTCAGGATCTGGTCAAGAACGTTGCCCTGTTTGCCATCGATGCCACCGCCCGTCCGGTGCCCTATAAAGATCAACACCTACCCGAGGATCCGGTTGAGCGCGTGCAGTTCGCCATCTTCACCCCGCACTTTTTTGGCGTCGACCTCAGCGGACTATCCGGCCCGGCCAGCGGCATGGTGGCAGTGCACAAATCGGGCAAGATGACCCACACCATTCTCCATCGCGGCAACATGACCCATGTGAATTTGATGGAGGGTAGATTTACCACTTTCAATAAAAACAAGATCGCACTGCCGTATCCGTTCTCCTACCGCTTATCACCCGATGGCATTGCTTCCGTGTCTTTCATGGGACTTGGCCAAACGCCCGATTATCATATCGTGTTAAACCTCAAGCATCCTGCCCATTCCTACATGGTTGCGATGAACCCGGATGGATCTAACCAGCAATATAAATTAAACATCCCCGGCGATCGCGACATCATGCACTGGATTGTCGGGCTCAAGCGCGAAGCCCCCGACTCATGGGCGAGCGTGGATATCTAGCAACCGCGGATGATGCCTTAACGCATCGACGGCAGGCGGTCTTCGCCGAGTTCGCTTAAGCGAGGCAAAGCTTTGTCTTTTTCGCCGAGCACCGGATCGCTCACCGGCCATTCGATACCGATACCCGGATCATTCCAGGCAATGCCCTGCTCGTCACCAGGCGCATAAAGATCCGTGCATTTATAGCTGACCAACGCCGTCTCGCTAAGCACGACAAATCCGTGAGCAAAGCCTTCCGGGATAAACAACTGGTGGAAGTTATCAGAGGAAAGAAGATGCCCCTCCCACTTTCCAAAGGTCGGCGATCCACGGCGAATATCCACCGCCACGTCAAAAATTTCGCCCTGAAGCACGTAAACCAACTTGCCCTGCGGCTGTTTGATCTGACTGTGCAAACCGCGCAGCACGTGTTTCTTGGAGAAAGAGTAGTTGTCCTGCACGAAAGGTTTGGTGATACCGGCCGCGGCATATTTTTCAAGGTGATAGCTCTCGGTGAAATAGCCGCGTGGATCGGGAAATGACTTGGGCTTTACCAGCACCACGCCGCCCAGCTTTCCTGCCTCGGTTTCCAGGGTACTCATAGTTACAACTCCGGATGATCGGCAATCTGCAGCAGATACTTGCCGTAATCATTTTTGGCCAGTGGTTGGGCTAATTCACGCACCTGTTCGGCATTGATCCATCCCTTGCGAAAGGCAATCTCCTCGATACAGGATATCTTTAACCCCTGGCGCTCCTCGATGGTCTGCACGTAGTTCGACGCCTGCAAAAGCGATTCGTGGGTGCCCGTGTCCAGCCAGGCGAATCCGCGACCTAGCAATTCCACGCGCAAATCACCCCGCTCCAAATAAACGCGGTTCAGATCTGTTATTTCGAGCTCGCCGCGCGGTGAGGGTTTCAAATCCGCGGCAATCTTCACCACGTCGTTGTCGTAAAAATATAGACCGGGAACAGCGTAACGTGACTTCGGTTTGGCCGGTTTTTCCTCAATGTCTAGCACCTTGCCTTCGGTGTCGAACGAAACCACGCCGTATCGCTCCGGATCTTTCACCAAATATCCGAAAATGAGACCACCACGTTCCAATTGTCCAGCTTGCTTAAGAATGTTCGAGAGGTTGTGTCCGAAGAAGATGTTGTCGCCCAGGATTAGCGCGGCCGAATCGTTACCGATAAATGGGGCGCCGATAATGAAAGCCTGAGCCAGACCTTCCGGCCGGGGTTGTACGGCATAGGACAACGCCAAGCCAAACTGTGAGCCATCGCCCAGCAACTGCTCGAAACGCGGCAAATCCTCCGGGGTCGAGATAATCAAAATTTCCCGGATGCCGGCCAGCATGAGCACCGAAAGCGGATAATAAATCATCGGCTTGTCGTAAACCGGCAGCAACTGCTTGCTGACCACCCGCGTAATCGGATAAAGCCGAGTACCCGATCCGCCCGCTAAAATGATACCCTTCATATGTCACATCCTTTGTGTTTGCCGGGCAAGCTAGCACGGGAGGACTAGCCCGGGCAAGAAGCCCATAAAGCGCCGCCACCGCGAAGCGTGGTGTGCCGCGCTATGAATCCCGGATTGAATTGCCACCCCTTCCTCTCTATAGTTTGTAGCTCATCATGTCATTCCGCATCGAAATTGGCCTGAAAAAAGGCCTGCGCGACCCACGAGGTCTTGGCGTCACACAGCGTTCCCGCGACTTTTTGGGTATCAAAATGCGCGGTTGTTCGACGCGGGATGTCTACATCGTGGACGCCGATTTTCCCGCGACCAGACAACGGGCCATCATGCGGGCCTTTACCGATCCGGTGGCCTGCCGTTCCGCCACCGGGCGCCTTCCACCGCCACCCTTCGACTGGCTCATCGAGGTGAGTTTCAAGCCCGGTGTTACCGATAACGTCGGTCGTACCGCCTCCTCGCTGGTGGCGGATTTAACCGGCCGGTTTGTTCCGGTTCGTTCCGGCGTTCAATATTTTCTGAAGGCTTCCGGTCTGGAGCGGCAACAGGTGGAACACATCGCGTGGGACCTGTTGGCGAACCGGCTGATTCAGGATGCGAAGATCTACACGCCGGAGCAGTGGGCGGTTGAGTCGCTTGAGGTTGCCCCGCCGGAAGTGCCTGCAAAAGTCCGGATCGAAGCCCGGACCATCGATTTGTCCGGCTCCGACGAGGAGTTGATGCGCATCAGTCGCGAGGGAACACTCTCCTTGTCGCTAGAGGAGATGCAGGCGATACGGGCGTATTATGCGGACCCCGAAACCAGGCGCAAACGTGAGCGCACCGGTTTGCCACCGCAACCTACCGACTTGGAACTCGAGTGCATCGCCCAGACCTGGTCGGAGCATTGCAAGCACAAGATCTTTGCCGCGGACGTCATTTACCGGGACGAAAAGGGCAAAACACATGAATACCAGTCGCTGTATAAAACCTTCATCAAGGCCGCCACCGCCGAGGTGGCCAAGTCGCGCGACTGGCTGGTCTCGGTTTTTTCCGACAACGCGGGCGTGATCCGGTTTAACGAGCGCTTTCACCTGGTTTACAAAGTTGAAACGCACAACAGTCCATCTGCATTGGATCCCTATGGCGGCTCCATCACCGGCATCGTGGGTGTGAACCGCGACCCCATGGGCACCGGAATCGGTAGTGAACTGCTATTTAATACATGGGGATACTGCCTCGGCTCGCCCTTCTTTGATGGTGATCTTCCGGAGGGACTGATGCATCCGCGGCGGATTCGCGATGGCGTGCATCATGGTGTCATCGACGGTGGCAACCAGAGTGGGATTCCCTGGACGCGCGGCTTTGAGCGTTTCGACGAACGCTTCATCGGCAAGCCGCTAGTGTTTTGTGGCACGCTTGGCCGCTTGCCGGTAACCATTAACGGAAAGCCAGCCGAGGAAAAATCCATCCGCCCGGGCGACCGCGTGGTCATGGTGGGCGGGCGCATTGGCAAGGATGGCATTCATGGCGCCACGTTTTCCTCCGAAGCGTTGCATGGCGAATCGCCCGCGCAGGCGGTGCAGATTGGCGATCCCATCACGCAGCGCAAGATGTACGAGTTTCTCATGGAGGCGCGTGACCTTGGTCTTTATCGCGCGATCACTGACAATGGCGCCGGCGGACTCAGCAGCTCGATCGGCGAGATGTGCCAAATGAGCGGCGGCGTCGAGCTCGAATTACTCAGGGCGCCCCTGAAATACGCGGGTCTGCAACCGTGGGAGATTTTTCTTTCCGAAGCCCAGGAACGCATGTCGCTGGCGGTGCCGCCGGGCAAGTTTAGCGAGCTGCGTGACCTGGCCCGACGGCGCGATGTCGAGATCAGCGATTTGGGCGAATTCACCGATGACGGGAACCTCACCGTGCTGTATGACGGCCGCATAATGGGACGTCTACCGCTCTCGTTTCTGCATGATGGTTGCCCACGCATGCGCATCGAGGCGGTCTGGCAAAAACCCGACGTTCCCGCGCCGCGCCGGTCCCGCATGGCTGATCGTACCAAGCAGTTGCTTCAACTGCTCGCGGGGCTGAACGTATGCTCGCGCGAATACAAAGCACGCATGTACGACAGCGAGGTGAAAGGGTTGAGCGTGGTCAAGCCGTTCGTTGGCCGCCGCGCCGATGTGCCCGCCGATGCCACCGTATGCCGTGTGGAGCACGGCTCGCAACAAGGCGTGATCATGGCGGAGGGCATCAACCCGTTCTACTCTGATCTCGATACCTACTGGATGACCGCCAGCGTAATGGACGAAGCTATCCGTCGTATCGTCAGTGCAGGCGGAAAGCCTGATTCAATCGCCGGGCTGGACAACTTCTGCTGGCCTGATCCGGTACAATCCGCCTCCACGCCTGATGGCCATTACAAGATGGCCCAACTCGTGCGTTCGAATCAGGCGCTCTACGACTTTTGCACCGCGTTCAAGGTCCCGCTGATCTCCGGTAAGGACAGCATGAAAAATGATACCCAACGCGGTGGACGCAAGATTTCCATTCCGCCCACCTTGCTGTTCTCTGCCATTGGCATTATCGATGATGTCCGCAAATCCGTTACCATGCCTTTCAAGCATGCCGGTGACATTATCTACGTGCTGGGCGAAACCTTCGAGGAACTTGGTGCATCCGAATTTCACCGTTGGCTCGCCCGCCAGCAAAAAAAACCGGATCACATCGGCGGAAAGCTTCCGCATGTTGATGCAGAAAAAGCCATGGCCCTGTATGAGCGGTTGCACCTCGCTATGGAAGACGGGATGATTGCTTCCTGCCATACGCCAACCCTGGGCGGACTGGCGGTCGGACTCGCCTTATGCTGCATGGGCGGCGATACGGGCGCCGAAATCGACCTCGCGCCGCTGTATCAGAAGGGGTTGAGCGATGACGGCGTTTTGTTCGGTGAATCAAACAGCAGGTTCATTATCTCCTGCGACCCGGCGGATACTGCGCACGTGGAGGCTCATTTTCAGGGTCAACCCTTGTTGCGCGTCGGCGAGATTGCCGCAACCTCCACCCTGATTATTCGCGGCCGCGATCAGCATGTTCTGGCGCAAGCCGGGGTCGAGTCTTTGCGGAACTCGTATCGCAAAACATTGTGGGGTATATAAGCGATGAGCCGTCCACCCATCTTGATCATCACGGGCTATGGCCTGAATTGCGAGGCCGAGTCCAAATTCGCCTGGGAGCAAGCCGGCGCCGTGCCCGAGTTGATGCATGTTAACGACCTCATCGAGCAGCCGGACCAGCTACACAAATTCGCCGGCTTGATGTTTATCGGCGGGTTCTCGTTTGGCGACCACATGACGTCCGGCCATGTTTTCGCCCACCGCCTGCGACACCATCTTCAGGGAGAACTGCAAACCTTTATTGCGGAAGGCGGAATCATCCTGGGTGTCTGCAATGGTTTCCAAATCATGACCAAGCTCGGACTGGTGCCTGGCCTGGGGGGCGATTATTTCAAACCTGCGGTGTCTCTGGTTCAAAATGATTGCGGGTCATTTCAGAATTTCTGGACACGACTCAGTTTCGAACCGGATTCCCCCTGCATATTTACCCGCGGTCTCGGACCTATGGATTTACCTATCCGCCATGGCGAGGGCAAGGTACATGTCATCGACCGGGCAACCTTGGATCAAATCGAGGCCGCCGGTTGCGTCCCCTGCCGGTATGCGGACCCGGCCTCAGGTGATCCGGCGCAGGATTTTCCTCACAATCCGAATGGTTCCGTCAATGCGATCGCCGGTTTGTGCGATCCGACCGGACGAGTATTCGGGTTAATGCCGCACCCCGAGGCCTTTTTATTTCCCGAGCAGCATCCGCAGTGGTCATTTCATCCGCGTGGCTCCTTGCCACCCGAGCATGGTGACGGACTGAAAATTTTCAGCAATGCAGTCCGTTATCTCGCCGAATCGTAAGCGTATTCCTGTTCGCCGGAATTGAATTTGTCTGTCCCTAACGCATCTAGAATGTGCTATATTCCGCCCCATGGCAGACGATAGAGATATTTACAAGGTCGATAAAAAAACCGCCGAGCCGGTTTATGCAGATCAGGATGCCCCGGTCCGCAAACCGGAAGGTCCGCCGCATCGCAAAGCCATCGCCATTCTTATTGGCATGGTATTGCTGATGGGTGCGGTCGCCCTGATCTTTTATCAACAGGAAGAACCGGAGTTTTCCACGGAAGGCGGCTTGTTTTTGCGCGATGCCGATGCGACCTCAACCAACGCAGCCGCAACCAATGCCACCCCGCCTGAATATGCTGCCATCGAGTCGTTATTCACCGATCTGGGTGGTCGCGATCAACCTCAAATCACCAACCTCTCGCCGCAGAAAATGGCCGAAGCGATGGGGCATGTGCGTTCGGCGCAGCAATATGTCCGTGATCGCGATATGGAGGCCGCCGAGCGTGAAGTGGGAAAAGCATTGGTCGTTTGGCCCGATATGAACATCGCAATACGCCTGCTTGGCTCTATTTATACCCAACGCGGGCAATTCGACGAAGCCATCACCCTGCTCGAGAAATCGCTCGAGCGCGAACCGTTCAGCGCCGAGACGCTGAATAATCTATCCATTAACTATATGCAAAAAGGCATGATGGGTAAGGCGGAAGAATTGCTCATTACCGCCCTGCAAATTCGTCCCGACTATTCAGTCGCCCACATGAACCTTGGTTTCGTGAACCTGCGGATGAATCGTTTCGATCTCGCTGCAGAAAATTTCGAATTGGGGTTACGACAAATGCCGGGCAATCCTGCCGTTATAAATAACCTGGCGGTATCCTTGATCCGGATGGGGGATTTGGAAGGCGGGCGGCGCCACCTCAACAACCTTATCGCCGAGGATCCCACGCGGGCGACTGCCTATTTTAATATCGCCATCACCTACGTGATGGATGGCGAGGACGCCACGGCGCTCGACTGGCTGCGTCGCGGCGCTGGTCATGCAACCCTCTCCCAGTTGCAGGCCTATTTATCCGATCCTGATCTCGATCCCATACGCTCGCACCCGGAGTTCCGGCAACTTCTGGCCGAACGTTTTCCAGATGTACCTTCCCGGACCGCCGCCCCATGAAGCTGGAAGAAATACTCGAACAAGTGGCTAAGGGTGAACTGACGCCCGCTGATGCGGCCGCCCACATGAAAAAAGATGCGTTTCGCGATCTTGGTTTCGCGCGCATTGATACCGATCGATCGCGGCGTCGTGCTTTTCCGGAAGTCATTTATTGTCCAAGCAAAACCCCGGAGCAGGTCGCGCATATATTTGGCGTGCTAAAAGAGACCGGTGAACCGGTGTTGGCCACGCGGGCCGAGCCGCATGTGTATGAGGTGGTCAAGGCCGCGCATCCGGATGCGGTGTATCATCATCGTGCCCGTTGCATTACGGCCGCCATGAAACCAGCCGACCAGCGCATCGGTCATGTCGCGGTGGTGAGCGCGGGAACTGCAGACCTTCCGGTAGCGGATGAAGCCGCGCTTACCGCCGAGTGGGCGGGTGCGCATGTGTCGCGGGTGAGCGATTGCGGGGTGGCCGGCCTGCACCGGTTGATGCCCCACATCGAGATGCTGCGAACCTGCCGCGCGGTCATTTGTGTGGCCGGGATGGAAGGAGCCCTGCCCTCGGTGCTGGGCGGAATGCTTGATCGTCCCCTTATTGCGGTGCCGACCAGCGTCGGTTACGGCATCAACCTGGGCGGCATTGCCCCCCTGATGGCCATGCTCAATTCCTGTGCCGCCGGCATTTCGGTGGTGAATATTGATAATGGTTTTGGCGCTGGAATTGCCGCCGCGATTATCAACCGTGCCGCCGAGGAAGTGCGAGGAACATGAAACACCTGCGCATCGAATGCGTGGGCGGAGCCAGCGGCGACATGATGCTGGGTGCGCTGGTGGAGTTGGGGGCACCGCTTGACGAGTTGACTAACGCGCTCAAAAAACTCGGTACCGCGCCCTTCAAGCTTGAGCTTACACATGCAGAAAGCATGGGGATTACCGGCGTTCGCATGCGGGTTGAGATAGAAGGGCAGGAGCAAGCCGCCCAGCCTGCCCATCCACATGATCATACTCATGATCACGCACACCATCATCATGAGTCAGCAGAGGATGGACATCACGACCATCATCACCACCATGATCACAGGTCATTATCCAGCATCAAGGAACTGATTGCGCGTGCGGATTTGCCCGGTCCGGTCAAAAGCGCCAGCCTCGCGGTTTTTCAGCGACTGGGTGAAGCCGAGGCGTCGATTCACGGCGTGCCGGTGGATGATATTCATTTTCACGAGGTGGGCGCAGACGATTCGATTCTGGACATTGTCGGAAGTTGTTGGGCGCTTCATGCGCTGGGTGTTGATTCGATCTCCGTTTCGCCCATTCCTCAAGGACAAGGAACCATTCGTTGCGCCCATGGTGTTTATCCCAATCCTGCCCCTGCCACCCTCGCCCTTACCGCCGGACTTCCCGTAACGCAAACCGATGAACCTTTCGAACTGGTCACGCCCACGGGCGCTGCGCTGATTGCAACATGGCGTAATGCAGAGGCTCCCCCTGCCGGTTCGGTCGTTAAGAAAATCGCTTACAGCATGGGCCAACGTAAACTTCACCACCGGCCCAACCTGCTGCGAGCATCGCTTTATGACGTTGAGGACCATGCGGGCGAAACATCCGATACAGCCCTGTTACTGGCCTGCAACCTGGATGACACCACGCCGGAGTTGGTTGGCGCGCTCATGGATGATGTGTTGGCGGCGGGCGCCCTCGATGTCACCTGCGCGCCGGTCACCATGAAAAAGCAACGCTCGGGCATGGTGTTTTCCGTGCTGTGCCATCCCGGTGACCGGGAACGCATGCTGGATATTATCTTTCGCGGCAGCACGACCTTCGGGGTACGCGAGACTCCAGTCAGGCGAACAAAATTACAGCGGCGCTTTGAAACTGTGACCACGCCCTTTGGTGAAGTCCGCGTAAAAATTGGTTCCTGGCAAGGTGAAGACATTACCCGCGCGCCGGAAATGGATGACTGTCGCCGCTTGGCCGCTAAAGCTGGCGTTAACCCGCGCGCTGTGTATGAGGCGGCCGCTCGTCAGGGTTCACGCTCTTAAACCCCGTCGTGCAGCCTTCAGTAGGCTTTTGATGTGCTGCTATGCAAATCCCTTGCGATGACGTGTAGTTTTTTCGCGGTACTTTCCTCGGCGGCGGGAAAAAAGATAACGTCGCCTTCCTCGTTAAAAAAGGATTTCGCAGCGGATGGTGGCGAAACGTACAGGTCGCTGAAATTAACCGGCGACGTGCCTGCGCGCACGCCCACGCGGCCGGGGCCGAAGTCGATGTCCGCCTCCGCCTCGACGCGATCGTTGACGATAAACTGCATGGTCTTGCCGCCTTTAAAAGCGATGCGCAAACGATAGGTTTCCTCCATGCGCACCGGGGCGCCGCGGGTCAGCACATTTTCTTCGCGACCATCCACCACCCGCTTCAAGGCCCAGGCGCTGAGTCGGCCATCGAGTCCCCAATAGAGATAGTTGTTCTCGTCCATCGCGTTGAACACGATGCCGCCCTGATGCCGGTCAAACGGCAGACCGCTCTCCTCCCAGCGGCAGGTCACATCGATCGCGCGCAACCGGTTAGGCTGTTCGAGCGCAAAGGTCGCGCTGACTGATTGCACCGCCGCCGCCATGCGCAGCGTGTCCTCGTCCGGCGCGAATTGCTTCGCCTTATCGGGCGACCCGGCGACCGCAACTTCCTCATCAATGACCGGCGCGTAATGCCAGGTCTGGCTGACTTCATCACCGTCCGGATCTTCTACCAAGCTCCGCAACAGGATCATCCCGTTGGCGTCGGGCTCGCGCGCCTTGATATCGATGATGCGCGGCGGCTCATTGACGACACCGAGGTTGAGGCGCAATGGCTTGCTGCGCACCGCCTCGCGATCCGGATAAACCGCGATAGCTTGCACATCAACCGGCCCGGGGCCGATGGTTTGCGGGTTGATGACGAAGGTCATGCCGTTGCTAAACGCAGCGGTCATCAGTAACCGCTCCTGCACCACAATCGCCGCGCGCTCGGGCGTGCCGGTGGCGGTCATGGTCAAGGTGAACGGGCGTTTCGCATCGACCCGGCTATTTTGTTCGGGACCGTTCAACGCCACGAAGCGATCGCGATTGCAGAGCATAAAATCAATATCGCTCACGCCTTGATGACGAACCGGATTGCCGACGTCGTAGGCGATGGCCCGTAATGAATGGTAACCATCAGTGACGGGTTTGGTGTCGAGTTTCAATACCCCGCCGCGCTGTCCCGGGAGCAGAATAGGTTTTCCGTCTAGTATATACATGATCATCATGGAGCGCAGATTGAGGTTGCCCCAAGCCGAGGTGACAAATTCCGCCGTGCCACTTAACCGGTCATCATCCTCCATGCTCACCAGCGTAATCGCCGGCGGCCGCGCCCATGGCGCGCAAAGCGCATCGCCGACCAGCAAAATCTGCAGCGGCGACCGGATGGACTGGTACAAGCTCTCGATTAGGGTCGCGCCCCCGGCATAAT